>JALXCV010000031.1:0-416 GCA_026990765.1 Hyphomicrobiales bacterium | reverse complement strand
CTTGACAGGTTGGTTGGCAAGGATGCAGTTCATCAGGGCGTGATTGCCAGGGTCCTGCCACTGACCATCAAAACCATTTCTGACATTGAACCGCTCGGCATGGTTGTCCTGCTGGACCAGATAACCGACCCGCATAATGTTGGCGCAATTTTGCGCAGCTGCGCCGCTTTTAATGTTCAGGCCCTGATTACCACTTCACGCAACAGCCCGCAAAACTCGGCCATTCTGGCCAAATCTGCTTCTGGCGGGCTGGAACATGTACCAATAATCGAAGTAACCAACCTGTCACGCGCCATTGCCCAGCTGCAGGATATGAATTTCACCACTATCGGACTGGACAGTGAGGCAGATACCGATTTGCAAACCATTCCGGTCCCTGCCCCCTATGCGCTGATACTGGGCGCTGAGGGCAAGGG
>JALXCV010000030.1 GCA_026990765.1 Hyphomicrobiales bacterium | reverse complement strand
TGTTCTTTTAACTTAGCGGCTGGAGACATATTCCGGTAGCCACAGAGCCAATTGAGGGAAAAGGATCACAAGTATCAGTCCAAACGTCATAACTAGGACGAATGGTATAATGGACCGATATATGTCTGGTAATGATATCTCTGGTGGAGCCATGGCTCGCATCAGGAACAGATTATAGCCAAATGGCGGGGTCATGTAAGCGATCTGGCAGGTAATGGTGTAAAGCACGCCGTACCATATGGGGTTGAAGCCCAATGAAATGACGAGAGGTACATAAAGCGGGGCAACGATGACCAGCATTGCTGTATCATCAAGAAATGTCCCCATAACCAGATAGGAAAGCTGCATCATTATCAGCACTTCCCACGGGCCCAGTTCCCAGTTGGTGATGAACAGGGATTTGATAGCCTTGACCGCACCGATGCCGTCAAAAACTGCACCAAAGGCAAGTGCTGCCAGAATAATCCACATGAACATGCAGGAAACGCCAAGCGTTTTACGCAAGGTTTCTTCCATTACATGCTTGTTCAGTCTTCCTTTGAAGAAAGCTGCCAGTGTAGCTGATGTAGCGCCAACTGCTGAACTTTCTACCAGGCTGGTTATGCCCATAAGGAACAGGCCTGTCATAAAGAAGAAAATCAGGAACGGGATGATGCCGGCGCGAAGCAGTTTAAGCTTCTGCTTCATTGGTATGTTGCGCTCTTTTTCGGAAACCAGCGGGCCAAGTTCTGGCTGAATTTTGCAGCGAATGACAATATAGGCGATGAAAAGCGCGGCCATCAGCAATCCGGGGAATACACCGGCAAGCCACAATTTGGAAACAGGCTGACGGGCGATCATGCCATAAAGGACCAGCACCACGCTGGGTGGAACCAATATCCCAAGTGATGAGCCGGCCTGAATGACCCCGGTAATCATTATCTTGTCGTAATTGCGTTTGAGCATTTCAGGAAGGGCAACACTTGCCCCGATTGCCATGCCGGCCACAGACAGTCCGTTCATGGCGGAAATTACCACCATCAGGCCAATAGTACCAATGGCAAGACCGCCCCTTATGCCGCCAAACCAGACGTGAAACATATCGTACAGATCGTCAGCAATTTTGGATTCTGACATTATGTATCCCATGTAGATAAACATCGGCAGGGTCAAAAGCGGGTACCAGTTAAACAGTTTGAATGCGGCATTAAACGGCATTTCAAAGGCACCTGTACCCCATAATGAAAGTGCGGCAGCAGTAGCTACAAATCCGATTGCGGCAAAAACCCTCTGTCCCGTCAACATCATGATCATCATTGACGTGAACATTAATATTGCAATGGTCTCATAACTCATTGAAGTTTTTTCCTTTTGCCTTGGCAATGTCCTTGAACAGGATTGATATTGTCTGGAGCAGCATCAGTATGATTGCACAGACCATGAGAACTTTGATCGGAACCATCGATGGATTCCACATGGAAAATTTATGTTCATTATACTTGATAGCGTAAGCGGTGCTGGAAAGTGCGCCTCTAAGCAGGATACCAAGGTAAAACAGCAGGAAAAAACTGGTTACAACATCAACTCTTGCCCGGTTTTTTACCGACAGGTGTTCATATATCAGATCCATGCGAACATGTTCGCCCAGTTGCATGGAATAGGGGCCGCCGACAAAGTAGTAGCCAGTTATTAGAAACTGGGCCATCTCAACGCACCATGACAGTGGATAGTGGATGATGTTTCTGGTTACGGCATCCAGCATGAGAACGCCGATCATCAAGAAAATAGAATACATTGCGATCCTGCCCAGTTTCAGACAGATCCAGTCAACATATTTAACGTAGAGTTTGACTGCCTTCAGCATCGACTACTGTTTCCTCTCCGTATGGTTTTTACGCCCGATCAAGGGTGTTTATTATTTTCAAAGATTGCCTATTCTGAAACAATACGCAACAGGAATCTTTCATCATGATAATATTGTTACACAATTTATTCCATGATTTTGTCTGATATTATGATGAAGCTATGATTGTTAGGCAAGCGAAAAACACCAACCAGTCACCATGGATGTCTAAATGGTAATTGTGTATATTAGAAAAAGTACATATAATCTGAGGCTTGTCTGCCCGATTACATGAAATATCATGTAATTGGTCAAAAAATACTGGCTCATTGATTTTGCCGGATTTCCGGTGGTTTGCAGATTGTCGACAAGGTTGGGGCTAACAGGAAAACCAAATACCCTGAAACTGCTCAATTAAAATTTTAGTCGGGTTTGTCAGTGGGCAATCGTTATTAACATACGGTCTGAAATGTAAAAATTTTACCGGATATTTGAGTGGAAACGTCTTTATTGATAATCCTGCTGATATTATCGGTGTCTGTTCAGATGCCAATCTGCCAGTCAATGATTCCAGGATTATCTGCCATGACATGCTGTCAAGCTGGATGGTTGATAAGAGAATCCAAAATCAGTTTGCGTGTGAGAGAAATAGGGGAGTTGCTTGCCTGAAGATTGTTCAGGCAAGCCAAATTTGCTTAAATTCAGGCAGTCTTTCTTGCCGGCTGGCTTTTTTCGCTGCGGGTTTTTACCGGGAACCAGCCGGTTATGGTGGCGCCATATCCTGGAATGGATTTGATTTCCAGCCCGCCACCATGCTGCTCAAATATCTTTTCTATGGCAGGCAGGCCAAGTCCGGTGCCGTATTTCTTGGTGGTAAATAGTGGGTCCAGGGCTTTTTTAAGGTTTTCAGGGGAGAAACCTGGACCATTATCCGTAACCGATATTTCGACACCACGGTCGGTGAGGGCGGTGGTGATGGTGATTGTCGGGTTCTCGGTTGGATTTTCCGGTTTGTGCTCACCTTTGCCGATCATGGCCTCGCTGGCATTTGACAGGAAGTTGGTGATTGCCCGGCTCAATTGTCCGGTGTCGGCAAGTACCTCTTTATCTTCCAGCCCAAGAGCGCACTCAAACGAAATCTTGCGCGACATTTCCATTGCCTGTTCGTGCACAAAATCAACGATCCACTGATCCAGATTGATCATTTCCTTTTTCAGTTCCGGGGTTCTGGTGAATCCCAACAGGTCGGAGATAATGGTTTCACAGCGCTCAATACCCTTTTCAATACGGCCAATCTGTTTTTCCATTTCTGGATGTTCATTGATATATTTGCGACGCATCAGGAAGGTGGAGGTTCTGATCGAACCGAGTGGATTGCGTATGTCATGGGCGACAGTTGCAGCAAGCTGGCCAAGCTGGGCCATTTTAACATTGAGGATTAACTGATCCTGGGTAGTGCGCAATATTCTGACATTTTCTTCCAGCTCAAGGTTGAGATTGACAATATCATCATTCATTACCTGCAATTGTTCAGCCATTATGCGGGCTTCATGTTCTGAAGTTTTAAGAGCATTGATATATTTTGAACGCTGTCGGGCATAAGAAGCGATCAGTATTGCAACTCCCATGAATACCAGTGCCACAATGGCAATAAGGAACATTGCGACCTGTTTGGCCCGCTGATTGAACCATGAAAGCTGGTCGGTAACATCACTGAACAGCATGAAGGCACCAATTGCCTTGCCCTTGCTGTCCAATACAGGAATTACGGTTTTTGTTACAGACCGCATGGCATTGAAATCCATCTTGTCGGCTGGCTGGCGGGCCAGATAACCGTCAACCTTGCTGGCGGAAATGCGGGAGAATACGGAATAGGTTTCACCATTCTTGATTTTTTCGGCAAAAACCTTGCTGCTGCTGACAAGACCAAGATTGTCACGAACCGAAGACCATATGCCGGTCCTGTCGCGTACAGATGACCAGAAAATATTTCCCTGGGCATCAATCAGATTATAGCGATAGATTGTTGTACCCTTTTGAAAGTCACTCAAAGCGTATTTTTCAACTATTGCCAGCTTGCCGGTGGTGAATGATTTTTCCGGGTCCCTGAATTCCCGCAAGACCTTGTCTGTCCAGCTTTGGGAATGTTGGGTTGCCTGATATTTTGCCAGAAACTCACCAAAATACAGAGCGCCATACCAGGTGAGTGTGCATATTATGGCTGCACCCAGTAACAATCCTGCCAGAGGAGTAAGGATACTGCTGTGCCTGCGCTTCTTTGTTTTTTTGGTCTTTTTGACCTTTTTAGCTTTTTTTTCACTAGATGCTTCTGCTGGCTTGTTGTCTGCTGCCATGGGTCTCTCCGCCCTAAAACCGCTTTTCCATTGGATCAGGAGAGATAATGACAAGGTTTCATTAACGCCAAATAAACGGGGTGGATATTTTGCCTTATTTATAACGGTTTGCTCTTTGCATCAATCTTTCAGCCCGTATCAGATGTGGCTTGTCATACATTTTCCCGCCTATGGAGATAACACCAAGACCGGGAGATGCGGCGAACCCGTCAATTATGGATTGTGCTTCATCGACTTGCTGCCTGTTGGGGGTGAATGCCTTGTTGATAATATCAATCTGGGCGGGGTGGATTGCCAGTTTGCCGGTAAAACCGTCTCTGGCAGCAGCTTCGCATTCTTGTTTCAAACCCTCATCATTGCGAAAATCAACATAAACAGTGTCAACCGGCTGCACATTGGCTGCGCATGCGCCAATCAGGCACAAGGAGCGGGCAAGTTTATAAGGTCCGGTCAGTTCCCCGGTTTCAGTGCGGGAACTGCTGGCACCAAGATCGCTGGATAAATCTTCAGCGCCCCAGCTCATGGCAACCAGATCAGCATCAAGATTGCCATAGGTTCCAAGATTGAACAGTGAAGCGGCGGTTTCGGTGGTAATGGCGATAATGGGTATTGCTTCGCGCATCATTTGAGCCAGTTGTTCGACATGGCCGCCATTAATGCTCTTGGGCAGCATTATGCCATCGGGGCGGGCGGTGATAATTGCCTCAAGATCATCAGCTGTCATCTGGCTGTCCAGGGCATTGACCCTGATATAGACAAGGGGAGAAGCAGAATTGCGGGTTTTCAGGGTGCCAGCGGCAATCTGTCTGGCAATCTGCTTGTTTGCCGGTGCAACAGAATCTTCAAGATCGAGAATGACCACATCAGCTTTTCCAGACAAGGCCTTGTCGATCTTTTTCTCACTGTCAGCTGGAACGAACAGCCAGGAGCGCATATCCAGTTTCCTTTATGATTTCTTGCGCATGAAAGCCTGACGGGTGCACTGGGCAACCAGGGTTCCGTCCTGTTTATAGGCGCGGTGGACAAGAGATACTATGCCGGCATTTTTGCGCGACTTGCTTTCACGCTTGTCGATTACTTCGGTGGTTACATTGACAGTATCACCCTGAAACAGCGGGGCAGGGAATTTCACATCCGTCATTCCCAGATTGGCAATGGTTGTGCCCAGTGTCAAATCATTAACCGATATGCCAATCATCAAACCAAGGGTGAACAGCGAGTTCATTAATGGCTGGCCCCATTCGGTGCCTTCACAGAAGTGCCGGTCTATGTGCAATGGTTGCGGGTTCATCGTCAGGCATGAGAACATGGTGTTGTCCATCTCGGTGACGGTTCTGGTGATCGGGTGGGAATAGGTTTTGCCTACTTCAAATTCTTCAAACCACAATCCGGCCATTTTGCTTCCCCTGTATTTGGTGATTCACATTGTGTTTTTATCATAGCCCGGGAACCGATTACAAACACCGGGAACATGTATAGAACATGCGCTCAACTGGCAGTTGTGTGCCGATTCTGGCGAGTCGTTAAGCGAGTCGTGCACATAATGAGAACAAAAGTTTTCCACAGCTGTTGACAATGATTCCGGTAAATTCTGTAACCTATTGAAACAACATTATAATAACAAACCGAATGACTGTGGAAAAACCTGTTAATCTTCCGTTAATAATTAGTGTGCAGGACTCGTGTCAGTAGTAATTCGCAAAGGACGGCAGGACCATGTATTTTGAGGGAACAATTGACATGACAAAATGTATGATTATTGGCCAGATGAGCGAAGATACAGGTCTTTTGGAAAAACTGCTTGCTGATTACGGATTTGAGATAACATCAGCTGACAATACCAATATGGCTCTGGCCAAATGCGACAAGGAAATGCCTGATGTGATTGTCTTGCCTGATGAAGCTGGATCAATGGATGCAATGGCGTTCCTTAAACATCTGCGCAATGGTGCCAGGGGGCATCAACCCAAGGTTATATTTTGTGCCGAGCGGGCCGATTCAGAACGGATTGGTCAGGCAATCTGGCAGGGCGCTTCAGATTATATGGTAAAGCCATATGATGCGGAAATTCTTGACAACAAGCTGATGCAGGCCGGTGTTGTGTGAACCGGTGACGTAAATCAACTTTTTTCCGCCGTGAATGGAACCAATTCCCAAATCATAATGTGTTAGAAGACTTGTATGGGAACAGGCTGGTGTGAATTGAAGCCTGTATTTCACCTGAAGCCTCAGGTTTTCATTCATTGTGGAGTTTTGTCATGTCTTTCGGGTTGAAATCCGTCTGGCCATTATTCATCGGTGTGGCGCTGTTGCAGCTTGGACACGGGCTGCAAGGCTCGCTGGTGAGTCTTGAGGCGGTAAATGCAAGTTTTTCAGAAACTGTAACCGGCTTCATTATGTCAGGCTTTTATATTGGCATGCTGGTATCATCGATGCTGGCCCCCAATATTATTTCCAGGGTAGGGCATATCAGGGTTTTTGCCGCTTTTGCCTCCATGGTTTCAACTGCAATTTTGCTGGTGCCCTTATGGGTGGATGCTGTGTGGTGGTTCTGCATGCGGTTCATTGCCGGATTGTGTATGGCCGGACTGGCAATTGTGGTGGAAAGCTGGCTGAACTCAGCTTCATCCAATGCTGATCGCGGCAAGATGCTGTCGGTCTATATGATCATATCTTACGCAGCCAATGGTGGCGGGCAGTTTTTGTTAAATCTTGGTGATCCAAGCGGGTTTGTGCGTTTCATTGTGGTATCGGCACTGGTATCGCTGGCGCTGGTGCCAATTTCTCTGGCTCCGGTGCAGGCCCCGGCGATAGATATGCCCAAGCCTGTAAGCCTGAAAGATGTGTATGTTTCCTCACCGCTTGCATTTGTTGGCACCATTGCCGCCGGTTTGGGGCAGGGGACGTTCTTTGCCATGGGGGCAATTTATGGCACCCAGCATGGGTTGTCGCTTGCCCAGGTGTCTATAATGATGGCGCTGCCGTCAGTGGCGCTTATCGTCTCGCAATTCCCGGTGGGCAGCCTGTCAGACCGGTTTGACAGACGTATTGTGATGATGTGGCTGGCATTGCTGACACTTGGCATTTCGCTGATCATCCTGTTTACCAGTTTTAACACTCCCTTATGGCTGATCGGGTTTATCGGCCTGTTTGGTGCAATATCCTTTCCGCTATATTCGCTGGCGCTGGCGCATGCCAATGATTATCTGGATGAAAACCAGATGCTGGGTGCCAGTGCCAAGCTGGTATTGCTATATGGGGTCGGGGCGATTATCGGACCGGTCATTTCAGGCTTTCTCATGCAGAAAATGGGAAGCGACGGGTTTATGATTTCCCTGGCTGCAATTCATGGCGGACTCGGGTTTTATGCCCTTTACCGGATGTTCATGCGGCCTGAAACTCCCGATGATACGCCTGATTATATTCAGGTTGCACCCCATGTGACGCCGGTTGCAGTGCAGATTGTTGCTGAAGAATATGTCGAGGCTTCACATGATGTTGAAACCGGGGCTGGTGAGTAGTCAGCCAAGCCTCAAATTACTAATAAACATGGTAAACCGCTTGTTAATCAATAGGCTTTACGATCAAGGCTCATGAGTAGTTAGTGACCGGGTGCAGGTCGTATCAGGACAAGTGAGCTTTTTGAGTATGCAGCAGGAACAAGGTTTGAACACAAGTGTTTTTGATGAGATTATTGAAACAGGCAGAATTCAGGCAAGGGTAAGGCTGGCCGGGCAACTGGCGCAACTGGCAGCTGACCGTGAAGCTTCTGATTATGAAAAACGCTCGATTATTCCAACATTGTTAAAACTTGCCAGCGATCCGGTGAAACAGGTTCGTATTGAACTGGCTGAAAAACTGGCTAAGTGTGAAGATTTGCATCCTGATGTGGTGTTCTCGATTGTTGCTGATGACAGTGATATTGCCTTGCCGTTTCTGGCAGAAACACCTTCTTTGGACAATTTTCGGATGATGGCGATTTTGAAAGTTGGTGATCAGGCCAGACAACTCATCATTGCAGCAAGGGCAAATCTTGCAGATGAGGCCATTGCCTATATTTGTGACAAGACTGAAGTTGAAGTATGTGCTGCATTGCTGGACAATGAGGCCATTCACATCAAGGCGCAATATTACCGGCGTCTTTATACTCGTTTTCGCGAGGTGCCGGAAATTGTTGAACGACTGCTGGCGCGCAGTGATCTGCCGCTGGAGGTTCGGATCATGCAGGCCAAACGGGCTTCGGGCAAGGTGCATTCATTGATGCTGGAGCGCGGCTGGGTTGCGGCAAATGATGCTGAAGAAATTGTGGTTGATGCTGAAGAAACCACCTTGCTGAAGATAATGAGCAGTGCTTCTGATACAGAACTGGAGCGTTTGGTGCCATTTGTGTGCAACAAGGGGATGATGACACCTTCGGTTATTCTTCGTTCTGCCTGTCTGGGTGAAATGCAGGTTATGGCCGGGGCGCTGGCCTATCTGTCAAATCAGACAAAGACAAGGGTTCTGGAAATTATCAAGGCCGGTAATGCTGCCAGCCTCAAAGGGATTTATACCAGGGCAGGCTTGCCGCTTTCATGCTTCAATATTGTGCTTGCAGCCTGTGATGCCTCGCGGCAATTATCCGAAATGCCCGCCCATCTGGCCAAACATCGCCATGGCGGACTGCTGATTGAATATCTTTTGACGCGTTATCAACTTGATAATGGTCAGGATCGCTCGAATCTTTTGGACATCGTTTCCCGCCTGGGTGATGATCACGCCAGAGATCTGGCCAAACGTCTTGCTGCCCAGATGAAGTTTGCAGCCTGATACTTGTCTGTTTCTTCAATGTTGTGGCAAAGGGGTGATCACTGCTTTGTCAGGTAGGCTTCAAGCCGGGTTTTGGCCTCGTCCGGGAAATCTATGCCCAGTTTTGTCCGGCGAAACAGGATGTCAGTGCTGGTTCTGGCCCATTCGTGAGTAATAAGATAATCGACCTCGCGCTGATACAGGTTGTCTGCAAATAATATTCCAAGATCATCAATACTGGTGCAACCATCCAGCAATTGAAAACTGTTTGTGCCGTAAGTATGGGCGAGCCGGTCTGCCAGTTCACGGGGCAGATATGAGTGTTTTGCGCTGATACTGGTAATCAGCCTGTCAATTCCATCATGGGCAAAGTCACCGCCGGGAAGGGTGCTGTTGACGGTCCATGCGGGGCCGGGGTTTTCCAGAAACGGGGACAGGCGATCCAGTGCGTCCTCAGCCAGATGCCGGAAAGTGGTTATCTTGCCGCCAAAAACCGATAGCAGGACAGGGTTGTCGACATCGCCACTCAGTTCAAGCACATAATCTCTGGTGGCTTCCTGAGCTGCGGTCGCGCCATCATCATAAAGCGGTCTGATGCCGGCAAATGACCAGACAATATCATCGCGCGTTATACGGGATTTGAAATAGACATTTACCGCATGGCAAAGATAATCGATTTCCGCTTCTGTTATCTGGCGGTCGTTAAAGTCGCCTTTTACATCAACATCGGTTGTGCCGATCAGGGTATATTTGCCCTGATAGGGGATGGCAAACACGATTCGGTCATCATCATTTTGAAATATATAAGATTTTTTATGGTCAAATATTGCCGGGACCACAATATGACTGCCCTTGACCAGCCGGGCACCGGATTTGGAATGAGTATGAATACGGTTTTTTGTGACCTCGGATACCCATGGACCGGCAGCATTGACCAGAACCCGGCATTCAGTTGCAATGGTATTGCCAGTGCTTGTATCTTCCAGGGTCAGTTGCCAGTGATTGCCTTCAGGAGTGGCAGCTGTCAGCCTGGTACAGGTTTTGATGTCGGCGCCATGTTGTCTGGCATCTATTGCTGCCAGCACGGTCAGGCGGGAATCATCGACCGTACAGTCGGAATATTCAAACCCGCGGGTGAAACTGTCTTTCAGGGCCTTGCCGGCAATATCTTTTGTCAGGTCCAGCGATTTGGATTTTTCAAGAATTTTGCGGCCACCCAGATGATCATATAAAAACAGGCCAAGCCGGATCAGCCAGCGCGGGCGCAAGCCTTTATGATGCGGTAGCACAAAGCGCATCGGGGCTATTATGTGCGGGGCCTGACGCAACAGCACTTCGCGTTCTGTAAGGGCTTCGCGCACCAGTGAGAACTCATTATGTTCAAGGTATCTAAGGCCACCATGGATGAGTTTGGTGGAGGCCGATGAAGTGGCGCTGGCCAGATCACTTTGTTCTACCAGCAAAACCGACTGCCCGCGACCGGCAGCATCGCGGGCAATTCCGCAACCATTTATGCCGCCACCAATGATGGCGATGTCATAAGATTTGTTTATTTTGAGAATGGAAATGATACTCTCCAGATGTCAGGTTTCGTTTTGCTTCGAAATAAAAAGACATAAACGAAAAAAAGTGAACCTTCAATCCATATTGTCATTTTCTTCACTACTGACAGAATCATCGGGAGCTATTACCAGATTGACATTGTTTTCCTGCATGAGGTCTTGCAGTTCCTCAGATGGCGGTTTGTCGGTAATGAAACTGTCGACGCCCGAAATGTGGGCTACCCTGACAGGGGCGGTGCGTTCAAACTTGCTGGCATCAGCCACCAGTATAGTGTGGCGGGCGCATTCCATTATGGTTCTTGAGATTGTAACTTCGCGATAGTCAAAGTCAAACAGGGTTCCATCGCTATCAATGGCGGAGGTGCCGATAACGGCATAATCAACCTTGAACTGGCGGATAAAATCGATTGCCGCTTCACCGACAACGCCGGAATCAGCATGGCGGACCACCCCGCCGGTTATAACTATATCGCGTCCGGTGAAGCCTGATAAAATATTGATAACATGAATGTTATTAGTGATGACCATGAGGTCGTCATGATCACGAAGCGCCATGGCTACCTGTTCGGCGCTGGTGCCGATGGAAATCATCACTGAACATGAGTTGGGGATGAGTTCGGCAGCAGATGTGGCTATGGTTTTCTTGGCGCTGCGAGCCAGGTGGCGGCGTGATTCATATCGGTAGTTGGTGATGGCCGAAGCAATCACCGCGCCACCATGTACCCGGTTAAGCAACCCCCTGTCACAAAGCTCTTTCAAGTCTTTTCTGATGGTTTGCGGGGTTACGTTAAAATTATTAGCCAGCCCGTCCACAGTAACACGCCCGGAAGCGCGTGCCATGGCCAGAATATCTGTATGTCTGGGGATGATTGGTTCGATCAATTATATGGCTTTCCTGTTTTTTGCTGGCGAGAGTCTAGTTTTTTATCGGTAATTCTGCAAGGTTTCATATATTTTCAATTGACTTTCATAAATTTTCAAATATCGTGTTGGTATTCATTTTTCAGGGAGGTATGAAAATGAAAAAACAATTACTGACTGCCGTTGCAATAACTGCAATGTTAATTGGTTCACCTACTGCTTTTGCCGGAATGGACGAAGCCAAGAAATGGGTGGACAATGAATTCCAGCCCTCAAGCCTTTCCAAGGCTGACCAGATGAAGGAAATGGAGTGGTTCATCAAGGCTGCTGCACCTTTCAAGGGCATGGAAATCAATGTTCTTTCAGAAACTATTCCTACACATGAGTATGAATCAAAGACCCTTGCCAAGGCTTTTGAAGAAATCACCGGTATCAAGGTAAACCATCAGGTTCTTGGTGAAGGTGAAGTTGTGCAGGCTGTGCAAACACAGATGCAGACTCGCCGCAATCTTTATGATGCCTATATTAATGACTCTGATCTGATCGGTACGCATTCACGCCTGCAACTGGCGGTAAATCTTACTGACTGGATGGCTGGTGAAGGTAAAGACGTTACCAATCCGATGCTTGATGTTGATGATTTCATCGGCAAGGAATTCACCACTGGTCCTGATGGCAAGCTGTATCAGCTTCCTGACCAGCAATTTGCCAATCTGTACTGGTTCCGCAAGGACTGGTTTGATCGCGAAGATCTGAAAAAGCGCTTCAAGGCCAAATATGGCTATGAACTGGGTGTTCCGGTAAACTGGTCAGCCTATGAAGATATTGCCGAATTCTTCTCAAAAGACGTAAAAACCATCGATGGCAAGACTGTTTATGGTCATATGGATTATGGCAAGCGTGCTCCTGACCTTGGCTGGCGGATGACCGATGCCTGGCTGTCAATGGCTGGTGAAGGTTCAAAAGGTCTGCCCAATGGCCGCCCGATTGATGAATGGGGTATCCGCATGGAAGCCAATTCATGTAATCCTTCAGGTGCTTCTGTAACCCGTGGTGGTGGCACCAATGGCCCTGCTGCAGTTTATGCAATTCGCAAATGGGATGAATGGCTGCGCAATTATGCACCTCCAGGGGCTGCTGACTATGATTTCTATCAGTCACTTCCAGCACTGTCACAAGGTAATGTTGCCCAGCAGATTTTCTGGTACACGGCATTTACCGCTTCCATGGTTGCCCCCAAGAGTTCAGGCAACAATACGGTTGATGATAATGGCAAGCCATTATGGCGCATGGCTCCATCACCACATGGACCTTATTGGGTTGAAGGTCAAAAACTTGGCTATCAGGATGCCGGTTCATGGACTATCCTGAAATCAACACCAACCAAACGGGCAAAAGCTGCCTGGCTTTATGCACAGTTTGTGGTTTCCAAAACTGTTGATGTGAAGAAAAGCCATGTCGGTCTGACTTTCATCCGCAATTCAACCATTAATGATGAAAGTTTCACAAAGCGTGCTCCAAAACTTGGTGGTCTGATCGAGTTCTATCGCTCACCTGACCGTGTATTGTGGACACCAACCGGGATTAACGTACCTGATTATCCAAAACTGGCACAATTGTGGTGGCAGAATATCGGGGATGTGAACTCTGGTACATTTACTCCGCAACAGGCTATGGATCGTCTGGCCCATGAAATGGATACTGTCATGGCCAGAATGCAAAGAGCTGATGAAAAAGCCAAAACCTATGGTGGTTGCGGCCCGCGTCTCAACCCTGAAAAAGACGCTTCAGAATGGCTCGGCAAGGGTGGTGCAAAGGCCAAGCTGGCTAATGAAAAACCCCAAGGCCAGACCATAGCATATGAAGAGCTGGTGAAACGGTGGGCTACGAAATAGGCTCAATGAGAGTCCGGTGCGTAAAAACACCTGATTAACCAGTGAAGGTGCCAGCCAGCCCCCAACAGTTCAGGCTGGCACCTTTTCAAGTTTTGGGGGATACTGTTTTCACTTCGTCTTCAAACAAATGGCAGGCGCTGGCATTGCCGGATAGAGGTTCAGGTTAAATGTCTCTTGAGTTAAGGAATGTGGTCAAACAGGTAGGGGCTGAAACACATATTTACCCAACCAGCCTTGTGTTTGAACGCGGGGTTTTCAACATTCTTTTAGGGTCGACGCTGGCAGGAAAAACCAGCCTGTTGCACCTGATGTCGGGGCTGGAAAAGCCCGGCAAGGGTGAAATCTGGTTTGACGGCAAGAATGTAACCGGGGTGGCTGTGCAAAAACGCAATGTCTCCATGGTGTATCAGCAATTTATCAATTACCCCAATTATACGATTTTCGACAATATAGCCTCACCGCTTCATGTTGCCGGATTTGATGCAGCCGAGATAAAGAAACGGGTTGGTTCTCTGGCTGAAATGCTGAAACTGACGCCAATGCTGGATCGCAAACCGTCTGAGTTGTCCGGCGGGCAACAGCAAAGAACGGCGATTGCCAGAGCGCTGGCCAAGGATGCTGATCTGGTGCTGCTGGATGAGCCTCTGGCCAATCTTGACTACAAGTTGCGCGAGGAATTGCGTGATGACCTGCCCAAGCTGTTTGCTGACCGGGGCTGTGTCGTGGTTTATGCCACTACCGAGCCGGGCGAGGCATTGCTGCTTGGGGGGCGCACTGCAGCGCTTGACAAGGGCAGTGTTGTGCAATTTGGTGAAACCGGAAAGGTTTATCGCTCTCCTGACAGCCTGCTGAGTGCCCAGGTGTTTTCCGATCCGCCAATTAACGTGATCAGCATTAGCCGCAAAGGTGATGTATTTGAAACCGCTGGTGGTCTGAACTGGCCAGCCGGTGACAGCAAGCTGGGTGATGGTGAATATATCTTTGGTTTGCGACCACATCATGTAACTCCGGTCAAATCGGGTGTTGAACAGCTTGAAATAAAGGGCAGGGTTCAGGTCAAGGAAATTTCAGGTTCGGAAAGCCTTATTCATTTTGCATTTGCCGAAAATGTCTGGATATCACAGGTTCGCGGAATCTTTGACCTCAAGCTTGGCTCTGAAGTGGCATTTTATGCTGATATATCAAAGGGAATGTTTTTTAACCCTGATGGGAGCTGTGTGGACTGATGGCGAAAATCACGCTTGATAATCTTAGACATTCCTATATGGAAAATCCGCAAAGTGCTGAGGATTTTGCGCTTAAACAGATTGATGTTGAATGGGATGATGGCGGGGCATATGCGCTGCTGGGGCCGTCTGGATGCGGCAAGACAACCCTGCTTAACCTGATTTCCGGCCTGCTGAAACCCAGCCACGGTCGGGTATTGTTTGATGATGTTGATGTTACTGACCAGCAGCCTGATCAGCGCAATATTGCCCAGGTTTTCCAGTTCCCGGTGATTTATGACACGATGAGTGTTTATGACAATCTGGCTTTTCCATTACGCAACCACGGGGTTGACAAGGTCGAGATTGATAAAAAGGTGCATGAAATAGCGGAAATGCTGGAGCTTACTGACAGGCTCAAAACCCGCGCTTCCGGGTTAACGGCTGATGGCAAGCAGAAAATCTCGCTGGGGCGCGGGCTGGTTCGCTCTGATGTGAATGTAATCATGTTTGATGAACCGCTGACAGTTATTGATCCGCATCTTAAATGGCAATTGCGCTCCAAGCTGAAAGAACTGCATGAACAGATTCACCGCACCATGATCTATGTGACCCATGACCAGACCGAAGCATTGACCTTTGCTGATCAGGTGGTGGTGATGGATGAAGGTGTTGTTGTGCAGATCGGCACTCCGATTGATCTGTTTGAGCGACCGAAACACATATTTGTCGGTCACTTTATTGGCTCGCCGGGAATGAATGTTCTGGCCTGCGATATTGATAATGGCAAGGTCAGGGTAGGTGGCGAAGTTATAGAAGTGGCAAATGCGGATGGTTTCAACGCCAATGGCTGTGAAGTTGTTGTTGGTGTGAGACCGGAATTTGTCAGTTTTGTTGACAAGGGCGGTATTGAAGTTGATGTGACATCAGTTGCGGATACCGGGCGGCACCGGGTGGTTGCAGTCAAAAAAGATGATCTGGAGCTAAAGCTTTTGCTGGATGAAGAAGACGAACTGCCTGAGGGCAAATCCCGTATCGCCTTTGACGCTGACAAAACCAGAATATATGCCGATGGCTGGCTGGTTGAGCAGGAGGGAAACAAATGAACAAGACGGTAAATCAGAAAGCCTGGTTCTTTGTAATTCCTGTGGTGGTGCTGGTGGCGTTTAACGCGGTTATTCCGCTAATGACTGTTGTCAATTATTCAGTGCAGGAAACTTTTGGAAATAATGAGTTTTTCTGGTCAGGTCTTGACTGGTTCAAGCAGATTCTGCACTCGGACCGGTTTCATCAAGCGCTGCGCCGACAATTGATATTCACCTTCACAATTCTGGCTATTGAAATACCGCTGGGCATTGCCATTGCCCTGACCATGCCGCGAAAGGGGCCGTGGGTATCGGTTTGTCTGGTGCTGATGGCACTGCCATTGCTCATTCCATGGAATGTTGTTGGCGCAATGTGGAATATATTTGCCCTGCCTAAAATTGGTTTTATGGGTCATGTGCTTAATTCCATGGGGTTTGATTTCAACTTTACCCGCCAGCCAGGTGATGCGTGGTTTACCCTGATCCTGATGGATGTGTGGCACTGGACTTCACTGGTAGTGCTGCTTGCCTATGCCGGACTGGTATCAATCCCTGATGCTTATTATCAGGCAGCCAGAATTGACGGGGCAAAGCCATTTGCGATTTTCCGTTATATTCAGCTTCCAAAAATGAAACGGGTATTGACCATTGCGGTACTGCTCAGGTTGATGGACAGTTTCATGATCTATACTGAACCATTTGTGCTGACGGGCGGGGGACCGGGAAACTCCACTACCTTGTTGTCAATCGATCTGGTGAAGATTGCGCTTGGCCAGTTTGACCTGGGACCGGCTGCTGCCATGTCGCTGATCTACTTCCTGATTGTGCTGTTGCTCAGCTGGCTGTTCTACACATTGATGATGCGAGGAGAAGAAGAATGACCAAGCGAACCAACTGGATCGTTCCCACTTTTTATATCTTCTTTTTGATGTTGCCGATTTACTGGCTGATCAATATGTCATTCAAGACCACCAATGAGATACTTGGGGCTTTTACCCTGTGGCCACAGGAATTTACCTTTGATAATTACATCAAGATATTCACTGATCCGACATGGTACACAGGTTATCTCAATTCGCTGACCTATGTGGGGCTGAATACGGTTATTTCGGTATCGGTGGCGCTACCGGCAGCTTATGCGTTTTCGCGCTACCGGTTTTTGGGTGACAAACATCTGTTTTTCTGGCTGCTGACCAACCGGATGGCACCGCCTGCAGTATTTGCCTTGCCATTTTTCCAGCTTTATTCAGCCTTTAACCTGTTTGATACTCATATTGCCGTGGCGCTGGCGCATTGCCTGTTCAATATCCCGCTGGCGGTGTGGATACTGGAAGGCTTTATGTCAGGTGTGCCCAAAGAACTTGATGAAACTGCCTATATTGACGGTTATTCATTCTCAAGGTTTTTTGTGAAGATATTTATCCCGACCATTGCGGCAGGTATTGGTGTGGCAGCGTTTTTCTGTTTCATGTTCTCATGGGTGGAACTGTTGCTGGCCAAGACATTGACCTCGGTTGCCGCCAAGCCGATTGCCGCGGTAATGACGCGAACGGCGAGTACATCCGGGTATGAGCTGGGTCTGCTGGCTGCTGCCGGAACGCTGACCATCGTTCCGGGTGCCTTTGTGATCTATTTCGTCCGCAATTACATTGCCAAGGGCTTTGCCATGGGCAGGGTGTAGCAGGAAAGGAGCAAGGATATGGGTTTGACATGGATGGCCTGGACATGGCCGACAGCAGCATTCTTCCTTTTCATCTTTGCGGCAATCGCCTCGATGGGAGTATGGGAATATTACCGCCCCGGTGGTGATCCAAGACGCGGAGTGTTCATGATCGACACTACCCGCGGTGACCGGCTGTTTATCACACTGGTCGGCAGCGCCTATATCATGCTGGCATGGATAGGGCTGGTCAGCACGATCTTGTGGTGGCCGCTGGTGATCTCACTATGCTGGGCAGTGTTTGTGTTTCGCTATGTGTGATCGCGATCTGGCTTAATCAGGTACAGGATGGTTTTTGTGCCAGTTCCAGGCGGTTTTGATTATGGTTTCAAGATCGGAACTGGTTGGATTAAAGCCCAATATCTGTTTGGCCACTGAGGCATCTGCTACCAGTTCTGCCGGGTCACCGGCGCGGCGCGGCGCCATTTGATGCGGGACAGGGGTGCCAGATACCTTGCCGATTGTATCAACTATCTGCTGGACGGAATAACCATTGCCGGTTCCAAGATTGAACTGGCCGGTTTCGCCACCATTTTGCAGATAATCCAGTGACTGCACATGTGCCATCGCCAGATCGGCAACATGAATATAATCCCTGATTGCGGTGCCGTCAGGAGTTGGGTAATCTGTACCGAAAATTTTAAGGGCAGGGCGCTTGCCAAGGGCGGCAAGAATTGCCAGCGGGATCAGATGCGGCTCCGGGTCATGCCATTCGCCGATTTCCTCATCGGCATCATCACCGGCGGCATTGAAATAGCGCAGGGCAACTGATTTCAGACCATAGGCATGATCATAATCTTTCAGTATCTGCTCGATCATCAGCTTGGTGTGACCATAAGGGTTGATTGGGGCCTGATCAAAGTCTTCAGTTATCGGCACCTTTGTCACCATGCCATATGTGGCGCAAGTGGATGAAAATACTATATTTTTCACATCATGTTGAAGCATTGCATCAAGCAGGTTCAAAGTGCCAACGACATTGTTCTGGTAATATTTTTGCGGGTGATCAACTGATTCACCGACATAGGCGTAGGCGGCAAAGTGGATAACTCCGTCAAAGCGCTGACTGTCCAGAGCCTTTTCAATTTCTTCCCTGTTTGCCAGATCACCTTCAATCAGCGGTCCCCATTTGGCAAAGTCGCGATGTCCATAGCACAGATTGTCAAAAACCGTGATTTCATGCCCGGCTTTTGCCAAAGCCTTGCAGGTGTGTGAGCCAATATAACCGGCACCGCCGGTGACCAGAACTTTCATGATGTACCTTTACAGAATTATGCAGCCTGCTGGGCCAAAACGCCCTTGAAAAATTCAATAGTCTTAACCAGTCCCTGGTCCAGCTTGATAGTAGGTTGCCAGTCAAGCAGTTCTTTGGCTCTGGTAATATCAGGACGACGCTGTTTTGGATCATCAGCCGGTAATTCCTTGAATGTCAGCTTTGAGCTGGAACCGGTCATGGCGATAACTTTTTCAGCCAGTTCCTTAACGGTGAATTCGCCAGGATTGCCCATATTGATTGGTCCCATGACACTGTCATCAGCATCCATAAATGCCCGGAATCCGTTAATCATGTCATCAACATAACAAAATGAGCGGGTCTGTTCGCCATCGCCATAAATGGTTATATCCTGATTTTGCAGGGCCTGAACGATGAAGTTTGAAACCACCCTGCCATCATCGGCATTCATGCGCGGGCCATAGGTGTTGAAAATCCGCACTACCTTGATGGTGGTGTCGTGCTGGCGTTTATAGTCAAAGCACAGGGTTTCAGCCACGCGTTTGCCTTCATCATAGCAGGCGCGCGGGCCAATCGGATTAACGGCTCCAACATAGGATTCGGTTTGCGGGTGCTGTTCGGGATCGCCATAAACTTCAGAGGTTGAAGCAACCAGAAGTTTGGCCCCGGTGCGCTTGGCCATGCCCAGAACATTCAAGGTGCCCAGAAAGCAGATCTTGGTCGTGGCAATGGCATTGTTCTGATAGAATGGCGGGGAAGCAGGGCAGGCGAGATGATAAATTTCGTCAACCTCGGCCAGATAGGTTTCGCGGATATCATGGCGCACCATTTCAAAATGCGGATTATTGGCCAGATGGGCGATATTGGCCTTGCGACCGGTGTAGTAATTATCAAGCCCAATTACTTCGTGACCTTCAGCCAGCAATCTGTCAACCAGATTTGACCCCAGAAAACCGGCAGCCCCGGTGACCAGCGCCCGTTTTTGCGGGCGTGGTGGAATAGTGTAATTAGAACTCATCAGTGTATCCCCCGATTGTGTGGCAGGTAAAGCCCAGTGAACGCATCTGGGTGATTGGCAGCATGTTGCGCAGGTCAACCACAACCGGATCGTTCATTGTTTCATAGACTTTCTTCCAGTTGATAGATTTGAATTGTCGCCATTCAGTGATCAGGACCACAATATCGGCATCCTTGAAGACATCTTCATCACTTTCAGCAAAATTGATGTCAGGAAGCATTTGTCTGGCTTCATTCATGGCCTGTGGATCATAGGCAGTTATTTCAGCACCGGCCTGCTTGAGAGCCGGTATGATGGTAAGAGCTGGTGAATCGCGCATATCATCGGTTTTGGCTTTGAATGCAAGTCCAAGAATCCCGATTTTCTTGCCCGATACATCACCGCCTGCCGCCTTGCGGATCTTCTGGAACATAAGGTGTTTGCGGCGATCATTGGCCCGGATAACGGTTTCAATGATTTCAAGCGGTGCATCATAATCAACTGCTGTCATCATCAAGGCCAGAGTGTCCTTGGGAAAGCACGATCCGCCATAGCCGGGGCCGGGATTGAGAAACTTGTCACCGATGCGGCTGTCCAGACCAATGCCTAGGGACAATTCATCAATTCTGGCATCAACTTTTTCGCAAAGATGTGACAATTCATTGATAAAGGTGATCTTGGTGGCAAGAAAGCCGTTGGCTGCATATTTGATAAGCTCAGCTGTGGCAACTGTTGAAGTGACAACCAGCGGATAGCCCAACCGGGTCAATGGGCGGTACATCTGCTCAAGCATGGTGCGGGCTTTTTCACTGTCAGAGCCGACAACAATACGGTCCGGGCGCATGAAATCATCAATGGCGGCACCTTCGCGCAGGAATTCTGGATTGGAGGCAACCGCAAAGCGTTCTTTTGGCAGATATTTGCCAATCAGTTCTTCAACCTTGTGGCTGGTGCCGACCGGAACAGTAGATTTGGTAACAAATACAGTGAAACCTTCTGATTTCATCCTTGCCAGTTTGGCCGCTGTTTCTTCAGCAGCGGCATAGACATATGACATATCAGCCTGACCGGTCAGCTTGTGTGAGGGAGTGCCTACTGCCAGAAATACAAAATCTGGTACTTCCTTGCCCAGATCATCCAGATTATCGATGAATGAAAGCTGGCCGGAGTTCTTGTGATTGGCCACCATATTCTCAAGACCAGGTTCAAATATTGGAATTCGACCATTTTTCAACTCGGCAATCTTGTTTTCGTCCTTGTCCATACAAATAACTGTATGGCCGATTTCTGCAAAACAGGTTCCTGTCACCAGACCCACATAACCTGTACCAATCATCAATATTTTCATTTTCTTGAAAGCCCCTGAAAATTGCTTGTCCACATGCAGGAACTATGAGGCAAGGAATGTAAAGAACCGTTAAATTTGAAAATGATTGCAGAAATCGTAAAAAAACAATTAAAAAATAAAATCGGTGCTTGCTCAGTTGCTCAGGAGTTGTAAATTGCTTGAATGGATTCAGATCAACATACGATAGAAAGCTTGCTGGCTTCGCATAATGCCTCTTTCAAGGGAGTTAGCGGGGATGCGGAACTGGCGCGGCAAAGGGCGCATCTGACCAATTCTATCGGAAACAACTATCCGGCCTTTGAACCAATCAGGAATTGTCTGCTGGATCGACCCGGCAAAATCAGGCGGGAAGATTTGTGTGATGATGGCAATCTGATTGCTGAAAAAATGTTTGCCATGAACATGATTGTGGAAGACAATGACAGGCACAAACCGGCCACAAACAGGGATATACGCTATATAAGCGGCGGCTGGCTGGAAGAGCTTGCATGGCTGGCAGCTATGGAGGCCGGGGCTGATGAAGCGGTTTTTTCCCAAAGTCTTAGCTGGAAAGTCAAGGGCAGACATGGCGAGTATCATGGTGAGAACGAGGTTGATTTGATCCTGCGCAAAGGCAACAGACTGGGTTTCACCTCATGCAAGGCGGTTGGTTCTGTGTTCGAATCGCATAATCGCAAACACCGGAACCGGTTGATGGATGCCTTGCATGAAGCTGATAATCTGGCTGATCATTTTGGCGGAGAAAATGACCGGGTTGCGGTTCTGGTAACCGCTGACCTGATAGATGAAGTGCGAGACCAGCCGCGTTACATGGCGCTTATGGGCAAGGCGGCGGTGCTTGATGTGAGGATCATTCCACTGGAAGAGCTTGGCTGGGACAAGCTGGTTGCCGCCATTGGCGAGTTGGTGGACGGTGCATAGAATCATCATAGTTTTTGCAGTTGCCGGTGCTGTGATGCTGCTGGCATTTGCCTATGCTCAACAATATGCAGATAACTCGGCCATCCCGCGCTATTGCGCTGATCGTGAAGGGGTAATTGAGCGGGTAGGGCTTATTCTTACCAGTTCAGAACCGGTGGGAAGCAAATCCAGGCGGCCTTTTATTGTCGCGGCCAAACTGATCTTTTTAATACCCAGAAGTGAGGGTGAAACAGTTTTGGCATATCAGGAAAGATTGCGGGAGCATTTGTTGCAGGTATGCCGCTGAAATTGGTTTGATTTCAGTCAACCTCAATGACGCTTGTCATTTACATAAATGGCTGTTTTTGCTTTAGATCATGAAAACAGGCAGGAATCTGTACGGACCTGAAGGCGGGATAGATGAAACAGCAACAGCAAAAAAGTGAAATACTGGGCAAGACTGTATTTTATCTGACACTGGCAGCAATGCTGGTTTTTTTCTGGTGGCTGCTGCTTTACGACCACGGGATAGTATCGACACATTAATTTTTCTGGTTGATCGGGCTTGAGTAAACTTGTTTTGATTTGTGGTGCTGACTGCCGGGTTTGGGCAATAGATGAAATGCTCTCATGGAGGCGAAATTGTTAACTAACAGGTGGATTGTTCTTGTCGCGGCTCTGGCCGTGTGGGCGGTGTATTTTCACACGATGGACTGGGTTATCATGGAAGCTCAAGGTCTGCCGGTGCAAATGAATCTGATGCCGAGGTAGGTGATATGAAACTGGCCAGACCTGTATATATTTTATTGCTGTTAGCTGTCGTGGTGGCATTATTTCCTGATCTGGCGCAGGCCGCCGGGGAAGCTGGTGAAAAGCTGGCGGGAGCTCCACAACCGACCAGAGCCGATTATCCCCATTTTGCCGGTATGAGTTCACGCGATATTGTCTGGGGGGTGGCGCAGATGCACCTGTTTCTTGCTGCCTTTGTGCTGGCCGTGCCGCTGTTTTCCATTGCCACAGAATTCATGGGAAAGATTACCGGTGATCAGCGCTATGACAACATGGCGCATGAATTCATGAAAATCACCATGTCGGCCTATTCATTGACGGCGCTGTTTGGCGGTAGTTTGGCACTGGCGCTGTTTCTGCTTTATCCGCATTTAATGGGTTATCTGATGAAGGTGTTCAGGGGGCAAATGCTGATATATGCCCTGTTGTTCCTGCTGGAATCTGTAACGCTTTATATCTATTTTTACTCATGGAATGCCATGCGCTATGGAAACCGCAAGTGGTTTCACATGTCGATTGGTCTGGTTCTGAATACGGTTGGCCTGACCTTGATGTTTATCGCCAATGCCTGGGCAACTTTCATGATGTCGCCTTCAGGTGTTGATCCGGCAACCGGGGCAGTGATTGGCACGGTGTGGGAAGCGACACGCAATCCTTTGTGGAATCCGGTCAATTTGCACAGATTTGTAGCAAATATTGCCTATGGCGGGGCGATAGTGGGGGCTTATGCGGCCTATATGTTCCTGTCAGAAAAAGATCCAGAGGTAAAAGCCCATTATGACTGGATGGGCTATACTTCAAACTTTATTGCCATAGCCGGGTTCCTGCCATTGCCATTTGCCGGCTACTGGCTGATGGCGGAAATCTATGCCTATTCACAACAGATGGGCATTACCGCCATGGGTGGAATTCTTGCCTGGCTGTTTATTATTCAGGCCATTTTGATCGGCACCATCATGCTGGCGGCAAATTACTATTTGTGGTGCGGTCTGATGCGCACTGAAAACGGGCAGAAATATTCAAAATATGTCAAATATATCATGCTGGTTATTGTCGGTGGCTTTCTGGTGTGGGTAACACCGCATTCACTGATTTTGACTACCGAGGAAATCCGGCAGCTTGGTGGAACCCATCACAAGTTTCTGGGGCCGCTGGGAATTATGCCAGCCAAAAATACCGCAGTTAATCTGATGCTGGTCTTTACCTTCCTGTCATTCCAGATGTTTTACCGCTCCAGCCGGATACCAACCGTTAAATGGGCCAGGGCAGGGAACATGCTGATCATTGCCCTTTATGTGACCGGGATTGTCAATATAGTGTTTGCCGGTCTTTATGGTTACATCACCCCGACAGTCTACAAGGTTGGGGCTTCGGTGCCGCAGGTGATTTCCACCATGTCGATCATCATATTCTCGGTGATAATTGACATATTCATGTTGCGCGGAGCCAAAACCACCACTGTTCACTGGGGCCGGATGTCGGATCGTTCGCAATATGCGCTGTTTGTGCTGCCGGTTGCCTTTACATGGCTGATGGGCCTGATGGGTTATATCCGCTCAAGTCTTAGAACCCATTGGCATGTCTACACAATCATGAAAGACAAATCACCCGAAGCATATATTCCAACCATTGGTGAAGCAGGTAACACAATCACCATTATTACATTGTCATTCATGGCGGTGATGGTGTTTGTTTTCTGGCTATCAAGACTTGGAGCAACCAGGCAGGAGACACCTTCATGACTTTTGCGCGCGTTATGATTTTTTCGCTGTTTGTATTGCTGGCATTTACCGGATTTGCCAATATTCTGCCGCAGGTGCAGGGTGACCCGCCAGCCGAAGAAGAAATCAATACCGGATCGCTTGATATGGCCGGGATGATCGCTCTGGGCGAAAGGCTCTTTACCGGCAAGGGTACATGTACCCTGTGTCACAATAATCTTGGCCGGGCACCTGATTTGTTGATGGATGATTTGTCCCAGACCCTGCCTTCTAGGCTGGTTGATGCGCGTTATGAAGGCGTTGCCAAGGGCAAGAATGGAGCCGGGGCGATTGAGGAATATTTGCTGGAATCAATGCGTGAACCATCAAAATTTGTTGTGGCCGGATATGGCAAGAAAGGTACAAATGACACGGTTTCGCCAATGCCGGTTGTCAACAAGGCCCCGGTTTCCCTTAGTGATATTGAAATGAATGCAATTACAGCATTTCTGCAAAACAAGGCAGGTTTTGATCCTACTGTGCCATTGCCAAGTGCTGGTGAAGCACCTGCTGCAGATGCCAGTGACGATGGCGATGAGGAGGATGGTCCAGCAACTGATGCGGTGGCAGCGATTGAAAAGTTTGGTTGTTCAACCTGCCATGATCTTGAAGGTTCAGAGGCTGATCTTGGTCCGAAACTTAATGGAATAGGCAAGCGAATGGATGATGCAGCTATTGCCAAATCCATATTGGATCCCAATGCCCAGATTGCTGAAGGGTTTGAAGCTGACCTGATGCCACAGGACTTTGGCGAGCAGATGCGGGTCAGTGAACTGAACCTGATTGTTGATTATTTGAAGAAGTTGCCGGAGTGATTATGAAACGGTTTTTGACACATCCATTATTACTGTCAATTGTGACAGTTGCCGGTGCTTATATATTGTTTACCCGGGTGATTACGCCACCCTTGCCGCAATCACTGTTACTGCAGGATATGGTTATTGTCACAGTTGCGGTAATTCTGGTTGCAACTTTCAATGATGTAACCGCAAGCCGGTTCGGTGCCCCTATTATTTCATTGCTTGGATCGCCAAAGATGGCAATTGCGCGCTTTGCAGCACTGGTTTTGATAATGGGTGGTGTTGGCTGGATTACCTATAACAAGATCAAACCTTCTTCGGCTTCACCGGTTGAATTGCGCACAGTGCATCCGGCACCGCCTTCCACATTAAAAGTCTATGGTAAAAGCTATAATTTGCTCAAGCTGACCAACCCGATACGCGATGCCAATGCAAAAGGTAGTGAAGGTTATGTTGAAGCTGTGAAAGAGGGCGGTGAGCTTTATTACAAGAAC
>JALXCV010000029.1 GCA_026990765.1 Hyphomicrobiales bacterium | reverse complement strand
ACCCAGTACCAGTCAAGAAATGAACCGGGAAGTCCAAGTGAGGTGCCAAGTCCGGTTTTCTGGCTAAGGACAATATCGCCAAGATTGAGCGAACCGGCGCAAAGCAGCACGGTGATCATTACAAAGCCGATTGAAACCTCATAGGAAACCATTTGCGCTGCCGAGCGCAAGGCACCAAGGAACGGATATTTGGAGTTTGATGCCCAGCCGCCCATGATAATGCCGTAAACTTCCAGCGAACTGAGAGCAAAAATAAACAGAATACCAACATTGAGGCTTGCAACTTCCCAGCCTTCTGCAACCGGAACAACCGCCCAGGCCGACAGGGCAAGAGCCGATGTTACCAGCGGAGCGACCAGAAATACAATCTTGTTGGCGCCATCTGGAACAACTGCTTCCTTGGTGACGAATTTCAGCATGTCGGCAAAGGATTGCAACAGCCCCCAGGCACCGACCACATTGGGACCGCGGCGCATCTGCACTGCCGCCCAGGTTTTGCGGTCAATATAGATCAGATAGGCAATGCCGATCAGCAGCACCACCAAAATAGCCAGTGAATGCAGGGCGATCAGGGCAAGAGTGATGATTATTTCCAGCATATCCTACTCCGCTGCCTGTTTGAGTTGACCGTAGCGTTCATCAGAACATTTACAAAGGGTTTTTGAGGCCCTTGCAATCGGGTTGGTCAAAAAGAAGTCTGTAATCACATTTTCAAAGGCCGCAGCTTTGGGTTTTTTGCGGCTTTTGGCGAGTTGTTCAATACCCTTGCTGCCAGCCTTGGCAATGGTTCCATGTTCAGCCAGTTGCGGGGCCGCCTTGAACATGGCGCTGCGCAGCTGTTCAATTGAACTGAAAGCCAGTGGCTTTTCAAGTTTTTGCGCAAGCGCCTCGAAAATTTTCCAGTCCTCAATGGCATCTCCCGGCGGGAATGCCACCAGTTCGGTCATTTGTGCCCGGCCTTCCATATTCACATAGATGGCTGATTTTTCAGTATAGGCGCTGCCTGGCAAGATTATATCGGCACGATGGGCACCGCGATCACCATGTGAGCCTATATAGATTACAAACGGGCCATCCTTGATGTCAATTTCATCGGCAGCAAGATTGAACAGCACTTCAACACCGCCTTTGGCCATTGCCATTGCATCCATAGCGCCATCGCCAGGAACCAGACCCAGATCCAGACCGGAAACCATTGCTGCTGAATTGTGCAGAATGTTAAAGCCGTTCCAGTCATCACTTACAACACCCAGCGAAAGCCCCACACGGGCTGCAAGGCCCAAAACTGCTTCAGCATCAGGCCGGGCAAAGGCAGCTTCACCGATTATGAATATCGGTTTTTTACCTAGCGGGGTTTTGCGTTCTGCCAGTTTTTCCAGAGCATCAGGGCCATCTCCCAAATGCTTGTAGTCATATGTAAGCTCGGTTGCTTCACCGATCAGCGAGATCGGGAAATCACCTTCAAGCCAGCGTTTTCTGATACGGGCATTGAGTACAGGTGACTCAAGTCGCGGATTGGAGCCGATTATTACCAGGCAATCAGCTTCTTCAATGGCGGCAATGGAGGAGTTGAACAGATAAGTATCGCGCCCGTTTTCCGGATCAAAGCTGGAGCCGTCAACCCGGCAGTCAATATTGGCCGAGCCAAGCCCTTCAATCAGGGTTTTAAGGGCAAACATTTCTTCAGCACCTGACAGGGAACCGGCAATTGCGCCGATTTTTTCAGCTTTGGTTTCGCTGATTTTTTCAGCTGCGGCAGCAAGGGCTTCATCCCATTCAGCAGGTTGCAGCTTGCCATCCACCTTCACCCATGGCTGATCAAGGCGGCGGGCTTTCAAGCCGTCAAATACGAAACGGGTCTTGTCGGAAATCCATTCCTCATTGATGGCATCATTGATACGCGGAAGAATTCGCAATATATCGCGACCACGTGCATCTACCCTGATATTGGAGCCAAGCGCATCCATCACATCAATGGTTTCAGTCTTGCGCAGTTCCCATGGCCTGGCCCTGAAAGCATAAGGCCGGGAAGTCAGCGCACCAACCGGGCATAAATCAATAACATTGCCCTGCAATTCGCTGGTCAGTGACTGTTCCAGATAGGTGGAAATTTCAACATCTTCACCGCGGCCAGTGGCGCCCAGTTCTTCAATTCCGCACACTTCAGTGGTGAAGCGCACGCAACGGGTGCATTTTATGCAACGGGTCAGAATGGTTTTGATCAGCGGGCCGATATTGGTATCTTCAACCACGCGTTTTTTCTCATGGAAACGGCTTTCGTCAATACCATAACCGACAGCCTGATCCTGCAAATCGCATTCGCCG
>JALXCV010000028.1 GCA_026990765.1 Hyphomicrobiales bacterium | reverse complement strand
GCCAAAGAAATCTTTAATCCTTCATAAAAGAAAATCGGGGAAACAATGCCGTTAGCAAAACAATTACAAGTATTGGTGGTTGATGACACGACAGTCAGTCGGGCGTTGATCTGCAACAGCCTCACAGAAATCGGTGTGGTCAATCAGCGAATTGCCAAGGATGGGGAAGAAGGTTTCAAATCTGTGCTGGCAAGGCCTGTGCACATGATTATTTCAGACCTTAACATGCCCAAAATGAACGGCTTGCAATTATTGCACGCTGTACGCAGCAACAAGCAAACAGCCAAGGTAGGCTTTATTCTGGTTTCCGGGCGCAATGACAAGGCGATTATCGAGCAGGGTCGCAAATTAGGGCTGAACAACTTTCTGGCCAAACCCTTTGATACAGCTGGAATCAGAAAATGTCTGGAAGGGGTCGTAGGCAAGCTGACATGAGCCATGTTCATGGAGCAGAAGAACGGATCCATGTTTTGCAGGGGGCTTCATATGTGACCGACAGTCAAAATGTGATGCTCAGCACAATTCTTGGCTCTTGCGTTGCAGTTTGCATGCGTGACCCGGTTGCCGGGGTTGGTGGCATGAATCATTTCCTTTTGCCTGAACCTAAAAGTCTTGAAGTGAAAACCGATTCCCAGATTTACGGGGTTCACCTGATGGAGTTGCTTATAAATGGCCTGCTCAATCTGGGTGCCCGGCGCCATAATCTTGAAGCCAAGGTGTTTGGAGGAGCAACTGTTGTTCGCGGACTTGGAGATATCGGAACCAGAAACATCAAATTTGCCCTGGATTTTTTGAAAACCGAAAAGGTTAAAATAGGTGGTGGGAATTATGGTGGTGATTATGGACGCAAGATTCGCTTTTGGCCGGTACATGGATGGGTCAGGCAAAAGATTGTCAGTCGCAAAGAGGTGATTCCATCAAATGTCATGACAATTTGTCCAGAAAAGATCAGTTCAGGCGATGTCGAACTGTTCTAGCAACAGTAAAAAATTGGTTTTTTCAGTTTTTCCACAACTTTTTGTGGAAAAATTAGATGAGGAATAATTGTTAAACAGATTCTGGTTGTGAATTCTCCGAGGAAATAAAGAAAGCTCTATATGAAATGGTTTCACTGGTAAAAACAAAAAATGACAATAGCGAAATTACGATTGCCGAACAGCTGTTTCGTGTTGAAAATGAATTACGCATGAGTGTTGAAGTAACAACGAGAATGCAACAGTCATTGTCAGAAAAAATAGTGAAAAATAGTGCTGATATGAAATTGCTGTCAGGTGAAATGCAAAATCTTGATTTGCTAAGTCAAACTCTGGACGGCATGGCTGACTTTCTCAACGCCCTGGCAAAACAGGCACCGGATAATTGGCGTCTGGACCCGAAAAATGCTTATTCTGTGCTGAAACTTGAGAGTTTGATTGTCAGCATGAAAGGACAGTCGCAGATAGATGATTGTTCTGGTGATATTGATCTTTTTTAGAAACTGCAGGATTTGACCGGCATATTCAAACTAACAATACGTTACGTTGAGTACAATTTTGAATTACCCTTAAAGATTGACATATCATTCTTTTTTTTCCAATTACCATGGCCGATGGATTGGCTAATCCAGTTATATTCACATTTCTATTGATTAAAGTGATAATTATCTCTTTGCGCCCATTGCTACCAATTATTAAAAGTGACAAAATACACTGGTAAGGGTTTCCATAATAAAAGGGAGCTTGGGGTCAGAAAGTAGTTTGTTCTCTTGGTGAAGTTATGGATGAAGCTTCTTGCATGCGATTCCAGTGTTTACATTTCAAGTTTTCTGGATAATCGTAAATTTAGAAAGGCCATTATTGGGGGCTGAAAGACTAAGGGTAAGAAGGGTTACAAAGTGTGCAGGCAACTGATTTACTTGCTCGATAAGATCGGGAAAGTAAAAGACGGGCCATCAGGTATTGAGTTTCTCGGGCGGGTTGAGAAAGCATATAAAATACAAAATATTTCCTATTTATGTGTAAATCTGCCCAAGCCAAATCGTGGTGACTGCTATCTTCTTCACACCTATGGTTCTGATTGGGATCAATGGTATGTTGAAGCTGATATATCAAAAAATGATCCGACTGTAAAAGCTGGGCTTGGCAGTGTGGTGCCTGTGGACTGGGCAGATCTGAAACCGCTGTGTGATGAACACAAAGCTTTCTTCCGTGACGGGCAAAATCTGGGAATGGCCAGACAGGGACTGACATTCAACATACGCGGTGCCAATGGTGAAAATGCTGTTTTCTCTGTAAATTCGAACCTGAATGATCAGGACTGGAAGAAATTCAAAACTTCCTTTATGGCTGATTTGCAATTATTGGCCACATATTTTCATTCCAGAATAATCCAGACAATGCGTGATGTTTGTGAAGAGACGCATCAGAAATTGTCATCACGAGAACTGGATTGTCTCAAATGGTGTGCTCTTGGCAAGAGTTATTGGGAAACATCCGTAATCCTTGGCATCTCAGAGAGAACAGTCAACTTGCATATGACCTCAGCACGGCTGAAACTGGACGCCATGACCAATGCACAAGCTGTATGCAAAGGCCTGTTGTATGGTTTGATCATACTGTAATCCTTCTATTTCCCTTTTGATTTTGTCCGGTTTACTTGCAGTATTTGCTGAGTTTCAGTGAACCTTTTTGAGTGCCAGTGCGACGTATTTCAGGATCTGGAATCCCTGGTCAGTATTGTCGCTTATTATCGCAATATGTTAAATTGCTTGAGTTGACATATTGCATTGATTTTCCCCGTATGTTTGTAAAAACTGATCAGCCTGTGGATTATTCAGGTTGAAATACTGACTATTTGGTCAAACTGCTGCAATCAGATCAATAACTGATTGACTGCAAAGGTCAAGATAAGCCACAATTCTTAACTGGCAAAAACAAAACCAACACGGGAGAAGAAGATATGAGTTTAATCGGGAAAATGGACAGGCGGGATTTTATCCGGTTTGCAGCAATTGCAGCTGGTGTGGCAGCCGCCCCTTTGTCGGCCCTGGCCGGCAAGGTCAAGGTTGCCGGTATCTATACCCAGCCTATCCAGCAGAAATGGGATGCGCGTTTGCATCTTGCGTGTGATGCTGCTGCCAAGGCAGGCACCATTGACTATAAATATTCAGAAAAAGTTGCCAATACCGACTATGTCCGGGTATTGCGTGAATATGCTGAATCTGGCGTTCAGTTGATTATTGGCGAGGCTTTTGGCATTTCCAAGGAAGCCCGCAAGGTTGCTGATGATTATCCAGATGTTGCTTTCCTTATGGGTGATCCGTTCAAGCCGCATGGCAAGAACTTTGCCGTATTTGACAATTACATTCATGAACCCTGCTACCTTATGGGCATGATTGCCGGTTCAATGACCAAGTCTGACAAGATTGGCATGGTTGGCGGCTATCCTATTGGTGAAGTCAATCGTCTTTTCCACGCCTTCATGAATGGCGCACTGGCAACCAATCCCAAATGCCAGTTCAAGGTCAATTTCATCGGTTCATGGTATGATCCGCCCAAGGCCAAGGAAGCAGCCTTTGCCCAGGTCGAAACCGGTGTCGATATTCTTTATGCAGAACGTGCCGGTGTGGTTGATGCAGCGCGTGAAAAAGGCATTTTGGCCTTTGGCAATGTCAATGACATGAACAAGGAAGAAAACGGCAAGGATGTCGTGGTCACTTCCGCCTTGTGGCATATGGAATCGGCAATCAACAACGCCATAGCAGAAGTTGCTGCCGGCAAGTTTGAAGCCAGGGACTACAAGGAATGGACCATGATGGCCAAAGGCGGCGCCAGCCTTGCTCCTTATTATGAGTTTGAAAGTAAAATTTCAGATGATATCAAGGCCAGGGTTGCAAAGGTTCAGGCCGATATCATGGCTGGCAAGTTTACTGTCGAGATTAACGACAAACAGCCAAAATCCACTTTCTGACAAAATAATGACAGCGGGGATACCTCCTCGCTGTCAGCAAATCCTGCGGTGTCTGGTTCATGGCAACTCTCCACATCAAGGGGGTGAGCAAACAGTTTGGCTCGCTCATTGCAAATGACAATATCTCACTTTCGGTCAGCGGCGGCGAGGTAGTAGCACTATTGGGTGAAAATGGTGCCGGCAAGACCACGTTGATGAATATATTGTTCGGCCATTATGTGCCTGATGGCGGCAGCATAGAAATTGATGGCAAGGAACTGCCACACGGCTCGACCGATGCTGCGATAAAGGCCGGGGTTGGCATGGTGCACCAGCATTTTACCCTGGCTGAAAACATGACGGTTCTGGATAATATCATGCTGGGAACCGAAAGCCTTTATTCTCTGACTTCCAAAGTATCGACTGCCAGAAAAAAACTGATAGCACTGGCAGCACAATATGATCTGGAAATCCATCCCGATGCCATTGTTGGCAAATTGTCGGTTGGCGAGCGCCAGCGGGTCGAGATTCTGAAAGTTTTGTATCGAGGCGCTAAAATCTTGATACTGGATGAACCAACCGCTGTTCTCACCCCTGATCAGACCAGCCAATTATTCGATAATTTGCGCCATATGGTGGCTACCGGCATGTCGGTGATCTTCATTTCACACAAATTGCATGAGATTATGGCCATCTCCGACAGGGTGGCAATCCTGCGGCACGGGAAGATGGTTGGTGAAGTTGTCACCAAAGACACCGACAAGAACCGGTTGGCCGAATTGATGGTAGGCCACAAGGTTACAAGACCAAAGGCCGGCAAGGTCAAATCCGGTGGCCCGGTTATCCAGATGAAAAACCTGTATCTGGATGACATTCTAAAAGACATCAACCTTACCGTCAGTGAAAAGCAGATCGTTGCCATTGCCGGGGTTGCCGGTAATGGTCAGCGTGAACTGGCTGATGTCCTGTCGGGCACCCGGCAATGGAGCAGTGGTGAATTGCTTATTGATGACCAGCTAATAAGCACAGCTGATCCGCGTGAATTTCTGGCAAAGGGCTTTGGCCGCATTCCTGAAGACCGGCACCATACCGGAACAATTGGTGAAATGAGTGTCTGGGAAAATCTGGTATCGGAAAATCTGCGCCAGCCGCCCTTGTGGAAATTTGGCCGGATTATTGATTTCAAAGCCTGCCGCCAGCGAGCCGCTGAGCTTGTCAAACAGTTTGATATTCGCTGCAAATCAATGGAGGTCCAGACCCGGTTGCTGTCAGGTGGCAATATGCAAAAACTGATTCTGGCGCGAACCCTGTCAGCTTCTCCCAAATTCATTCTGGCCAGCCAGCCGGTGCGCGGGCTGGATGAAGGCGCAATTGCCTTTGTGCATGAACAATTGCTGGATGCACGCCAGGCCGGGGCCGGTATATTATTGATTTCAGAAGATCTCGATGAAATTTTCGCAGTGGCCGACAAGGTCGCAGTGATGTATCACGGCCAGCTCACAGAACCTGTGGAGGTGCGCAAGACCAGCATTTCGCAAATTGGCTCAATGATGGGCGGTGATCTGGATGCGGTGGCATAATGCAACTTGAACCTCGTGAAAATATCTCAATGCTGCGGGTCATTTCGGCTCCGATACTGGCTATTGCAGCTGCCTTCATCTTTTGTTCCGGCCTGATCATGTGGACCGGTGAATCGGTATTTGCTGCCTATGGCCATCTGTTCAAGGGCGGTTTTGGTTCCCGCTTTGCCATTTCTGAAACCCTGAACCGGGCCACACCGCTGATTTTCACCGGTCTTGCCGCTGCTGTGGCCTTCAGGGCAAAATTCTGGAATATCGGGGCCGAGGGGCAGCTTTATTTTGGCGCACTTGCAGCTACTATCCTGGGCACCGGTGCTATTACCATGCCAGCTGCATTAATGATCCCGTTCCTGTTTCTGGTTGGTGCGCTTGCCGGCGGTCTGGCATTGCTTGGCCCGGTAATTCTTAAAACCACATTGAAGGTGGATGAGGTGGTAACCACCTTGCTGTTAAACTTCATCATCCTTTTATTCGTCAATTACTTGCTGGAAGGGCCGCTGAAAGACCCGATGTCGATGGGCTGGCCGCAGGCTGCTGCAATCATTGATCAGGGTGTCTTGCCGGCCCTGTTGCCGCGCACCCGGCTGCATATCGGGTTTTTGCTGGCACTGTCAGCAGCGTTTATAGTCTGGGCATTGATGCGCTATACTATCTGGGGTTATGAAATCAGAGCGGTCGGGGCCAATGTAAATGCTGCCCGCTTTGCCGGCATCTCGATCAGGAAAACCGTCATACTGGTTGCCATGTTATCGGGCGGACTTGCCGGTATGGCCGGTATTACCGAGACTGCTGGCACCAAGGGCTATCTCACACTCGATCTGTCACCCGGTTTTGGTTATGCCGGTATAGCCGTTGCCATGCTGGCCAATTTGCATCCGCTGGGAGTAATTGCATCTGCAATCTTTCTTGCCGGGATATATGTCGGGGCTGATTCAATGAGCCGGGCAATAAATATTCCAACCTATATCGCAGATGTTCTGGTGGCGCTGTCTGTATTGTCGGTTCTGGTGTCGCTGCTATTTGTTCAGTATCGTGTGAGGTGGAAATAATGGATTGGCTTGAACTGTTCATCTCTGCCGGTTTCTGGGCTGCAACCTTGCGGATCGCCGCCCCGTTAATATTCGGCACTATTGGCGAATTGATCTGTGAGCGCGCCGGGGTTCTCAATCTTGGCATTGAAGGCATCATGACCATGGGTGCCATGGTGGGCTGGATGTGGGTGTTTCAGGGCGGCAGCCTGTGGGGGGCAATTATGTTTGCCGCTTTCATCGGGGCGATGTTCGGTCTGCTGCATGCAGTATTTGCCGTGCATTTGGGCTTGTCGCAACATGTATCGGGTATCGGCATCACCATGCTGGCTTCATCGCTCAGCTATTTTGTATTTCGCATGTTCCTGCCCAATTCTACCACCCCGCCAAAGATCACCGCTTTTCAGCCGCTGGAAATTCCATATCTGTCAAAACTGCCCTTTTTGGGTGAAGCCCTGTTCTCCCACACCGCCATGACCTATCTGGCGCTGGCAATTATCCCGGTGGCAATCTATATGCTGTATCGTACTCCCGTTGGCCGGGCGGTGCGTATGGCCGGTGAAAACCCGGTAGCGCTGGAAGCACAGGGTATTGATGTGCTGCATATCAGAACCGGTGCGGTAATGGTCGGCAGTGCGCTGATGGCAGTGGGCGGGGCATATCTTACCATCTCGGCCTTTGATGCCTTCTTTTTTGGCATGATTAACGGGCGTGGCTGGATATGTGTGGCGCTGGTGATATTTGCATCATGGAAACCTGGCCGGGCATTGTTCGGTGCCCTGTTATTTGCCGGACTTGACGCATTTCAGGTCCGCGCCCAGCAACTGGCAGGCGGGATTATCCCTTATCAGTTCTTCTTGATGCTGCCCTATATATTGTCGATTGCGGCAATGGTGGTAATGTCAAAACGCATGATCTATCCAAAGGCACTGCTGGTTCCCTTCCGCCGTGGCGACCGGATTTAGAGTGTTTGTGGTTCAAGCAATAAAAGAACCGTTTTAGAGGTAAATTCCCATGTTTGATCTTCTGGTAAAAAATGCCAAACTTTCTGATCGAAATGAACTGGCAGATATCGCTGTTAGCGCTGGCCGGATAAGCGCCATTGAACCTGCCATGGAAGCCGAGGCAGCAAATACAATCAATGCTGATGGCAATTTTGTAACCCCGCCCTTCATTGATTCACATTTCCATCTGGATTCTGCCCTTTCATATGGCCAGCCACGCATCAACCAGTCCGGCACCTTGCTGGAAGGTATCCAGCTTTGGGGCGAGTTGAAGCCGACCCAGACAGTTGAGGATTTCCGCAACCGGGCTTTGGAGTTCTGCCGCTGGTCAATTGCCCGTGGTACGCTTGGGCTTCGCACCCATGTCGACATTTCCGATGACCGTCTGCTGGCGGTTGAAGCCCTGCTTGATGTTCGCAAAACCATGAAACCCTATATGGACATCCAGCTTGTCGCCTTTCCCCAGGACGGGTTTTTGCGGGCCGGGCAGTCGCGCACCAATCTGCTGCGCGCCCTTGATATGGGCGTTGATGTGGTCGGCGGGATTCCGCATTTTGAACGCACTATGGCTGATGGTGCTGAATCGATACGACAACTATGCGAAATTTCTGCTGACCGGGGTCTGCTGGTCGATATGCACTGCGATGAAAGTGATGATCCGATGTCACGTCATATCGAGACCCTGAGCGCTGAAACCACGCGTTTAGGGCTTGAAGGCATGGTAACCGGCTCGCATTTGACCTCTATGCACTCCATGGACAATTATTACGTGTCCAAATTATTGCCACTAATGGCCGAAGCGCAAATACATGTGGTCGCCAATCCGCTGATCAATATAACCTTGCAGGCCCGCCACGATACCTATCCCAAACGCCGCGGCATGACCCGGGTAAAGGAGATTGCTGAAGCCGGTATCAACGTCGCTTTCGGCCATGATTGCGTTATGGACCCGTGGTACAGCTTTGGCAGCCACGACATGCTGGAAGTGGCCAGTATGGGCCTGCACGTTGCCCAGATGACCGGTACAAGGCAAATTCAGACATGTTACGATGCAATAACAACCAGCGCCGCCAGCGCCATGCAGCTTGGTGATTATGGCATAGCGCCCGGCAAACAGGCCGATATGGTGATCCTTGACTGCAAGTCCCCCACCGACGCCATCAGATTGCGCCCGGCAAGATTAAAGGTAATTCGCAAAGGCAACATAATAGCCACCACCCCAAAGGCAGACCCAACGGTAATGATTGGCGGGCAATCAGCCCAGGTGGATTTCGTCCCGGCAGGCATGCGAAGTGTATAAGGAATGTGATTACGGGGTAAGGTTTTTAATTAAAATATGGTTTGGGATACAACCCCAGACCGTTAGAGGAGTTTAATACCGGGAATATTATCTGGGACATCGAAGCCAAATAGAAGCATACCCTTTTGATATGTGTAACAAACCGCCTTTTGTTTTCATCAACATGATTCTGGATTTCCATTGCTCACCCTCACCCCAGCAATCCAGATCATAAAGAATAGCCCCCATATCCCTCACTCTGGTGGGATTTTTCATGGTGCATAATGATTCTACTCCATACAGCTTATTTCCATGAATGGCTACGCTACCTCCATCCATTCCAATATCTGTACAACTCCAATTTTTATCAAGTCGGTATTTTCCTTCAAATGGTCCAGCAATAGTGGAAGTTGTGATGAGAAACGTTAAAAAGATAATGGCTATTCGCATGGTTCACCTCCATTGAATTATATCTGATGCACTATTATACTCATGTCGGATTTTGGTTTGCAAACCCCAACAGGGCAAAGCAAAAGAGCTTTTTTACCCGACCAGCACCCCCCACAAAAGCTTGAGTGCCGCGCCGGTCAACACCGCCTTTAATCCGATTCGAAATGCCTGTTCCGGCAATCGGGTCAGCACATGCCTGCCAGCATAGGTCCCGGCAAAGCCGGTGAGCAGCAGAGCGGCCAGAACCGGCAGCCAGCTTTTGAAAGCAAAGCCGAAAGCGGTGAAAATTGTTATTTTTATCAGATGTTGCAGGGTCATGAATATTGCATGGGTGGCAACTACCTTGTGGCGCTCGGGGCTGACCGCAGCGATGAACGGGGCGACCAGCGGGCCGGTGGCACCGACAAACATGGTGACAAATGAAGATATGATGCCAACTGCAAGGAAAGTCTTGTTGCCATGCCTGCCAGTTTTGAATCTGGGCGCCCAAACCGCATAGAAAATGAACAGTGCCAGAATAATCTTCAATAGCGATACCGGCAATGAAACGACCAGTTGCCCGCCAATCAGCGCACCGATCAGACTGCCCAGCACAAACCATGGCAATATCTGCCGGATAACATGCCGGTACATCAGGGCTGCGCGACCGGCATTTGAACCCAGTTGCACTGCTCCATGCAGCGGGATCAGTACTGAAGGTGTCAGATACAGTGCCATTACCGCCAGCATCAACATGCCACCGCCAAGCCCCAGCGTGGCTGTGATGAAACTGGCGATAAAGGAAACAACACACAGGATGATAAAAGCTGAAAAGCTCAAAGATGTGTCATAAAGGATTATTTCGGCAAGCTGTTGCATGCCCAATCCGTACTACGTGCAGGCAGTTATTGTATATGATTGTTGCCGCTACGGGTTTGCAATCCATGATACGGCTATCGGTGCTGTGCGTCTATTTTCTGCTAAAAGCCTTGTCCCGCATTTCAGAAACTGCATTGGCATGGGCATCAAAACCTTCATAGCGGGCGAACTTGTTGGCATAGGGGCTGAGCAAATCATAGCCTTTTTTGGTTACATGGCCGATCGAGATGATCTTCATGTAATCATGCACACCAAGCGGTGATCTGGTCATGGCAGCGGCGTTGGTTGGCAGTACCGCATTTGGCCCGAGGGTGAAATTGCCGATACTGACCGGGGTGTGCTCGCCCAGCAGGATTTCACCGGCATTTTTTATGGCGCCCAGATAATCATACGGGCTTTTGGCGTGTATCTGTAAATGTTCGGGAGCATAATCATTGACGAAAGCGATTGCCTCATCCATGTCATCGGCAAGTATCACCCCGCCGCGCTCACCGCATAGCACGGTTGATGAAAACTCAACCCGCTGTGTGCTCATCTCGCCCCAGTAACCGGGAATGGCTTTAATCGCATCTTCAGCAACTTTACGCGAATTGGTGACCAGCCAGGCTGAACTGTCCGGGCCGTGTTCTGATTCAATCAGCAGATCCAGTGCTGCAACCTGCCCGTTGGCCGTTTCATCGGCAAGGATGATCGATTCGCTGGGGCCTGCAGGCGGGCCGGGATCAATCTGGTCGGATAACAGCTTTTTCGCGGCCACCACGAACGGGCTGCCAGGACCGACTATCTTGTGACAGCTCGGTACGGTCTGGGTTCCAAAGGCAACAGCTGCCACACCTTGCGCTCCACCGCCCTTATAGACTTTCTCAACTCCGGCCATACGGGCGGCCACCAGGGTTGCCGCATCGATCTTGCCATCCGGGCCGGGCGGTGTGATGATCACTGGTTTTTTAACCCCGGCCACTACTGCCGGAATAGCCGTCATCATTACCACGGAGGGAAACGAGCCTTTGCCGCGCGGTACATAACAGGCAACCTTTTCAATCGGCTCCAGCTTTTCCCCGGCAAATACTCCAGGGTGCATTTCCTTCATCCACATTTGCTGTGGCATCTGGGCCTGATGAAACCGGCGGACATTGTCGCAGCAAAATTCAAGCACCTCGATCATTTCATCATCAACCGCGTCAAATGCGGCATCAAAATCATCCTCACTGGCTGCAATCTCATCGGGCCTTACCGGGGAGTTGTCAAACTTGTTGGCAAAGCGGGCCAGCGCCGCATCGCCCTCGACCTTCACTGCATCAATTATCGGCTGCACCATGGCAAATACCGGTTCCAGATCGCCCTCTACCCGCTGCAACAACAAGGCACGTTGAGCATCATCAAGCCGGGACAATTCATGAAAAGATATTTTTTTTGACATTTGACAACTCCGGTTATTTTGAACGCAGGAATATTTCCAGCCCGACAAGCCTGTCCAGCAGCCAGATCGCCAGCAGGGCGAAAACAATATACAATACTGAAACTGCGGCCAGATCAGGCGTGATCACCGAACGGACCGAATTATAGATTTGTACCGGCAGCGTAACGGTTCGTGAATCGGTCAGGAAAAGTGATACCAGAAACTCGTTGAAAGCCAGAATGAACATCAATAGCGAACCGGTAATTACACCTGGCATCACCGCAGGCAGGGTTACGGTCAAAAAAGCCTGTACCGGCGGGGCGCCGCAATTATAGGCGGCATTTTCCAGTTCGGGATCAAGCGAGTTTACCGAGGCACTTACCGACCAGATCATGAACGGTATGTTGATTATGCACAAGGCCACCCCGACCGGCCATAATTGCCCCAGAATGCGGATTTCGCCAAAAAACAGCATCATCGATATGCCCGATACCACCAGCGGTACGGTGAATGGCAATAACAGATAAACCTGTATGGTTTTTTGAAACCGCATCCGGTAACGAACCGTGGCAATGGCGGCAAGAGTGCCGACAGGAATGGCGATAATGGTGCAAATCACCGATACGTAAAAGGTTCTAAGCAAGGCCTGCTGAAAATCATCCAGCTGCCATAGTCTTTGATACCAGCGCAGCGAAAACCCTTCAGGGGGAAACTGGATCATTTCACCAGAGGTAAAAGAGGCACCGATAATGATTATGGTTGGCAGGCTCATGGTGATGATCGAGAACCACACCAGTGACCACAATATCAGCTTTTTTGATACTGGACCCCTCATCTGGTTTTCTGCCTTATGCCAAGTGTGCCGGTGCCGGCAAAGTAGAAAATTGCGGTAACAATGATAGAACCTATGGCCACCAGCAGGACCGACAAGGCTGCACCCAGCCCCGGATTGGATATCTGGAAGAAACTGTCATAGATGGCATTGGCGATGAAATCAGATGTCCCGCCGCCCAGTATTTCCGGCATGGCAAAATCCGTCATGGTCAATGTGAACACCACCACAAATGAACCGACCAGCCCCGGCTTGGCCATTGGCAATACCACATGCCGGAAAGTGGATACCCAGTTGGCTCCCAGCCCTTCTGATGCCAGTTCAAAATCTTCACTGATCGAGGTTATGGCCGGGATTATCAGCAAGATCGCAAAGGGCAACATATACTGGATAAGTCCGAAAACTATTGCCTGAAAATTATAGATCAGGTCGAGTTCTGGCAGGCCGATGCTGGTGAGAATGGAGTTGACAAAGCCCTGCTTGCCAAGAATGATCAGCCAGCCATAGGCGCGCACAACCTGGCCGATAAAGAACGGCAGAAACAGTGCAATCAACAAGAATTTGCGCATCATTGCCGAGCGTGTTCGCACCAGCATATAGGCATAGGGAAAGGCCAGTATCAGGGTGATGATGGTGACTATTATCGAGGCCAGCATGGTACGACCAAGAATATGCAAATAGACAGGCCGGTTGATAAAGGTGTGATAATTGGTCAGGCTGTATTCAGCTTTCAGTCGATAGGTGGCAAGATCAAGCTCATGGAAGCTGTATTCGATAATATAGCCAAGCCCGATCAGCAAAATTCCAACCAGCAGCAAGGCCGGCAGCAAAAATCCCCAGCCGACATATTTGTTAAGTCTGGCAGGCCATATTGTCACCAGCAGTCTTTCAGCCAGATCAAGCAGCTTCCAGCTTGCAGGTATATTTTTGGAATTTCGTGATTGCATTGAAATTTGTCAGTTGCGGGAAGTTTTGCCCCGGGAATTACCCCGGAGCAATTTATCGGTTTATCAGGCTGTAAATCTAGCCCTGGAAGATTTCATTGAACTTGGCAAACCAGATTGGCTGGTTCTTGACCAGAACCGGTGAAGGTATGGAAATCAGTTTTTTGAAGTCTTCCGGTTTTGTCGGATAAGACGGATCGCCAACCAGATCTTTTGGCGGCTCGATACCCGGATAAACCGGGGGTAGCCCCAGAAGCGAGCACCATTTCTGCTGGGCTTCCCTGGTCAGGGCGAAATTGACAAATTCCTTGGCCCAGTATTCTTCATTGCCGGGAAGCCCCTTTGGAACCCAAAGCCCGTCAGTATCGACCTTGCAGCCTTCCTGCGGCACTGTCCATTTGACATTAATACCCTTTTGCTGGGCTTCGCGCGCATTCACCGAGATGGTGCAGGCAACATCAATTTCACCTTTCTGGAACCAGGTGGTGAAATCAGCATCTTCACCCAGCAGCGGCTTGTTGGCTTTCAGCTTGCGATAGAACTCATAACCCTTTTCCATGTGGTCTGGAATGTCAGATAATTTGCCGCCACCGACCAGTACCGATATTGGATTAAAGCCGATACCATCATCATAAAGCGCAACCCGGCCCTTGAATTTTGGATCGATCAGAACATTCCAGGATTTTGGCGGACCATCGGGGAATGCTTCGGGGCGATAGGCGCAAACATAAACATAGGCATAGGTATTGACCAGCGGATAGCCTTCAAGACCTTTTGGCTTGGCTGATGGCAAGAGGCCTTTCAGATTGGACAAATCGGAAAGATCAACAGTTGCTCCACGCAGGGCAGAAATGGTTGCATTGGTGGTTGTGTCCCAATTGACGTGAATGGGTGGCACCCGTCCCTGATCAACTGCTGCCCAGATTTTCGGCTTGATTTCATTGTCTTCAGTAAAGTCCATACGAACCTTGATACCCGTGGCAGCGGTAAATGGATCAGCTACTCCGGCTTTGAGCGCATCACCCCAGGCACCACCCCAGGCTCTGACAATAATTTCCTTGGGCTTTTTTTCTTCTGCCATGAGGATTGAAGGCATGGCAAGCAACCCTGCAGCAGCGGTTCCTGCTTTCAGTATACTGCGGCGGTCAGCCTTCAGTTTCGACAATTTGGACATATTTGATACTCCCTGATTGGTTCATTTAACGGTTTCAGCTGGAAAGGCGAACAGATCACGCGAATTCCAGCCCAGTTTCACCCGCTGATTTATCGGGTATTCATTATGAGAATTGGGGTCATGGTCAAACAGATGCAGCATTGCCCCGCCCAGTTCATCTGCCTGTACAGCATATAAAACCCGGTCACCCTCAAAAATTCTTTGTTTGATAATACCATCAACAGCATTGTCGAAATCATCGCCAACATTGCTGTCAATATCCATAATCCTGATTTGTTCAGCCCTTATTGCACAATCAACTGCAGCATCAATGGCGATTTCCTCTCCATTGGCCCGTGCTGTTACTGTTGCATCTCCAATTTTTACCGATACGCTGTTTTTACCACTGCCACAAACCACGCCTTTCAGCATCGAAGTCACACCGATAAAATTGGCAACGAACATGTTTTCAGGATTGCGATACATGTCAACCGGAGTGCCGGCCTGCTGAATTATACCCTCATTCATCACCACAATCTGGTCGGACATGATAAGGGCTTCGCGCTGGTCATGGGTAACATTGATGGTGGTAACCCCAAGCTCCTGCTGAATGCGGCGAAATTCCAGTTGCATCTCATTGCGCAATTTGCGGTCAAGCGCTGATAATGGCTCATCCAGCAACAACAGGTCAGGACTGAATGACAGGGCGCGGGCAATGGCAACGCGCTGCTGCTGACCACCGGATAATTCATGTGGATAGCGCTTCCCCAGCCCGTCAAGCTTTACCAGATGCAGGTATTTTTCAACCAGATCAGGAATAGTATCGAATTGAAACCGCCGCATCTTCAGGGGATAGGCTATGTTCTCAGCTGCGCTCATATGCGGGAACAGTGCCAGTTTCTGGAACACCATGCCGATTGATCTTTTATGGGCCGGGGTGTTTTCAACCTCCCTGCCATTTATTCTGATTTTTCCTGTATCTGGAGCGTCAAATCCGGCGATCATTCTAAGCAGGGTGGTTTTGCCACAACCGCTTGGCCCGACAATGGTCAAGAAATCGCCGCGCTGCAGCGAAAGGTTGGCAGATTTAACCGCCCTTACCTTGTCAAAACTTTTTGAAACATCAACAATTTCAACCATCTGGTCCATCGTGATGTTTGTCCCCCCTTGTTAGCAGGTCATTCAAGCCTGGCAGATTGTCAGTGGGGTGATGATATGTCAACTGCATATCCCCCGTCTGGCTCTAAAATTGTCATTGTTGATCAGATAGAAGCCAGATAGCCACCATCCACATAAAATATCTGTCCGCTGACATAGGCTGAAGCTTTGCCCGACAGAAAAACCGCAATCCCGATCAGGTCTTCCAGTTGTCCAAACCGCCCCATGGGTATCTTGCCCAGCATGGCTGATTGCCATTGCTCATCCCTGTAAAACTCCTCGGTAAGATCAGTACGGAAATATCCCGGCCCAATGGCATTGACCCTTATCCCTTGAGGCGACCATTCAGTTGACAAAGCCCTGGTCATTCCCAAAAGCCCGCTCTTGGAGCAGGTATAGGGGGTGGCAGTCGGCACACCTATAGCTGAAGTCAATGAACCCATATTGACAATGCTGCCGGTGTGGCCTGTTGCCAGTAATGTTCGAGCAAAATTGCGGGCAACAAAGAACGCCCCTTTAAGATTGGTATCAATGATCTGGTCCCACAAGGCCTCATCAACCTCAACAGAAGCAGATACCTGTTCCACACCAGCATTGTTGATGAGAATATCGGGAAGCAGTCCAGCCTTGTCAATCTGCTCAAACAAGGTCGATACTGTTGCAATATCGGCAACATCAGCTACCATCGGATAGCATCTGGCATCTTGCTGTTCGACTTCATCACAAGTGGCTTTCAGGCTGGCAACTGATCTGGAAACCGCAATAATATCGGCCCCATACCGGGCAAGACCAATAGCAATTTGCTTGCCGATACCGCGACTGGCACCGGTTACCAGCGCCAGCTGGCCCTTCAGGCTGAATAGATCATCTGCTTTCATTACATTGCCTTTCTGATTGCATCAAACATCTGGACAAACATGTCGGTTTCATCATTAACCGGTGGGCTGGCAGCGCGAATAGCCTGACAAAAGCCGATAAGGGAACTGGTCGGATTGTGACTGGTGTCATCCCCTGCCAGCAAATTCATGACCAGTGTCGGGCAGGCAAACAGGCCAGAGCGGACAATCTGTTCCCAGTCATCTGCCAGCCAGCCGCGCTGATCAAGTTCATTCAACAATGGGGCCCAGAAGTTTTCAGCCTTTGAATCAAGGAATTGCTGGCGCAGCGGGCTGAGGCAATAATCGGTTTCGACACAAATCCTGTCATTCTTGATAGCAATATTGGCCGAATATTTTTCAAGGGCAATATCTGCCTCATACAGCCAGAATGGATGGGCAAAAATATTATGGAAACTGGCCTTTACTTCAGCCAGCAATGCCGGCATCTGCGCGCTGGCAAAGGCTGGGTCAAACAGTGACAATCCAGCTGGTTCGCCCTCTTTTGAAGGACAATACCAGACATTGGCATTATGGGCATCTCCATGGGCAGTTATAACCGGGCCGGGGATCAGCCTTGCTGGTGACAGGTTGATCATTGCCTGTTCAAAACACTGTTTGAGATTGAAGCGATAATCAATGCCGTTTATCTGCCATGGCAACTGCCATATATGGGCAAATGGCGCTGACAGGCCGGGCCATTCAACCTGCCCTTCCAGATAAAACCGCCTTAGCCTGCCGCCCGGCTTTTGATCACTGAAATTTTGGGGATTATCCACCAGCCGATTGTAAAACAGCTGCATCACCGGCTGGCTGCGGGCTGTAATGTCATCACAATATTTCAGGCTGTTTATCGCAATTGCTGCATATTGCCGGTCAGCTGCAATCTGGGCTGCAACCACATTTTCAGAACTAACAGTACTTTTGCCCTGTTCAATAGCTGAACAAACATCTGATAATCGCGGATCACTCACCCGGTCATAGATAACGATCTGCTGACCGGGAACCGATCGCTGAAAAACCGGCACTGTCACCCGATAACCGGCATCCTGCAATATCCGGGCATTGTAATATTCCTCAACCGTGTCTTCTTCACCTTCTTCCTGATGAAACTTGAAGAACAACTCTCGTTCCTTGCCCATTGTGGCAAATCCGTTCAGCGAGTTGAGGCTGTACTGATCAAAATTGATCCTGACATTAGTGATTTTCTCGCCTGTCACATCAGCCAGCATCAAGCCGATCTGTTCAATCGCCTGATCATATTGTTTTTCGCGCACCAGGGCACGAATGCCGCCAGCAGATATTTTCATAAGAACCAAGCCTTGAAGCCAGAGATCGCACAAGCAGAATCACGAGATGGTAATAAGGCTCTCATTGCCTGAAAGCAATGATAGCGGGCAAATTACTGTTTTTTCCACACTTTGACATTCACCGCTTCTGAACGCCCTTTTACCTGCAATTGCACTACATCGCCAAAACCGGCATCTTCAAACCCGGCAAGTGTAGCCACATCACAAACAATTTCTCCCGGCTGCGCCGATGTACAAAGTCTGGCTGCCACATTCACACTGTCGCCAATAATCGTATAATCGCTGCGCCCGCCAGTACCCAGCAAGCCAACCACCACCGGGCCGGAATAAATGCCAATACCGATTTCAAGCGGCAGCCCGGCATTGTCAAGCTGGCGCTGTATAGATTGTGCTGCCATCACCGCGCGTTGCTGGCGGTCTTTACCTTCAAATCTGGCCAGCAGGGCATCACCGATAAACTTGTCGACATCGCCACCGGCACGCTCGACCTCATTCACCTGCAAATCCATAATCTGGTTGAGGCGGGCAACCACTTCTTCCGGGCTTTGATTTTCGCAAAATGCGGTAAACTGGCGAATATCGGAATAAAACACCGTCATTTCACGTCGCCTGCCCTGGGGTTTATCAGCTGCATTCTCATCGCGCATTGCATCAACAGCATGGCGAGACAATAGCCGCTCAAGGCGTTTGCGCATGCCGATAATGGCAGCTGTGCGTTTGCTGATAGCATTTTGTGCGTGTGAGATGACCGGAACCAGCAGCAGCAACAGGAACCCGAACAAAATCAGCAAAGCTGACAAAACCGGGATAATCATGGCGTTGAGCGCCGAGATATACTCACCATCAGAGGATTCATACAACTCAAAAACTGCCGCCAGACGCTGCTTTTCATAAAATGGCACATACAGCTCAAACACCGTCGTACCATCTGCCTCAGTGTGTCTGACAACTGATGATTTACCCATGGCAATCACATTGGCCAGAGCCTTTGAGTTTTCGATCTCCCCAATCTGTTCGGCAATATGAGAATACAGCACCCGCCGATCAAGATCATAGACCTTCAACCCCACAAGCCGATATTCCTTCTGCTCATCTGCCAGAATAAATGTCAGCCTTTCAAGCTGTGATGTATCCAGTCTTTCCCCGCTTAAAACCCGCCCCCATATATCGGGTTGTTTCAGGGCTATATCCTGGGTGATGCTCTGGGCAGTCCGGCTGGCCCTTTGCAAATAAATCCGGTCGGAATTATAGCGTATAACATAACCAATCAAAACTACCGCCAGCACCAGCATAAGCAGCAAAACCGGCAACAGCCGAAAATAAAACCTCCGCATCAGCGGATAAGGCTCTTCCAGATCAGCATTTAGATTATCAACAGGCAAATCTTTATCCAGTCACTACTATGATGAGCCAACAAGATACAATCAACCCCAGCCAGTCAACACCCCACATAACAAAAACCCATAAACCCAATAGCCCACCAGCACTGGATTTTCAAAAAATACCTGTGTCAGCTGGTTGCTTATGGCGATTTATCAGGGGTAGTGGTGCCCAGGGGCGGAATCGAACCACCGACACGCGGATTTTCAATCCGCTGCTCTACCAACTGAGCTACCTGGGCATATGGTCATCATATATTGCTGACGACGCGCTGTGTTTTAGGTGATCATATGGCTTGTGTCCAGTACTAATAGCCATGATTTTTACCAAAGCTGGAAAAAAGCCATTTGAGCCGTGTTCAGGCTGTGCCCACCTATTGCTTGTCGCGGATTAATGGCAGTTCATCCATCTGTTCTTCATCCTCAACAGCTGGAACTGCATATTGCCCGGTCAGCCAGCGATTGAGGTCGACATTGGCGCAGTGGGCTGAACAGAAAGGGTGATATTTCTGCCTTGAGCGTTTCTGGCAGATAGGGCAGGGCGTTGGCTGGCGCAGATATGTAGGGTGCTTGCTCATTTTATCAGATAACCGAGCGGGAATTCATCCAGTTATAATAAACCGGATAAGAAGCCCCGTTCAACAGTGAAACGGTTTCATATATGGGCAGACCCACTACGGCCGAATAAGAGCCAGTAATGTGACGCACAAACGCCTCGGCCCGACCCTGAATGGCATAAGCGCCTGCCTTGCCGCGCCATTCATCACTTATCAGATAACTGTCTATGTCTTGCCGGCTCAAGCGTTTAAAGCGCACCTTGGTGTCAACAATGCGGGTGCGTTGCGAACCTTTCGGGTCAATCAGCGAGATGGCGGTAAATACCCTGTGCGCCCGGCCAGACAGCAATTGCAGTATTTCGGCGGCCTCTTTTGATGATTGTGGCTTGTCCATCACCCGGCGGCCAAGCGCTACCACAGTATCTGCTGCCAGAATGAATATATCCCCGCCAAGGGCTTCAACCTGCGGCATGGTTGACGCCTTGACCGCCTTTTCCTTCGCCAGCCTGATTGCCAGCGCCCGTGGTGTCTCGCGCTGGTTCCGGGTCTCGTCAATATCGGTCGGGTTTAACAGGTCAGGAGTTAACCCTGCCTGTTCCAGAAGTGCCAGACGGCGCGGCGATGCGCTGGCCAGAACCAGCTTGACGGGTTCTTCGATCATGCGGCCAACCTTTCATGCAACTTTAAGATTATTTGAACCGGTAGGTAATGCGGCCCTTGCTCAGATCATAGGGTGTCATTTCGACCTGCACCCGGTCACCTGCCAGCACCCTGATGCGGTTCTTGCGCATCTTGCCTGCAGTATGAGCGATAATCTCGTGGTCATTGTCGAGTTTTACGCGAAATGTGGCATTGGGCAACAATTCGCTGACCACACCTTCAAATTCAAGTAATTCCTCTTTTGCCATTCAGTTGTTTCCTGTTTTCTGGTTGGTGGTTAACATGGCTGTTGTTGATCATGTTGCGCCAAGAAAATCAAGGTTTTATCGAAAAAACCCTACACTCCGCCCGCAGAAAGTGAACCAAAACGCTGTTTCAGCCGCTTTATCAGCCCATCGCGCACTTCCCTGTAGGCGGCAATAATATGTTCCCGGCTTCCCGCAACTGCTGATGGATCAAGCGTCGGCCAGTATTCAGCAGTAATCGCCATGGTCCGGGTCATCTCCATTGCCCTGTGGTGTGCTGCCGGTGACAGCGAGATTACCATGTCAAAGCTGGTATCTTCCAGATCATCAAAGCTTTTGGAAACAAAATTGGTCATGTCGAGGCCCATTTCATCCATTACCGCTTCTACAAATGGATCAATCTCGCCTTCATGCACCCCGCAACTGTCAACATAAACCTTGCGCCCGTAAAAATGCCGCATCAGCTTTTCTGCCATTGGCGAGCGAATAGAGTTCTGGGCACAGGCAAACAGCACTGAACCGGGAAGATCAGCTGACATTTAACATCAACCCCGCCAGTGAAGTGCGCAAATCAGCGTGAACAGGCGCCGCGCCGTATTGTAATCAGCTGTCACCTTGCCGCTCAACCTTGCCTGTAACAAGTCGGTTCCCTCATTGTGCAGTGCGCGCCTTGCCATATCAATGGTTTCAATCTGGCTGGGAGTTGAATTGCGAATAGCCTGAAAATAGCTGTCACATATCAAAAAATAGTCCTTGATCACCCGCCGGAAAGGCGAAAGCGACAAAACCAGAACCAATACCTGCTTGTCATCTGTATTGGTAACTTCAAATATCAGCCGCTTTTCCTTTATCGACAAAACCAGCTTGTATGGTCCCGGCCCGCGACCAATTACCTCAAAGCTGTTTTCTTCCAGAATGTCATAAATAGCCACCTTGCGTTCATGTTCTGCATCAGCAGACGGCAGAACGCCAATGCTCTCATCCAGCTCAATGGCGACCAGACATTCATAACATTTATCATTTTCATCATCCGTCATGCAGACAAACCTAATGCGGCAACAAGCAAATGGCTATAGGATGAAATGTCCATTTTGCCGGCAATTTAGAATGAAATGCCCGTTCAGACCGGTTTATTGAGCCTGATTGATACAGATCTTGCATGCGCATCAAGCCCCTCTGCCTTGCCAATGGTTACCGCTGCCGGCCCGATTTTGCCAAGTGCATCACTGGTGCATTTAAGGATAGTAGTGCGTTTCATGAAATCAAGCACATTGAGACCGGATGAAAATCTGGCAGAACGGGCAGTTGGCAGCACATGGTTGGGGCCACCGACATAATCGCCAATGGCTTCGGGTGTATAATGGCCAAGGAATATCGCTCCGGCATTTTGTACCCTGTCTGCCATTGCCTCGCAATTGGCGCTGGAGATTTCCAGATGTTCAGGTGCAATGCGGTCCGACAGCTCAATAGCATCATCCAGCTTTTCAACTATGATTATCGCGCCATTATCGCGCCAGCTGGCCCCGGCTATTTCCGCCTTGGGCAGGGTTTGAAGCTGGGCTTCGACCGACTTTTCAACGGCGCTGGCAAATTCGGCATCATCAGTCATCAATATTGACTGGGCGGATGGATCATGTTCGGCCTGGGCCAATAAATCTGCGGCTGTCCAGTCTGGATTGGCACTGCCATCACTGATAATCAGCACTTCGGATGGACCGGCAATCATGTCGATACCGACTGTCCCATATACCTGCCGCTTGGCAGCTGCCACATAGGCATTGCCGGGACCGACTATCTTGGCAACCGGGTCGATGGTTTCAGTACCATAGGCCAGAGCAGCCACAGCCTGGGCACCGCCAATACGGTAGATTTCACTGATACCGGCAATTTTTGCAGCTGCCAGCACCTGATCATTGCTGATCCCGTCCGGGGTTGGTACTACCATGACCAGTCGTTTAACGCCTGCAACTATTGCCGGAATGGCGTTCATCAGAACCGATGAGGGATAGGCGGCAAGCCCTCCTGGCACATAAAGCCCGACTGACTGAACCGCACTCCAGCGATGCCCCAGTTCTACCCCTTGTGCGTCCTCATAGCGCTCATTGCCGGGAATTTGCCGCTGGTGATATGAAGTAATCCGGTCGCGTGCCAGTTCCAGGGCCTTTATTATTTCACTATTGCAGGCCGCATAACCGGCTTCGATCTCATCTTGTGAGAATGCAAGTGCTTCAGCTTTTAATTCGAACCGGTCGAAACGGTTTGTAAAATCAACAAGGGCCGCATCACCCCCGCTTCGCACCTTGTCGATTATCTGTGCAACCGCAGCATTGACATCAACCGATTGCTCGCGCTTGCTGCCTAAAAGCTGATTGAATTTTTCAGCAAAATCAGCCTGCCTGTTATCTAGCCATTGAACCACTTGGGGTATCTCCAAAATTAATCATGGGCAGGAATGTTTCTGGTATTCCATGTGGTTCCCAGATCTTCCAGTTCAACCTCAATACATTCAACCATCAGCCTGATATTGCCGCCGCCTGAAAATGCCAGCAGCATTTCACCCTCTGGTGGGTTTTCACCAATCTCAAAGGTTATTGCCAGCAATGACAGTATGGCATTATCATCATCACGCCGGATTTTTTGTGATTGCATTGCACTGACATTGGCAATTGTCATACCGGTTCGCTGACGCTGTCTGACCTTGCTGGTTTCAGCTTCATTCCAGTCAAAGCGATTGGCGATGATCACCAGTTTTCTTTGTGATGGAAAATAATGGATATCCCCAATCCGGACCAGAGCATCTTGCATCTGGGCTGAAATCACCTCCAGATCATCTCCGTCAAAAGCTGCCAGTTTCAATAAACCCATTGGCTTGATGTTCCTTAATCAGAAATTCGCTCAATATCTGCACCACAGGCCGACAATTTGGCTTCCAGCGATTCAAACCCGCGATCCAGATGATAAACCCGGTGCAGAATGGTCTCACCTCTGGCCACCAGACCGGCGATCACCAGAGATACCGAAGCGCGAAGATCAGTTGCCATGACTTCAGCCCCATGCAGTTTCTTTACACCATGCACCAAAGCTGTATCACCCTGCAAGCTTATGTCAGCCCCTAACCGGGCAAGTTCCTGCACGTGCATGAAACGGTTTTCAAAAATTGTTTCACGAATTGTCGATGTTCCATTCGCCATGGTCATCAGCGCCATGATCTGTGCTTGCAGGTCCGTCGGGAAGCCGGGATATGGCTGTGTCTCGATTGACAGTGGCATCAAATTGGTGCCATTGCGCGAAACCTGGATGCCATTATCTACTGCCTCAACATTTACTCCAGCCTCAATAAGTTTGGCAATGAAGGCATCGAGCAGTTGAGTGCTGGTGCCGGTCAAGGTCACATCACCACCGGTCATGGCAACGGCCAGTGCATAGGTGCCAGTCTCAATCCGGTCAGCCAGAACCGTATGTTCAGCCCCGTGCAGCCGGTCCTTGCCCTGAATATGCAGGCTGGAGGTGCCAATACCCTCGATCTGCGCGCCCATTTTTACCAGACAACTGGCCAGATCGCCAACTTCCGGCTCGCGGGCCGCATTTTCAATTACTGTTTCGCCTTTGGCCAGAGTTGCCGCCATCATCGCGCAGTGAGTGGCACCGACCGAGACCTTGGGGAAAACAATCCGCCCGCCATGCAAGCCGTTTTTGGCCTTGGCCACTACATAACCAGCATCAACATCAATTTCTGCCCCAAGAATTTCCATCGACATCAAAAACAGATCAACCGGGCGGGTGCCAATGGCGCAGCCGCCGGGAAGTGATACTTTAGCCTCACCGCACCTGGCCAGCAACGGACCCAGCACCCAGAAGCTGGCGCGCATCTTTGATACCAGATTATAGGGCGCAACAGTGTCAACAATATCAGCCGCCATAAGGCCGACAGTTTCACCATTTTCATTATTTTCGCCAGCTCGCTTGCCAAATACTGAAGTATCTGTGCCATGATTGCGCAATATGCGTTGCAGCAGCAGGACATCAGCCAGTTGCGGCATGTTTTTCAACCGCAGCATTTCATCGGTCAAAAGTGAAGCTATCATCAAGGGCAGCGCAGCATTCTTGGCACCTGAAATGGGTATGGTGCCGTTCAGTTTGTTGCCGCCGCGAATTCGTATGCGGTCCATTAACAGTTCCCGGGTTTTTTGATAAAAGTAAACTTGATGCTACAAACACGTAAATGCGCTCAGGGGCAAGCCCTCAATTGCCGCATTTTTTCAGGTTTTTTTGCGTAGTCCGGCCTGATCATCGCTTTTACGCTCACGACTTTGTGCCTTGCGGCGCCCCAGATTGGCTCGCAAGGCTCTGGCCAGTCGTTCCTGTTTGCTGTTTTTATCAGGTTTTTGTCGCTTTGAATCACTCATTGCCACTTATTGCCACACAAGTTTGATTTTCGCAAATATCAGGGCTTGCACTTATTGTATCCTTGTGGCACATAGCGAGCGCATCGCTGCCGTAGCTCAGTGGTAGAGCACTCCCTTGGTAAGGGAGAGGTCGAGAGTTCAATTCTCTCCGGCAGCACCATTCCCCATATCCAGCTTTATTCACCGCTATGGTCTGTCTCGTGCTGACTCAAATCGGTAATTGTCGGGTTTTTGCCATTTAGCGGGTCGCTGGCATTCCAGTTCAGTCTGGCGGTAAAGCAGCGGGTGGCAAGGCCGTCATACATCATGATTTTGCCTGCCAGACCATCACCAATCTGCAAAATCTCCTTGATAACCTCAAGTGCCTGCATCGAGCCGATAATGCCGGTCAGGGCGCCTAGAATACCAGCTTCAGCGCAGGTGGGAACCAGACCTGCTGGCGGAATTTCCGGATGCAATGTGCGGTATGATGGATATGGCACGCCATTTTCATCTTCAAGATATGGCTTGAAAGTGGAAATCTGCCCGTCAAACTGGCCAACAGCGGCTGAAACCAGTATTTTTCTGGCCAGAAAACAGGCATCTGATACCAGAAATCTGGTTTTGAAATTATCACAGCCATCAGTAACAATGTCATATTGCGAGATCAGCTCAATCGCATTGGCTGCATTGATTCTGGTTTTGTGGACTTCAACCTTCACATGCGGATTGATTGCCGCCATTGCCTTTTTGGCGCTTGCGGTTTTCTCCATACCGACATTTTCAGTTGCATGAATTATCTGGCGTTGCAGATTTGACAGTGAAACCACATCATCATCAACCACTCCG
>JALXCV010000027.1 GCA_026990765.1 Hyphomicrobiales bacterium | reverse complement strand
TATTCGATCAGACGTATATGGTCAATATGAAGCAAACAGTTATTTTTCAAATTCTGGCTGATGAAACCCGGTTGAGAGCACTTGTCCTCATGGCACAAACCGGAGAGGTTTGTGTGTGTGAACTGGTTTATGCGCTTGGGGTCTCACAACCAAAAATATCACGTCACCTGGCAGCCATGCGCGAGGCAGGAATTGTAGTTTCACGCCGATGCGCCCAGTGGGTTTTTTACAAGATAAACCCCGATCTACCCGATTGGCAGCATCAGATTGTGACCTCAGCTGTTTCGGGCAGCACCGATGAGACAGATTTCAGGCAGGATATGAAAAGACTGCAGACTATGAAAAACAGACCGGAACGCTGTGACGCAGCCTGACCGGTAAGGAAAGGAACATTAGATGTTTGCCATTTTCACATGGCTGGCTGACTGGCTGGCCTATGGTGTCTTGCGGCTTGAATCAGGCACCCCGCTTGGCGAGGCAGTACACTTCTTCATTGAAGATGTAACCAAGATTTTCTTCCTGCTGGCGGTGATCATCTATCTTATGGGGCTAATGCGGGCACTTATCTCGCCTGAACGGGTACGCAAGATTGTCGCTGGACGCTCGCGTCTCGTATCCTACCCTCTCGCCTCACTGCTGGGATCGATCACACCATTTTGCTCCTGCTCATCAGTACCGCTGTTCATCGGTTTTCTGGAAGCTGGAATTCCGCTGGGCGTTACCATGGCCTTTCTCATCACATCACCAATGATCAATCAGGTTGCCGTGGTTGTACTGGCAGCCGCTGTCGGCTGGAAGGTTGCCGTGCTTTATGTGGCAACCGGAATGCTTGTCGGTATGCTGGGCGGACTGGTTATCGAGACTTTCAAGCTGGAAAAATGGGTTGAGGAATATGTATGGAAAATTCACATGGGTGAAGTGGCTGTGCAGACTGTTGGGACAAGCTTTAAGGCACGCGCCACATTTGCCTGGGGTGAGGTGAAGGATATTGTCGGGCGGATATGGAAATATGTGCTGATCGGTGTCGGTCTTGGTGCCGCATTGCACGGTTTTGTCCCGCAAAGTTTCTTTACCACCTACGCCTCATCTTCCAACCCGTTTGCAGTTCCGCTTGCCGTAATCATCGGCATCCCGCTTTATTCCAACGCCACCGGGGTAATCCCGATTGTCGAGGCACTTATGAGCAAGGGCGTTCCCATTGGCACGGTGCTGGCCCTCATGATGTCGGTTGCTGCCATCTCCCTGCCGGAAATGATAATCCTGCGAAAGGTCCTGAAACCGCAATTGATCGCAACCTTTACCGGCATATTGTTCGTTGCCTTCATCGCGGTCGGCTTTTTGTTCAACTTCATGCTGGCCTGACCGTTTCAATATCAAACAAGACATAAAACACTCTATCTTAACCAGAAAGGAACACTCCCCATGAAACATTTCAAAGTCCTTGGCTCCGGCTGCAAGAATTGTGAAAACACAGCCAGTATGATCGAGAAAAAAGCCGCCGAGCTTGGTATTGAAGCAAAGGTAGAAAAAGTAACCGACATGGCCACCATCATGGGCTATGGCGTCATGTCAACACCAGGCGTAGTGGTTGATGAAAAGCTTGTTCACGCAGGCGGAGTACCCTCCATCGATGCCATCGCCGATTGGCTAAAAGACGAAGGATGCTGCTCAGGTTCAGCTTCATCCTCAAGTGGTGGCTGCTGTTAGTAATCAACGGCAAATATTTGCAAACTTGATGTTTTATCATAAGCAGCCTGCCATTATTTCTTATCGGCAAGGTAATCTGAAAGCTCGTTTGGCAAATACAGACAACACTCATTGACAGCAAACAAAACCAAGGAGAATAAATTGACAGACAAGCCACAATTGCATTCATCCATTGTTGCCATGGTATCGCTGGCATCAGGTATTGCATCCAATCATCCGGCCATGGGCCAGTGCCAGCTTGAACGCCTGCGCGGATATGGTGTTCCTGAACACCAGATTGATGCGGTGATTGAAATCGCCCGACATATTCGCGATGAAGCCATTGAAAAACTCGACTTTGCCTTTGATGAAGCCGCAGGGGCAAACAAACCAGAGGAAATTGCCGAACCAACAGGTGAGTCTTGTGGTTGTTCCACCACCCCCAGCGGCCAAAGCTGCTGTTAAAACCTGACTGAAACCAACAATGAGGAAAATCCAGTGAGTGCACAACGTTTAACCATGATTGGGGCAGGCCTGTTCATTATAATCAGCCTGGCGCTGGCCCACTTTACCGGCCAGATCGACATCACCAAAATGAGTTGGCTGTGGCTGACCGCTTTTGTCGGGCTTAACCTGTTTCAGGCAGGTATT
>JALXCV010000026.1 GCA_026990765.1 Hyphomicrobiales bacterium | reverse complement strand
GGCATGGGCGGAATGTCCGGTATGTCAGGCATGGGCGGCATGTCCGGAATGTCAGGCATGGGCGGAATGTCCGGAATGTCAGGTATGGGCGGCATGTCCGGTATGTCAGGCATGGGCGGTTTCTGGATGGTTATTCCTCGCGGAAATACCGGTCAGGGACAATGGGTATTTGTACCCCGCTATGTTGGCAATCAGCTTGGCATGGGCGGAATGTCCGGCATGAACGGCATGTCAGGTATGGGTGGCATGTCCGGCATGAACGGCATGTCAGGTATGGGTGGCATGTCCGGCATGAACGGCATGTCCGGCATGAACGGAATGTCAGGCATGAACGGCATGTCCGGCATGAATGGCATGAGCGGAATGTCCGGTATGAAAGGTATGTCAGGTATGGGTGGCATGTCTGGAATGGCCGGCAAAGCGTGGACACCGCCTAAATAAGAAAAGCAAGAGCGGATAATTCGTCCGCGCCCGCAAGGAGGTGCTAACCGCTTCCTCCTTGCGGATTTTTCCAAGGATTTGGCAGGAATATTGTTTTAATGAAAAAGATGGAGTCTCTTATGGCACTCATAAGTGTAGCAGGCTTTGCTTCAGCAGCCGCCTTGGCTGTATTTGCACTATTCAATGTAACTACCAGGGACTCTAATAACCCCAATATCCCTGTAGCAGTACAATTGGATTCAGCCTCCCAGGCATCACAAAAAGCCACTGACAAGTTGGTAATTGCCCCGGTGGAAAAGGTAGAAACGGTAAAGGTTGCTGCCAGCAGCAAAGATGAAAAAGCTGCCGAACCACAAGCAGATGAAGCTGATGAAGATGCTCCGGCAATTATATATACCAACCCCCCGTCCCGCACTCCTGCCGAACAAAAACTGGTCGATCAGGCAGTTGCTGCACTCAAAGCTGAAGTCAAGGGCATTGATTATGAACGTGCCCGTTTTCACCGGCTGCATTTCAAACCTGCCATCACCAAGGCCAGCAATGAAGAATGTCTGGTCTGTCATGAAGAAATCATGACCCGCAAACCACGCAAGGTTTCAATTGCCGGTGCAAAAGCAGATAATGTGCTTGCCTGGTACCAGACCCTTGATACCTATAAGGGAAATCAGCAATCATTCCATTATCGCCATCTTGAAAGTGACTATGCCAAGAAAGTCATGAACCTGTCTTGTGTATTCTGTCACAAGGGCAATGATATACGTGAAGAATCACCAGATATGACAAGTGGCCAGAAACACTTTACTGCACCGGCCACGCCTGATTTCACATTGCGCAAAATGGTCAATCCTTCCACCACCTGTCTTCGCTGTCATGGCAAGTTTCCATATGAGAATATGGACGGAGTGGAAGATAACTGGAATATTGCCCGCAAGGACATTGAAGATGAAGATGTAAAGAATGGCTGCCTTACCTGTCATGGTGAGGGAGGTTTCAGACCTGATCGCCATAATGTCACCTATCTGAACGCTGCCAATATTGAAGAATTGGCCAAGGAAAGCTCTGATGTCTGTTTTGGCTGCCATGGTGGTCGCCAGTGGTATCGCGTTTCCTATCCGTATCCGCGTCATCCATGGCCAGATATGGATACCGAGGAAACTCCGGACTGGGCCAAAGGTCGCTCAACCTCCTCTGAGCCGCAATATCAACGCAAAACCCAAGCTGCAAAGTAACAGGAGAGACCAATCGTGAAAAATCTCACTAACAACAAAGCAGTGCAAAAGCTTTTTAACCTGTCACGCCGCGGTTTTCTCAAAACCACAGCGGCCACAGCTGCAACCGGTTTTGCTGCAACCGGCAAGCCGCAAAATGCTGATGCTTTTGCCTATGAACCCTATCCGCGCGATAACGATCTGGAAACAGTCGTGACCTCTTGTGCCCACAATTGTGGATCACGACATATGCTGGTTGCCCATAAAAAGGGTGATGTTATCGTGCGGCTTTCCACTGATGATGGTACTTATCAGGGAGATGCCTTTAACACTGATACTTTCGAAAAGCCGCAATTGCGTGCCTGCCTGCGTGGTCGTTCATATCGCACCCGGCTTTATTCGCCTGAACGTTTATTATACCCCATGAAACGGGTTGGTGAACGCGGTGAAGGCAAATTCAAGCGGATTTCATGGGATCAGGCGCTTTCAGAAATAGCCGAAAAAATGGTCTATCTGAAAAACACCTATGGACCAACCGCAATTCTTGATCAGTCATATGCCGGTGCCTCTTATGGCGTATTGCATAAATCCGATCAGATTGAAGGCCTGCTGGCCCGGTTTCTTGGCATGTTCGGTTGCCGTACCAATTCATGGTCGGTTCCATCATATCAGGCAACAACTTTTGCCTCGCGGATGAATTACGGAACCATTCAGGACGGTAATGAAGATGATGCCTTTGCTCATTCCAAACTGATTATCATGTGGGGCTGGAACCCTGCCTATACATTTCATGGTGGCAATACTTTCTATTATATGCGCTTGGCCAAGCAGCGCGGCTGCAAATTTGTGCTGATTGATCCGCAATATACAGATTCAGCTGCTGCTTATGATGCCTGGTGGATCCCGATCAAACCCAACACCGATGCGGCAATGATGGCCGGTATGGCACATCATATCTTTGCCAATAATCTGCAGGATCAGGAGTTCATCAACAAGTTCGTTCAGGGTATGGACAAGGGAACCATGCCGGGCTGGGCAAAAGGCCAGGAGAACTTCAAAGACTACATCATGGGCGTCAGTGACGGTATTCCCAAAACCCCTGAATGGGCAGCTGACATTTGTGGTGTAAAAGCTGAAGATATTGCCAAACTGGCAGACATGTATGCCAAAACCAAGCCGGCAGCTCTCAAGGCTTCCTGGGGCCCGGGCCGTAATGCCTATGGTGAGCAATATGCCCGCATGGCCAATGCACTGCAGGCCATGACCGGCAATATTGGCAAGCTGGGTGGTTGTGCTGAAGGTGTTGGCAAGGGCTGGCATGCTGAAGGTACAGCTTACCCATATGATGAATATGCCAATGTCTGGTTTGCCGCCATCAAGTCTGATCGCTGGGCCCATTGTGTGCTCAACTATCCAAATGTCAAACGCGAAGAAATCGGTCTGTGGCCGCGCAATGACAAGCTTGACGGGGTAATTCCCAATATCAAGGCGATATTCTGGCATGGTTCGGACTGGTTCAACCAGCTGACCAATATCAACAAGGAGATTGAAGCGGTCAAGAAGCTGGAAATGATTGTGTGTATGGATTCAACCATCACCCCGTCAGGCATCTGGGCTGACTATCTGTTACCGATCGCCACTCACTTTGAACGTCATGACGTAGCCCTGCCATGGTACAAGGGACATTACTACATCCATCGTCCAAAAGTGATTGAACCGCTTGGTGAATCCAAATCCGACTTCCAGGTGTTCACCGAACTGGCATATCGTTTGGGCTTTGGTCCAAAATACAATCCAAAAGCCAATCGGGAATATTTCCTGTATCCAGATGCGGTTGAAGAATCCTATCTGGCTGACTGGTGGAATAATAGTGTAAGGCACCACCAGCATGTTAAGATCAGCTGGGAAGAATTCAAGAAACGCGGTGTATACAAGTTCACTTTTGACAAACCTCACGTGGCTTTCCGTGACCAGATTGAAAAAGGTGTCCCCTTCCAGACCCCATCTGGAAAGATCGAGATTTTCTCTGGCTATCTGGCTTCGGTCAAGGACTGGACCAAGACCCAGTATGGCTATTATATCCCGGCCATACCCAAGTGGATCGAACCATGGGAATCTCTCAATCATCCATTGGCCAAGAAGTTCCCGTTCCATCTGATTTCGCCGCATCCGCGCTGGCGTACTCACTCAATCTTCAACAACATACCGTGGTTGCGTGAAACCTATTCACAAGAAACCACCATGAATGCTTCTGATGCCAAACGACTTGGCTTGAAGAATGGTGATATTGTTGAAGTCTGGAATGATCGCGGCAAGGTGGTAACCCCGCTTTATGTAACAGAGCGCTGCATGCCTGGTGTTGCAGTACTGCACGAAGGAGCATGGATGGATCTTGATGAAAACGGCATTGACCGGGGTGGCAATCCAGATTTTCTTACCAGGGATAATCCTAGCCCTGCTGGAGGATTTGCCTATAATACCGTGCTTGCCAATATCAGGAAAACCGACCTGAAACATCGGCCCGGTTGGGATCAACTGTCGACTGCGCGGAGCCATGTTTTCCGCCGTGACCTTTAATTGCATTGATGGAGATCTGAATAGATGGCTCAAGAAATCGACAAAACCAAAATCAAGGCAGCAATCAGGAAACGCAAACGCGAGACCTACACACCGGTAGTACCGGAAATGCAGCTTGGATTTATCCACAATAATGTTGACTGTATAGGTTGTCGTGCCTGTGAAATGGCATGCAAGGACAAGAACGGACTGCCAGCTGGACCGCGCTTTAGAAGGGTGCAGTATATTGAAGGTGGCACCTTTCCTGAAGTGTTTGCCTTCAAAATCAACATGTCCTGCAATCATTGCTCGGAACCGGCCTGTCTGCCAACCTGCCCGACCGGTGCTATCTTCAAGCACAAGGAAAACGGCATTGTTGACATTGATTCAACACTTTGCATTGGCTGCCGGCGTTGTGAAGCTGCCTGCCCGTTTGGCGCTCCCCAGTTCAATCCAATTGATAACATTGTGCAGAAATGCAATATGTGCGTTGATGAGATTGAGGCTGGTCGCAAGCCATATTGTGTAATGGCCTGCATGATGCGTGTGCTGGATGTGGGGCCAATTGACCAGTTGCGTGAAGGCAAATATGAAACCAAGGCTCGCGGTCCCAATGAACGTGTAGTCCGTCAGGTTAAATCAATGGCTGATCCTGAACTGACCAATCCGTCAATTGTGTTTGTTCCCCATTCCAAGGGTGCGGTTGAAAATGGCGGCTGATGATAAAGGTCTTTTGAACAAAGACAGACGCGTGCAGCTTGAACAGGCCGCTGAATTTATCAGTGTGCTTGCCAGGCTGCATGATCGTGAAGCTGATGCAGAACTGCTCAATGGCTTGCGTGAGGAAAAGGTGCTTGTCTGGATGGCAGAACTGGTTGAAACAGAGCTTGCAAGCAAAGCGGTTCGGGCACTTGAAGCCTCACTTGCCGATCTGCCCACACCGATTGATGAAGAAACTATTGATACACTGGCCGCAGAATATACAGATATCTATCTGACCCATAATTATTCGATAGGCACAACCGGTTCTGTGTGGCTGACAGATGAACATCTCGAACGCCAGCAGCCAATGTTTGATGTGCGCGAATTATATGATCATTATGGTATCAAGGTTGAAAACTGGCGTATTCGCCCGGATGATCATCTTGTATGTGAGCTGCAATTTGTTCAGCATTTATGCCAGTTGGGAACTGTGAATGCTGCATTGGATATGGTGTATTTTCTTGACAAGCACCTGTTAAGCTGGTTACCGGATTTTGCCGAACTGGTGGCCAGGCGACCAACAGCATCCTTTTATATTGCATCTGCCCTGCTGACAAATGGCTTCATGCAGGAACTGCGTGATCTGCTTGAGGATATAACCGGAATTGAACGACCGGTTGAGGAACCAGAAGCTTCAAATGAAGATCTGACTACACTCTATGATGCAGAAATAGATCGCCCATATATGCCCGGAATTAGTGAAAGCTGGTAGAAACTGGTATAAGGGCAGTGATGAAAACTCAAACTACCCAAGCCTTAGCCCTGCCTGAAATAAATGGCAGTGCCTGCGTTCACTCACTGAGCGTTGTTGCCAGTTGTTCAGCCTGTATAGATGCCTGTCACTTTAACGCCCTGATCATGGATGATGAGCTGTTTGGCATTGATGAACAAGCTTGCACCGGCTGTGGTCAGTGCCAGCCGGCCTGCATGCAAAATGCCATCAGTTTTACCCTCTCAGTGCCGATCAGAACCGACCCGGATGGCAAATCCTCACAAGAAAAGACAAAACAGGCGCTGCTGGTTTGCAGAAACAAGAATCCGGATGCAGAGCTTTCCTGTGTACATTCACAAGGTATCGAACAACTGGCATCCTTGTATCTAAAGGGCGTCAGACAGCTGCTTGTAATGACTGAAGATTGTGAAACCTGTGACCTGGCCGGATCAGCAACCATTGATGATCATCTGGACAGGTTCAATCAGCTGGCGCAAAGCCGCCAGACAGATTTGCTAAAAATATATCGAGTCAAAAATATTGACTGGCCCAAAAAGCCGGTACTTGAAAATGCTTCACGCCGGGCATTTCTGCGCCGGGCCATTCCACACTCACCTGAAGAACCTGAAACAAACCCGCCAGCCGCGTTGCAACAGTTCCTCACCCCTGTTGATGGTGATACACAAGTCATGTATCCAGCTTTTGCATCGATTGACGCTACTTTGTGCAATGGTTGTGATTCATGTGTAAATATCTGTCCTGAAGACGCCATCATCATCACAAGTGACGATGACCGCTCCCTGTCATACAGAACAATTCCCCAAAACTGCACCGGATGTAATCTTTGTCTGGATATTTGTGATACCGGGGCGATAAATATCAGCCATATGTCCTTATACCACATTGACCCTGTGTCACTGATGGTAAATGATTGCACAATATGCGGAACACGTTTCCATGTTCCACAATCGGGGAGCGCAAACAGCCAGCTATGCCGGATTTGCTCAAAAACAGATCATCACAAAAAACTGTTTCAGGTTCTGGAATGAAAACTGTTGCTGACAAATTCATGAATTGGCTGAACTCTCGATTGCAACGCAAGTTTATTTTTATTCTTGTGTCAATCCTGCTTGTAACATCTGTTGCATTCGGTCTGATGGTGGTCGGGTTTTATAAAAACCGCCTGGTAGCTGAACATACCCGGGCCTCATTGCAGGTCAACCGGCTGCTGCAAGTGTCGCTGGAAAATGCCATGCTCAAGCGTGATATTCCAGGCTTGCGGGAAATTGTTGACAGGCTGGGAGAGCAAAAGGGGATTTCCTCGGTAATGATTGTCAATCCCACCATGCAGATCAGATTCTCATCAGATCCATCGCGTCTGGGAAAGCAGATCAATCGCAAGGAAGTAAGCGATGCTCTTAAAACCAGAAAACAGCAAACCCGGTTTTTTACCAACTCCAGAGATATTGAATTATTACGTTCGGTAAATCCGGTTCACAATAAACCACCATGCAAGGAGTGTCATGGTGATGCCAAGTATAATCCGGTCAATGGCTTGCTGGTGGTTGATTATGATGCTGCCAGTATTAAAAGTGAATCGCTGAAAAGCGCTTTGATACTGGCAGGATTCGGTTTTCTGGTTCTGTTCATTACCGGTCTTGGTATCTGGGTAGCATTAAACAGGCTGGTTCTGTCACGACTATTGACGCTTCGCCATTCGTCACTGCAACTGGCAAGTGGCAATCTTGATGCCCGCGCCCACCTTGATGGTATTGATGAGATATCCGGCCTTGGCAAAAGCTTTGACCAGATGGCGGGGCGGTTAAGCCGGACCCTTGACGGCCTTAATGCTGCCGAACATTTTTTGCAGAAAGTTATTGACTCAATACCAGACGGGGTTCGGGTAATTGATGCAGATTTTAATATCATAAAGGCCAATCGGGCCTATTGCCGCCAGATCAGCATGCAAATGGACAAGGTGATAGGAACCAAATGCTTTGCTTCCAGTCATGGCCGCAAAGAACCTTGTCCGGTGACCCTGATTTCATGCCCGGTTGTCGAGTTGGCCAAATCAGGCAGTTCAACACTCAAATGTCGTCACCAGCATATTCAGGCCGATGGTGGTGAGTTGTTTGTCGAAATATCAGCTGCCAGAGTTAATCTTGAGATTAACGGCAAACAGACACCCTGCATCATTGAATCGATCCGCGATCTGGCCGAACAGGCCAAGATATCACAGGAACAAAGACTGTCAGAGATTGGTCAGCTTGCAACCGGAGTGGCACATGAAATCCACAACCCGCTTTCATCCATCCAGTTGGCTTTACAGACAATCCAGCAGGAACTGGAAGCAAGTGACAATTGTCAGGCCAGCCTTGAATATTTTGAAATTGCCGAAGCAGAAATTGCCAAATGCCTGAAAGTCACTGACGGGCTGATGATGTTGTCTGAACCACCAGACAATGAATCCATGCTGGTGGACATCTCCCAGCTTGTGAAAGATGTTATTTCACTGCTGTCATATCAGGCAAGCCAGGTAAGGGTATCAGTTGAAATTGATCTTGATGATAATTTGCGTGTGCTGGCATCTGACAGTGACATGCGCATGATAGTGGTAAACCTGACCCAGAATGCTTTCCATGCAATGCCGAATGGCGGGGTGCTGAAAATTACCGGCAGGCGGAAAGCTGCAAATATTGAATTGTCATTCATTGACAATGGTATCGGTATTCCCAAGTCAAATCTGGATAAAATATTCCTTCCATTCTGGACGAAAAGGGCCGATTCGAATGATGGGCGCGGACTTGGCCTGTCTATTTGCAAGGCAATCATTGACCGGTTTAACGGATCAATTTCTGTAACCAGCAAGGTTGGTGAAGGCACATGTTTTACATGCCTGTTACCGACGGCAGATATCTGACAGGTAGAAAAATGAACCAGAAGCCAAAACATATACTTGTTGTGGAAGATGACAAAACCCTGAACCGGCTGTTATGTGAACAGTTGGGCAGGCTGGGTTATGATGCCCATGGCGCCGGTTCGCGGGCTGAGGCTTTGCAACTGCTTGAAGATTTTGAGCCGTCACTGCTTATTCTGGATATGCGCCTGCCTGATACCAAAGGTATGGAATTCCTGCTGGAACTGCATGAAATCTGTCCTATTGTTGTGTTGACAGCCTATGGTTCGATCAGCCAGGCGGTAAAGGCGGTAAAGGCTGGTGCAGCAGAATATCTTATCAAGCCGGTATCACAACATTCACTTGAACTGGCTGTTAAAAAAGCTCTGGAAAATGCGGCACTTCGCCGTGATGCTCAATATTGGCAGGATCAGGCCCGCCCGGCAACCGGCCCGAAAATGATAGGCAACAGCAAGGTTTTTCAGCAGGTGCTGGAGTTGATTGACATGGTTGCACCAGCTGATACTACAGTACTGGTGCAAGGAGAGAGCGGCACCGGCAAGGAACTGGTTGCCCAGGCTATCCACTCGCGCTCGCCACGGGCTGAAAATCACATAGTGGCAATTGATTGTTGTACCTTGCAGGAAAATCTGTTTGAATCTGAATTATTCGGCCATGAACGCGGTGCTTTTACCGGGGCTGACAAAAAGAAGGAAGGTCTGATCGAGGTTGCGGAAAACGGAACAGTATTCCTTGATGAAATAGGTGAGATCACCCCTTCCATTCAGGCCAAATTGCTGCGGGTGCTGGAAACCGGCAAGTTTCGCCGTCTGGGTGGCACCCGCGACCTTACATCCAATGTCAGGTTTGTTGCTGCTACCAACCGGTCACTGAAAGAAATGTCCGATAATGGAGAGTTCAGATCCGATCTTTATTATCGCCTGTCTGCTTTTTGTATCGATGTACCCCCCTTGCGTGACCGCCGCGATGATATCAAGCCGATTGCCCAATATTTCCTGGAAACCAGAAAATTTCTGCGAAATGTCAAAAAGGAGTTTTCTCCCAAGACCCTTAAAGCCCTGACCGGTTATTCATGGCCGGGCAATATTCGCGAATTGCGCAATGTTATTGAACGTGCGATTCTGGTTTCGGGCAAATCATCAAGGATAAATACGGAACACATATCCTTGCAGGACAGCTCAAGGGGCGGTTCATCTGCTGTAGATTTTTCTTTTGACCATGAACCGACATTGGAGGAATTCAGAAATTATTATCTGGAATATCTGCTCAAATCCCACTCCGGCAACCGGCATGAGGTTGCCAGGGCTTTGGGCATGAGTGAGCGTAATACTTATCGGCTGATCAAAAAACTTGGATTATAATCTGTGGTTTGAAGTCTACATGCCGGTTTTGACAAACTGGTCCAGATATTTGCCATAGCCCAGCTTTTTCATATCCTTGACCGGTATAAAGCGCAGGGAAGCAGAATTGATGCAATAACGTTTTCCGGTTGGCGCCGGACCATCATCAAAAACATGACCCAGATGTGAATCTGCAATTTTGCTGCGCACCTCAACCCTTGTTGTAAATAAACGCTTGTCAATTTTATTGACAATTTGAGATGCTTCAATCGGGCGGGTAAAACTTGGCCAGCCAGTACCGGATTTGAATTTGTCTTTAGATGAAAACAGTGGTTCCCCGCTTACCACATCAACATAAATTCCATCACGTTTTTCATTCCAGTATTCATTCTTGAATGGTGGTTCAGTATCTTCATGCTGGGTTACCGAATATTGCAACGGGCTCAAGGTTTTTTTGATTTCCTCATCATCAGGTCTTGCATATTTCGGCTTTTCCCTGTTTTTCGGTTTGTATTTGGCATAATCAACTTTCAGATCATCTCCCCATATACGCTCCACAAAACCGGTCCGCCCGGATCTGTTAGTGTAAAGCGTATAACGCCACGGGTTCTTGCTGGAGTAATCCTGATGATATTCCGGGGCAGCATAAAAAGACTTGTAATCAGTAATTTCAACCGCCAGTGGCTTGTCATAGCGCCCGGATTTATCAAGCTTTTCAAGGGCCTCTTCAGCCAGCTTTCGCTGCTGTTTGTCATGAACAAAGATTATTGGCCGGTATTGCGGTCCACGATCATAAAAAGAACCGCCAGAATCGGTAGGGTCCATCATTCTCCAGAAAGATGCCAGCAACCCCTGATAGGTGATTTTGGTCTTGTCATAATAGACCTGTACGGTTTCAGTATGACCGGTCAATCCGCGCGCCACTTCTGCATATGACGGGTTAACCTCATCGCCACCGCTAAATCCTGATATGGCAACTACAACCCCCGGGACTTTCTCAAACCCATGCTCAATGCACCAGAAACAGCCACCGGCAAATGTGGCAACTTCATATCCCTTATACTGATCAGATGCGATCAGTTCTGATTTGTCATTTTTACCGATCTGCAGAAAAACAACTATTGCTGCCACAGCAATTATGGCGATTGCCGCCACTAACCATTTTCTCATATGTATCCCTTTGAGAACAAGATGATAACCAAAATTTCGGTTATCATATGGCATCGGCCTGCATCTGTGTGCAAGTTACAGTTCTTCACAATCACATGATCGCCAGATCAGATTCTTTTCTGGGAGGTCTGACTGAATTGGGCAATCAGAATGAAGGCCGCAGCACTGACATTCATGATCAGGGCATAGGTGATTGAAGGTACTGCCAACAGGCTGTTGCCCAGTAATGTCGTTGCCACAAATATGCCGATTGCCCCGTTCTGCAATCCACCTTCAAGACTGATGGCCCTGGCAGCACCAACTCCAGCTTTCATATAGATAGCCAGCATATAGCCCACTGCCATAATGGATATGTTCAGCCCGATCACCGTCAACCCGATCACCGGCAGATTGATCATCATGGCTGACCATTGTGACGCAAAAGCCCCGATAACGATCAATCCGAAAACTGCTATCGACAAGGGTCTGGCCACAGCTTCAATACGCTGGGCCAGTCCGCTGTTAAAATGGTTGGTTGCAACCCCGACCATAACCGGCAGGCTGGAGATAACGAATACTCCAATTGTCATTTTCCATACCGGCATGGAACCGGCTGTACCCAGCTCGAAATACTGGTAAGACAACCCTACTATCAATGGTATTGTTATCATCCCGGCCAGTGAGGAAATTGCCGTCAGCGAGATAGACAGGGCAGTATCTCCCCTGGCAAAATGGGTCAAAAGATTGGAAGTTATTCCACCCGGTGATGCTGCAAGGATCATTATTCCAACGGCCAGAACCGGGTCAACCGGGGTCAGTTGCAAAAGTCCAAAAGCCAATAAGGGCAGTAAAACCAACTGGCAGAACAGCCCCAGCAACACTACTTTTGGACGCCTGAACACACTGGTGAAATCACTTACCTGCAGGGTAAGACCAATTCCAAACATGATAAATGCCAGACCGGCTGGCAGCAGTAATTTTACGATCATTATCAGGCCCCGATTTTAAGTGCCACCAGCCCTAGCGCAAAAAGCACAGCAAAGGCAAATTGCAATTTGGCAGTTTGAACCAGCAACATGTTCTGCTGTAGCGGGTTTGCGGTTTTGAAAAACTTCCATATCAGATAGGTGCCAAACGGGGCCGGCAATAATGGCAACCAGTTTCCGGCACCGCCCGCTATCATTTCATTTACGCCCTGCATGAAAAAGGGCAGTGCCACCAGCACCCCATATGTGTATCTGGAATATTTTGGCCCGGCCATGATTGCCAGTGTTTTGCGCCCTGCCAGCCTGTCGCTGACCCGGTCACGATGATTATTGACCATCAGCACCCCGGCAGCAAACAGTCCAATGGAGATACCGGCCACAATTGCATTTGCAGTAAAGATACCCGCTTGCAGAAAATAGGTGCCACCAACGGCTGAAACTCCAAAAAACACAATAACGAACAACTCGCTAAGCGGTGTATGTGAAAGTGGTGCCGGTCCGGCAGAATAGGCATAACCGCAAATAATGGATAACAGGCCGATAATCAATATTGGCCAGCCCCCGACCCATACCAGATACACCCCGCCCAGTGCTGCAAGTCCAAAACAAACAAGGGCGGCCAGCTTGACATCACCAGGCTTTGCCCAGCCCATTGCCGTCAGCCTTGCTGGTCCCGGCCTTCCCGGTTTGTCATTGCCACTTAATGTGTCGGCTGCATCATTATAAAGATTGGTTCCGGCCTGAATTGCCATGGCGCAAAACATGGTGACAAGCAATACCGGCCAGTCAAGCGCGCCAATATCATAAAAGGCCAGTCCGGCCCCCATGATTACCGGGCTGGCAGCAATGGTCAAGGTGCGCGGACGCATGCCGGTGAGCCATAATCTGAAACCCTTTGGTGCTGCCGGTGCCATCATTTTGCACCTGCCGGTCTGGTGCCGTAATGCAGGGCGCTGATGCCAAATGACAGGTTGGAGAAATGAACATTTTCGAATCCGGCCTGTGTGAATTGCCCGGCAAGATGTTTCTGATCGGGAAATTTTTCAATTGATTCGATCAGATACTGATAAGCTGCCGGTTCGCGGGCAACAAATGCGCCAAGCCGGGGGATTACCACCCGTGAATACAACTCATAAAATGGTTTTAGCCAGAATACCGGAGTTGAAAACTCAAGACAGACAAATTGCCCGCCGGGTTTCAGACAGCGGAAAATCTCGGTCAAGGCCAGATCAATATCTGTCATGTTGCGCAAGCCAAATGATAGGGTAATGAGATCTACTGATTTATCAGCAAATGGCAGTTTTTCTCCTTCACTTGCCACCCACAATAATGGGGTATCATCCTTGTTACGGCCAGCAGCCATCATCTGCCAGCTTGCATCAACCACTATCACTGATATTCCGGTTTGCCGAAAGATTGCCCGGGCAATATCGCCGGTGCCGCCGGCCAGATCAACCACAACGCAATCATTTGCCAGTTGCAACTTTTTCACCATGCTACGCTTCCATAACCGGTGAATGCCGAAACTCATCAGATCATTCATCAGATCATAGCGTTCTGCTACTGATGCAAATACATGCCGTATTCGCGCCCGACGCTCATCAGGCGTTACTTTTTCGTGGCCAAAACTGTCACGCATTAAATTCTGTCTGCCCTAATTGCTTACGAAGGTTTTTTTGATGATCTGGCGCAAACCGTCAGCTATTCTTTCAGGTTTTGACCCATATGGGAACCGGGTCAAAAATCTGCCATCCGGTCCCATGACAAAAACTGATGATGTATGGTCCATTTCATAATTGCCGGTCTCATCAGCTTTATCCTTGCGATATTTCACCCGGAATTTGCCGGTTATTGATTCAATTGCCGCCTTGTTGCCAGTAAGACCGATAAAAGAAGGATGAAAAGATTGCAGATATTCATTTAATACACCGCATTTGCCGTCACGTTCAGGGTCAACACTTATGAATAGCGGTTGTATATATTTCACATCATCACCCAGCATATCGAGAGCCTCGCTGATCGAGATCATCGAAGTGGGGCAGATATCAGGGCAATGCGTATAGCCGAAATACATCAGCATGAGTTTTCCGGCAAAGTCACGGTCAGTTACGATGCGGCCACCATCTGCCTTCAGGATAAACCGGCCACCAGTATGTTCCTGCACACTGTCAGCCGTTGCGGCACCGGTCAGGGCAAAACCCAGAATTATCACAGTCAGAAAATGTATAAGCTGAAACTTTTTCATTTTAAAATCTCAATTAGCTTTGCCTTTTATTTGAGCTTTTGCCCGGTCCTCGGCCTTTTTGAGGATTTCGGCCAGCTTGGCAGCCATCTGTTTTGACGTGGTATTATAGCCAAAGCGGGTTATATACTCGCCTTGCGGTCCCATAACAAACACCGCTGCGGTATGATCAATAGAGTAATCATCATTGATTGCCCCGCTTTCAGATACTTTTTCATATTTAACATGATATTTTTTGGTAATGGAAGCCAGTGATTCTTTTGAGCCTGTAAGGCCTATGAGAGAAGGGTGAAACACTTTCACATAGTCACGCAGCACTGGAATAGTATCCCGCTCCGGGTCGATAGTAACGAATAGCGGCTGAAAATCCTTTGCCTTGTCGCCAAGAAGGTCAAGCGCATGGGAAACGGTTTGCAGGCTGGTCGGGCAAATATCGGGACAATAGGTATAACCGAAATATATAAGCATGAATTTCCCGACAAAATTCTGGTCAGTGACAATTTGTCCGGTATGTGATTTGAGAATAAACCGTCCGCCAATGGTTGATTGCGGTGTTTTGCTGTCTGCCAATGCTGAATGACTTATTGCAAATAAAAGGCTGAAAACAGCTAAAGTTTGTACAAACTTTTGATACATCAGGTTTTTCCTTCAATTCCATGAGACCTTTGGGCAAATCTGCCTATGGCTTATATAGGGCGCCTTGATCAAGATCAATGTTGCCTTTTTCAGTGTAAGTTAGTAGTACGAGCTAGCAGTTTTGTCATCCATCCGGTGTAGCAGGAACTTCCCGGATGGGTATATCATGGCAAAACGGCTGTTAAACTTCGATAATGGGAGATGCTAATGATGAAAACTAAATCATTTGCGCCCTGGCTTACAGCTGGTGCAATGGCACTTGGTTTAGCCGGATTCACCACAGCAGCGAGTGCCAGTGCACTTGATGATGTGATGAAGGCGCGTGGTCTGACGCAGAAAGATCTGCTGGCGGCTGCAAAAACTTACACACCAACAGGCGGGCGCGATGAATTTATCGTGTTCTCATCAGGCGGACAAAGTGGGCAGGTAATTGTCTACGGTATTCCGTCAATGCGTATTTTGAAATACCTTGCTGTATTCACTCCAGAACCATGGCAGGGCTACGGTTTTGATGATGAATCAAAAGCAGTACTGGCTCAGGGCAAGATCAGGGGAAAAACCATAAATTATGGTGATACCCACCATCCTGCTATTACTGAAACCAATGGCGATACTGATGGCGAATATCTGTTTATCAATGACAAGGCCAACCCTCGTATGGCCGTTATTGATCTGAAAGACTTTGAAACCAAGCAGATCGTTGTCAACCCGATCATGAAATCAGAACATGGTGGTTCATTTGTTTCACCAAACTCTGAATATGTAATGGAAGCAACCCAGTACCCGGCACCATTTGCCAATGAGTACGTGCCGCTTTCACAGTTCAACGAAAAATTCCGTGGTGCTGTAACCTACTGGAAATTCAACCGCAAGGAAGGCCGTCTTGATCCTTCCAAATCATTCTCGGTTGAACTGCCTCCTTATTCACAGGATTTGTCAGACTTTGGTAAAGGCCCGTCAGATGGCTGGTCATTCACTAACTCGTTCTGTACAGAACGCTATGTTGGCGGTATTGAAAAAGGTCGTCCTCCATTTGAAGCTGGTTGTTCGCAGAAAGACACAGACTTTGTGCATATGATCAACTGGAAGAAAGCAGCTGAACTTGTTGCTGCCGGTAAAGCCAAAAAGATCAATGGACATGACGTCCTGATGATGGATACCGCGATCAAGGAAGGTATACTTTTCCTTATCCCGGAACCAAAATCACCACACGGTGTTGATGTTACTCCAGACGGCAAATATTTCATCGTTGCCGGCAAGCTTGACACTCACGCATCGGTTTATGATTTTGCCAAAATCAAGGCTCTGATTGATGCAAAGGATTTTGCCGGAAAAGACCCATATGGTATTCCGATCCTTGATCTGAAAAAATCCCTGCATACCCAGGTACAGGTTGGCCTTGGCCCGCTGCATAACCAGTATGATTCCAAAGAGTGTATCGTTTACACATCTATCTATGTGGACTCTCAGGTCACCAAATGGAACTATTGCGAAGGCAAGGTTCTTGACAAGATCAACATCCACTACAATATCGGCCATCTGATGAGCATGGAAGGTGATACAATGCACCCCAAGGGTCATTATCTGGTATCACTTAACAAGCTGGCAATTGACCGCTTCAATCCTGTTGGCCCGCTGCATCCGCAGAACCATCAGCTGATTGATATCTCCGGCGACAAGATGCAGCTTTTGTATGATATGCCCATTCCACTTGGCGAACCTCACTATGCTGTTGCCATTCAGGCTTCCAAGCTGAAACCAAAAGTTCGCTACAAACTTGGCTGGGACAGCCGTACAGACAAAAAATCACCATACCGGACACGTCCTGGTCGTGAAAAAGTTGTTGTAAAAGACGGCGTAACCCATGTTTATGGTACTTTGATCCGCTCGCACATCACACCTGAAATCATTGAAGTTGAAGAAGGTACAACAGTATCTCTGCACTTTACCAATGTTGAACGTGCTGAAGACGAAACTCACGGATTTGCCATCAACTATCATGATGTAAACCTGTCAGTTGAACCTGGTAAAACAGTATCCGCAACCTTTGTTGCAGATAAAGCCGGTGTATATCCTTATTACTGCACCGAGTTCTGTTCAGCTCTTCACCTTGAAATGCAAGGTTATCTGCTTGTGCGTCCAAAAGGCGTAAAAGCCTCGACCGATGCAGTTTCTGAAGGTCAGAAATATACCAAGGCTGATTATGACAAGCAGATCGGCACCAATGTGGCAACACAGGGTGTGATTGACTCAGTGGTTGGCTATATCGTTGCCCGTAACTACAAGGACTTTGCTCCTGTTGTTGCGCTGGTTGAAGATGCCACTGACCAGTTGAACTTTGCTGCATCAGCCAAGAAGAAATCTGAAGATTTCGCAGGCAAGTCTGATTGGCAGAATGCAACACTTTGGGCCCAGCAATGGTTCCAGTATCAGGTTAAAGCCGCTGACATTGGTCTGCGTGCCAAGACCTATCTGGATGAACATGGCGCCAAAGTCGTAAAATAAGTTATTGACGCGACAATACGCCGGGGGAGATTTTTGTCTCCCCCGGCTTCATTTTGTGCTAGACAAGTGCAAAATTTTAACTTTCTTGCATCAAGGGAGGGGTAAGTTGTGACCCGAATATTTTCTGCTATTGTTTCCATCGTTGCATCCATTGTTCTGTTATTTGTTTTGAACATTGTCGGCGATATAATCTATGCGCCCACAGGAGTTGCCTCAGTCAAGCCTGACAGCGGCGAAATGGCTGCTGCACCAGCAAAGAAAACCAAAGAGACTGCTGAAGCAAAAGCCCCGGCCAAAGCCGAGCCTGCCAAGACCGAGCCTGCCAAGACTGAGCCTGCCAAGGTTGAAAAAACCGCCGCTGCAGCACCTGTTGCAAAACCTGCCAAAAGGAAACGCCATCCCGGCAAGCGGCTTTATCTGCGCAAATCCTGCATGGCCTGTCATGGCAAGGGCGGTGCCCGTGCAATCCAGAACTATCCCAGCATCGCCGGTCAGGCAGAAAAATACCTGGTCACCCAGATCAAGGACATTCTTTCAGGCAAGCGAGTTGGTTCCAAGGATGAAAATGGTGCCATGCGTACAGCACCAATGACTGGTGCCCTGATTACTCCTGAAGGCAAGGTCAGGATCAATGATGATGAAATTCAAAAGATTGCCAACTGGCTGTCAATGCAGCCATCGGCCAAGCCAAAGCCGCTGGAAACAGCCTTGAGCGACGATCAGCTTAAAGAAGCCAAAGCGCTTTATAAAAAGAAATGTCGTTCATGCCATGGCAAGGGCGCTCTCAAACCGCTTAAAAACTATCCAATTCTTGCCGGAATGAAAAAAGCCTATATCGTTGCCCAGATCAAAGATGTTAAGAACAAGGTTCGCAAGAATGGTAAAATCAAGTCCATGGTCCCCATGGTGAAGAAACTTACTGATGAACAGATTGATTTGCTGGCATCTTATTTGTCGCAAATTGAAAGGTTGAAATAACTACATAACCCCTGAAACATTATCTAATGGAGTTAGAAATGAAAAAACTGTCAATTTTTGTAGCTACTGCACTTTGTGCCATCGTTGCCGTAGCCGGGTCTGCCCTGTCTGGCTGGAATGAAGGTGGTGGTGAACAGGATGAAGCCACTAAAATTTACCTGACGTTCAAGGACAAGTCGAAAGAAGAGCTTGCCAAGATCCGCGCTGATGGTGTTGCTGTGTTTGAAGTATGTTCTGCCTGTCACCTGCCTGAAGGCTGGGGCACCAAGGACGGCACTTTCCCGCAGCTTGCCGGTCAGCACACTTCGGTAATCATCAAGCAACTGGCTGATATTCGTGCCAAAAACCGCGATAATCCGACCATGTATCCATTTGCCCTGCCTAAAGAAATTAAGAATGCTGCTCCTGAAGTTGGTGGTGGACCTTATGCAATTGCAGCAGTTGCTGAATATATCTCGCATATTCCAATGAACCCGGATAATGGTGTAGGTGCCGGCGATGATCTGGAACTTGGCGCTAAATTGTTCAAGGAAAACTGTGTTCGCTGTCATGGTGATCAGGGCCAGGGAGACAAGGAAAAATACTATCCTCGCATTCAAGGTCAGCATTACAAATATCTGTTGCGCCAGTTTGAATGGATCAGGGACAAAAAGCGCCGCAATGCCAATCCTGACATGGTTAAACAGATTGCCGGCTTCTCAAATAAGGACATGAAAGCAGTTGTGGACTATGTGTCGCGCCTCAAACCACCAAAAGAAGACTTGGCACCAAGCGCAGATTGGCTTAATCCTGACTTTGACTGATCGCATTAGTCGGGTATTGCTGATTCAACATCCCGATCTTAATGAGTAATAACAATCCTGCGATCAATCATGGTCGCAGGATATATTTTATGGTGGTTTGACAAATGAATTATGAACTGGGCACAAAACGCAAAAATGCTGTGCGGTTACTGGTGGGGGTGGCAATAATTTTGCTGGGCTTCATCTATATGTCTCCAACTTGGTGGGTGGCACTGAAAGCGCCAAACTATCCACCTGAAGCATTTCCGGACGGGGTGCGTATTCACTTTCACATGAACGGAGTTTTTTCCGGTTGCGAATTGCAAAAGAATCGCGATGTCGAAGAAGACGAAGCACTTGACTGTGTACATGAGATGGATGCCATCAATCACTTTGTAGGCATGTATCCCATTGCTTCTGGCGGGGTTCTGGAAAAAGCCTTGTCGCCATTCCTTCTGTCAATGCTGGCAGTAATGCTGGTTGGCTTTGCCATAGGGCGAAGAGCAATAAGACTGGGGGTTATGGCAGTTGGATTTGCAGTTATTGCCGGTTGGATGTATGTAACATGGTACACTCCCGGCGGGATCAATTACGAAGCTGAATCCTATGTTTCATCGCTGGTAACCTCTCTTGGTCAGGGCAAGGAAGAAGAAGGCGAACCGCTTTCACCCATCATTGCCAAGCTGCAGGAAGACCTGAAAGCTTCAGGCGCTATCGAAAACCGCACTACTGAAGAACTGCATGGTTCACTGCAAAAATCAGGGCAGGTTGATCTAAGCGCCGCAATTGGCAAATTGCACAAAGGTTCCGGCGCTGGTGTCAAAACCCTGAAGGATGTGCTGAAAGAAGCCCAGTCTTCCGGCATCAAGGGCAAAGAACTTTATGTTTCAATTCTCAAAGGTGCCTATGATGCTGATCAGATTAAATTGCCTCAGGATAAACGTGAAGCCTGGAATGGTTCAACGAAACAGATAGTTTTCTGGCATTATGGCAAGGCGCTTGGTCGCTGGTTCAATAATCAGGATGAAATTGTACCTCTGGTCAAGACCATGAAAACCATTGGTAATCTGGCATTCTGGGGAATTATACTGGCCATGCTGGCCATGCTGGTTGTTGCCAGTAACAAGCGCTGGCCGCTATTCTGGTTACTAGGACTTATCCCAGCTGCACTGCCAGTGTTCTTTATTGCGGAATATGCCGGCTGGTTGTGGTGGTATGGCCATTCAATGAATGCAATGGGCGCCTTCTCGCTCAAACCATTCATGCCTACAGTATTTGGCCAGGGCAAGGTGGCCCAGTTTACCACCCTGTCATATCCCCATTATGGCTTTGGTCTGATTGTGCTGTTCTCGGTTGTTGTCATTCTGGCAATGCTGATCCGGCGCAAGGGTCTGAAAGAGGCAAATCAGTCATCATGAACCTGCGTTATGTCTGTATGGTAATTGCAACGCTCATCTGTCTTGCCGCCCCGGCGGCGGCAGATGAGCCACAATCCTTGCAGGCAATGATTGATGCAACCAAAGAGGGTGACATGCTCATCCCTCCCCCTGGCACCTATAAAGGCCCGATTGTAATTAAGAAATCAATCGTGATTGATGGTCAGGGCAAGGTGACAGTTGATAATGGCGGCAAAGGCACTGTAATTGATATTCTTACCGATGGTGTCACCATCAGGGGATTGCATTTGACAAATTCAGGAGACCAGCACAATGATATTGATGCCGGTGTCCACATCAAGGGCAATTTCAATGTTATAAAGGATAATGTGATTGATGAATGCCTGTTCGGTGTGGATCTAGAACAGGCCAACAATAATATTGTCCGCCGCAACAGGATTTCATCCAAGGCCGATGACGGGCTTGGGGTCAAGGGTGATGCTATTCGCCTGTGGTATTCATTCCACAACAAGATTGAAAAAAATACTATCCGCAACTCGCGTGACTTTGTTGTCTGGTATTCGGCCAATAATCGGATCGCTGGAAATGACATAAAGGAAGGCCGCTACGGACTGCATTTCATGTATTCCAAATTTAACCTGGTTGAGAATAATTCAATCTGGCGAAATTCGGTTGGCATTTTCCTGATGTATTCAGATGATGTGGTAGTGCGCAATAATCGCCTGTTTTCCGCCCATGGCAATACCGGCGTTGGCATTGGTCTTAAAGAGACCAGTGGCGTTAAAATATTCAATAACAAGATATTATATAATGCCCGTGGTATATCATTCGACTTGTCCCCGTTTGACCCTGGCACCACCAATGATATTTATGGCAATGAAATAGCCTTTAATTCGATTGGCATCTCGTTCCTTTCCGATTGGCAAGGCAATATTGTCAAGGATAACCGTTTCAAGTCTAATTTTATTCCGGTTACTGTTTCAACCTTTGCATCTGCCAAACGCAATGTCTGGGAAGGCAATTACTGGGATTCATATGAAGGTTTTGACCAGAATGATGATAATATTGGCGATACGCCTTTTGAATTGAAAATTTATTCTGATCGCCTGTGGATGGATAAACCGAAAGCCGCTTTTTTTCAGGGGACACCGGTCATGTCGATGCTGGATTTCCTTGAACATCTGGCCCCTTTTACCAAGCCCTTGTTAATGCTGCGGGACAAGAAACCGCGAATGACACAAGATTTTGTGGCAACCATTCCAAAAATTGATGGTCTTGATCAGGATCAAGAAGAAACATCAGTAAAGCGTTTAGACCCTTTTGGACTTTATAAAGACTGAGAAATTTATCATGGCCAAAAAACTGACACCAAAACAACGGGCAGAACGTAGAAAAATAGTGTTTTCCGGCGTTATGGCTGCCTGTGTATTAGGGGCAGGTGCATCAGCATATCTGCCTTTGCACATGCGATGGGAAACCCTGCTGCGCCCACCAGGCGCCCTTGCAGAAAAAGACATGCTGGCATCATGTATCAAATGCGGCCAGTGTGTTCAGGTTTGCCCGGTTGAAGCGATCAAGCTTGCCGATGGTGAGGGTGGTTATGGCATAGGTGTTCCCTATATCGATGCACGCACCCAGGCTTGTGATTTTGCCTGTGATACTCCCCAATGTGTGCTTGCCTGTCCAACCGGATCGCTAAGCCACCATATTGATGCCAAGGAGCAGGTGAATATGGGCAAGGCCCGCCTGTCGCGGCCAGACGCCTGTCTTGCCCGTCAGGGCCAGGGTTTCAAGGGAAAGGCAAGGGGCGATGATTTCCCCGGCATTCATCGTTACATCAAGGTGGATCGCTGGAACCCGATAAAGATTGCTGATCACCCCTATGATCTTGAGCTTTGCGATCTTTGCGTTCGCGAATGTCCGATCAAGGGTGCGATCTCCATGCAACCACTATCTGCTGATCAACCAGAAGATGACAAGCGCCGCACCCCGGTTGTTGATGATAAATGCGTTGGCTGCGGTATGTGTGAAATGATTTGTCCGCTTGAAAAAACCGCAATTGTAATTGATCTGCATCGCGAGGGGCCAAAAGTATGAGGGGCATATATCAATCACTGAGAACCCTTTTGGGCGCTGATCCAAGGCGCCTGAAAAAAACCGAGTTCACACAGGCAGCCCAGGAAATGCTGGCGCTCAAAAACCAGCCTGAGGAAAGAAAAAAGCGCATTGCCATGATTCGTGAGGAAAAGGCCGGGCCACGGCTTTCCTTTACCCACAATAGTTTCAAATGGCGTAAATGGCGCTGGGCTTCGATTATTCTGGTAAATCTGCTGTTTGTCATATCTTACCATTTCGATGTGCAGCTGGTTGAAGGCGCTCTTACCGCTTCGCGCTTTGTCGGCTTTCATATGGCTGACCTGAATTCATCGCTGCAGGTTATGCTGGCCCACAAGAAAATGCTGGTAAATCTGGTCATTGGCACCGTGACGGTAGGCATATTGTGGTGGCTGGTTGGTGGCCGCGCATTCTGCTCATGGGCCTGTCCCTATCACCTGCTATCAGAATTAGCGGAAATGCTGCATTTGTGGCTGGCCAGCAAGGGCTGGATCAAGGATTTCCCGCTTGATCGCAGAATGCGCACAGTGCTTTATGTCCTGTTTGCCCTGATGGCGCTGCTTAGCGGCTATACAATTTTTGAATCAATTTCCCCGGTTGGCATCCTGTCACGCGCAGTTATTTATGGTGGCGGGGTTGCCTTGACCTGGGTGGTGTTCCTGTTACTGGTAGAGGTGTTTCTGGTTCGCCGTTTCTGGTGCCGTTATGTCTGCCCGATCGGCATGACTTATGGTTTTCTTGGTTCAGTATCACCGCTGGTAGTCGAGTATGATCTTGAAGCCTGTCTGCATGAAGGTGAATGCAGGGCAGTATGTCTGGTGCCGCATGTTCTGGAAATGACCAAGAAAAACCGGGCTGAAGATGTCCATCTTGATGTTGGAGCTGACTGTACCCGTTGTGGCATGTGTCTGGAAGCATGTCCGACAGGAGCACTGAAATTCAAATTGCGAGGAACCGGCGGTCTTTTATGATTGAAATCAAAAATCTTTCCAAGGCGTTTCGCCGGACAAATGTACTTGATGATCTTACCATGCACTGGGGGCAGGGTGACAGGATTGCCCTTATAGGTTCCAATGGCGCAGGCAAGACCACTCTCATCAGGTGTATTCTTGGACAATATGTCTATAATGGCAATATTGAAGTCAACGGTTTGGAACCACGCGCCAACCGTTCAGCAGTTCTCAAAACCATCGGCTTTGTACCCCAGATTGCCCCGCCATTGAAAATGCCGGTTTCAGAATTGCTTCGCTTCTGCGCTGGAGCTGCTGATATCGCGATTGCCGATATTGAAGCTGTTATCACCCGTCTGGAAATCGATATAGCTGAATTGCGCAGTCGGCCTTTCAATCGTTTGTCAGGTGGCCAGAAGCAGAAAATTCTGATTGCCATTGCGATTGCCAGAAACCCCGGCCTGATTATCATGGATGAGCCAACGGCCAATCTTGATCCAAAGGCCCGACAAATCCTGTTTGATCTTTTGTCAGAACGCGGTGACCTGCCGGTAGTTATTTCATCGCATCGGCTGGAAGAAGTGGCCGGGCTGGTAAACCGGATAATTGAACTTGATCGCGGCAAGGTGGTTCTGGATGATGCTGTTGAAGACAGTGGTGATCTGTCAGCCCGCATGCCTTGCACCATAACCATTGCCCGCCATGATGAAGCTTTTGCCAACGCCATTTCCGGCTGGAATTTTTCTGAAGGCGATAGTGATCTGGTCTGGAAAGGTGAAGTATCCGGTGCTGACCGCTTGCGTTTCTTTGGGGTTCTGGCGCGTTATTCCGGCGTTGTTTCCGGTCTTGAAATGGGTGAATCCACAGGCAAACGGAGCACTGTTAAATAATGTTCCGCCTGTTAGTGACCATATTTGCAGCCATGCTGCTGGCCGGTTGCTGGGGTGAACAGCAGACCGGTCCGGTTGATATCAGATATGACCGGGAAGTATGCGCCTATTGCAAAATGATAGTCTCCGATCCGCGCTTTGCCGCAGAAATTCGCAAGGCCAGGGGCAGCGAGGTTCTCAAATTTGATGATCTTGGTGATGCCATTCACTGGCTGAAAATTGCCCCATGGAAAGAAACAGCAGAAACAGAAATATGGGTACGGGATATGAAAACCGGTAAAAAATGGCTTGATGCCAGAAAAGCCTGGTATCTTCCCGGCCAGCATACACCTATGGAATATGGCTTTGGAGCGGTTGAAGAAAAAACGGCAGATACTCTCAGCTTTGCCGAGATGCGCAAAAGAGTGATAGCCATGGGCTCGACCACCCGTTGTGAAAATCCAGATCACAATGCCATCCCGCAAACTCAAATACAGACACCAGGTAACGGTTAGGACAACAATAATATGAAAGCTTTATTGCTTGCCACACGACTTGATATTGCTGAATCGCTCAGAGCCAGATGGTTCGTGCTCTATTCACTTGTTTTTGGTGGTATCATAGTCGTTCTGTTCATGTTTGGCCTGACAGAATCAAGAGTAGTGGGCTTTACCGGCCTGACACGTCTTCTGGTCACCTATATTCAGCTTTCCATGGCAATTTTGCCGGTATTCGTTCTGATAACTACTGTCAGGTCACTTGCAGGCGACCGTGAAGCCGGGGTGTTCGAATATATGCTGTCACAACCGATATCTCTGGCTGCATGGTATTGGGGCCGCTTTGCCGGTCGGTTCATTATTGTGTTTGCACCCGTATTCCTTGCGATGATTGCTGCTACTGTCTGGGGTGTCGTGCTGGGTGCCGAAGTCCCGGTATATCATCTGGTTTGGTACACAATCTTGCTGGTATCACTGGCATTTTGCTTTTTGGGTATTGGCTTTTTGATTTCATCTGTCACCCGCTCATCTGATGTTGCCCAAAGCGCGGCTTTTTTCATCTGGCTGATTATGCTGCTGTTCCTTGATCTTGTCCTGTTGGGCATGATCATACGCGAACAGGCACCTGCCGGTCTGGTCGTAACCCTGGCACTGGCCAACCCGATGCAGGTATTTCGAACCGCTGCCATGATGCTGTTTGATCCGCAACTGATTCTGCTTGGTCCTTCAGCCTGGATAATTCTGGACGCATTCAGTGAAACCGGTTACCTGGTCTGGGCGGTTTGTTACCCGTTAATTATTGGACTGGCAGCCGGCGGTCTTGGATATTTTCTGTTCCGCCGGGGTGATTTGGCCTGATTATATAAACAGCAGTTAATTAACCTGCTTTTTACCATGAGCATGTAATTCTCCCCCCATGAGTTTTAATGGGCCATTGGGCCTTTTTGATCTGGTTGGGGAGTCTTTGTGACGTGTATAATAATATTGTTCTAACTGTTTTTCCGCTTCTGGTTGTCATAGCCGGAACTTTTGATTTTTTTACCTACCGCATTCCCAACTGGATAAATATTGTAATAGCAGTATCAATTATCCCGTTCGCCATCTTGTCTGGCATGCCGCTTGAAGTTTTTGTCTGGCATGTTGTGGCCGGGCTGCTGGCTTTTGTAGTTGGCTATTTGTTGTTTGCCTTTGGGGTATTTGGAGGCGGCGATGCCAAAATGATTGCCGCTGCTGCCCTGTGGGTAGGCTGGGACAATCTGATACCCTTCGGGGTCATTACAGCCTTTGCCGGTGGTGCACTTGCCTTTTTCATGATGATCTGGAGCCTAATTCGCAATGAGCCGGTCGTTGGCAATGTCAGCCTGCTGGGGCGAATATTCAAAAAACAGCTGAAATTGCCATACGGCATAGCCATAGCAGCAGGTGCCTTGATGGTATTTCCATCAACCTGGTGGATTCAGCAGTTTGTTTGAGAATGCAACCCTTTACAACCACAGCAACAAATTTGGAAAGCATTAACCATAATTTATTGTTTGCCCGTTAATCATAAATCTACAGCAATTTCGGTCAGGTTAATCAGGGCTGTTAAGTCAGGAAGTTTAAAATGAGTAAATCCAGGGTTATATTTTTGGGAGTAGCGCTAGCCTCAGCCGCTCTGGCAGCGTTTCTGGTAAAGGATCTTGTAGGCAAGAAACCTCAGCAAAAAATCATCGAGGTCAACAAGGTCGAAAAAACCAAGGTTCTGGTCATGGCCCGTGATCTTTCGGTAGGTGAGCGGCTTTCAGGCGCAAATATGAAATGGGTTGACTGGCCAAAGGACCTGGTAGGTTCTGGCATGATAACCATAAGCTCACGGCCAAAGGCCATGTCAAAGCTGAAGAATACCAGAGCCAGGGTTGCTCTTTACAAGGATGAACCGGTAAGTGAACGCAAACTTATCCTGGAAACATCAAATGGTTTCATGGCGGCAATGCTGCCCAGCGGATATCGGGCAATTTCTGTACGTATCTCGGCAGCAACCGGTGCAGGTGGCTTTATCCTGCCAAATGACCGGGTGGATGTACTGGTAACCCGCAAGGACAAGTTTGACGGATCAAGCCAGCCGGTAACTGTAAGTGAGACAGTAATCACCAATGTCAGGGTTCTGGCAGTGGATCAGACTTACAAGACTGGTGATGATGGTGAGCAGTTTGCAGTTTCCAAAACTGCCACTCTGGAATTAACACCCGAACAGGCAGAAGTCCTGGCTAAAGTGGAGACTTCCGGGCAGCTTACCCTGGCATTGCGGGCACTGGCTGATGCCGGATCAAAAAAGATGGGGGATGATGTTCCAAAACTTTCTCCGCGTTATGCCAAGGGTTCAACCGGCAATGAAATCAATATTTTTCGCTATGGCGCCAGAAGCCAGACAGCGTCAACCAAATAGGGCGGTCACAAGATGAAATTGTCTCTAACCAGAATAACAGGTGCAACAATGCTGAAAGCACTGGCAATGAACAAGATGCTTGCGATTACGCTGATTTTGTCATTCACATTTGCAACCATACTGGCTCAGGCCCCGGCAACTGCCGGTCAGGTGCAGGGCGGGCAGTTTGTTCGCATCGGTCTTAACAAATCTGTGGTGGTAAGGCTTCCTGCCAATGCCCAGGATGTTCTCATCGGTAATCCGGCTATTGTAGATGCAGTGGTGCGAACCCAGCGCATGGCTTATCTTTTTGCCAAAAAAGCCGGGCAGACCAATGTTTTCTTCTTTGATTCAAAAGGTCGTCAGATTCTCAATCTGGATATTGAAGTTGCCCGTGACATGAAGGCCCTGCAAAAACTGTTTCAGCGGGTAATGCCTGGAAACAGGATTACAGTTGAAACCGTAAATGAGAATGTGGTTCTTGGCGGTGTTGCCAAATCCCCGGCCCAGGCCAGACTGGCTGTTGATCTGGCAGCAAAATACACTGATGATGAGAAAAAAGTTCTCTCTACCATCTCGGTTGCCGGACTTGAACAGGTTGCACTCAAGGTAAAGATTGCTGAAGTTCAGCGTGAAGTACTCAAGCAGTTCGGCATAGATACCAATAAAGCCCTGAAGCTGGGCAGCAAGGCAGTACAATTGCTGACAGTATCCCCGTTCTCGCTTAATGGCGGACCTTTGACCGTGGGCAGTGCTCCTCCATTTTCTACCAGCTTTGGTTCTCCCGGTTACGGCATATCAACCGCCAATGGCTCAGGTGCAGTATTGCGGGCAATGGAACGTGATGGCTATCTGAAAACTCTGGCAGAACCAACCCTTACCGCTGTTTCTGGGGAAAGTGCGAAATTCCTGGCTGGTGGTGAATTCCCGATCCCGGTTGGTGTTGATAATGGTCAGATTTCCATTGAGTTCAAAAAATTCGGTGTAGGCCTTGGCTTTACCCCGGTGGTGCTGACCGGTGGCAGGATATCCTTGAAACTGAATACTGAAGTTTCTGAACTGTCCCCTGAAAATGCTATCATTCTCAGCTCCATCTCCATTCCCTCCCTGACTGTCAGGCGGGCGGAAACCACAGTTGAATTGCCATCAGGCGGTTCTCTGGCAATGGCCGGCCTTATTCAGGAAAAGACCCAGCAGGCTATCAATGGTCTGCCAGGAATGAAAAATCTGCCGATACTGGGTGCATTGTTTCGCTCACGCGATTATCAGCAAAAATTGTCAGAACTGGCAATTATTGTAACGCCCTATATCGTTCGCCCGGTAAATGAAAAGCAACTTGTTGCCCCGACAGACAGATCGGCTGTGGCTACAGACACCCAGACCATATTGTTTGGTCGTCTGAACAAGGTGTTTGGTTCAAAAGGTGTTTCCGGGGAAACCTATCACGGAAATGTTGGCTTCATCGTCGAATGAAATGAATGCCTTTAAGGAGTAAATTCGATGCGTATTGTTAGTTTGTTTGCAAGACTTGCCCGTACCGGCACTGCAATAGCAGTTACAGCCATGGTTGCAGCCTGCAGTAATGGAATGAATGGTGAGTTTGACGATGTATATGTTCCGGTCTCACATTCCGAACGCTATCCGATTGAGGTGGTCAAGGGAACGATCAAGGTCAATGTGCCAACCAAATCAGCCCGGATGACACCGGCACAGATTGATGCTGTAACCCGCTTTGCCCAGCAGGCACATGAAACAGCGGCGCAATCAATCAATATTCGCCGTCCCCGAAACAGTGTAAATGGCGATGTGATCGCCGGCAGGGTAACACAGATATTTGCCGAGCAGGGCGTTTCTGGTTCCCGGTTGCATCACACTACCTATCCAGGTCGCAATGGTGCCCCGGTTTCACTGTCCTTTGTCCGCAAATTTGCCAAAACCAAAAAATGTGATGGCAGGCAAACCAGATTTACCGATACCGGATCAAATGAAGTATATGGCGATTTTGCCTGTTATTCCCGGCACAATCTGGCAGCAATGATTGCAAATCCGAAGGATCTGGAAACACCACGCACCATGACACCGGCTGATCCAATGCGCAGGTCCAAGGTATTTGTCGATTATCGTACACCCAAGAGCCCGACAACCCCCGCGGATGAAAACTCAACAGTCAATTCGACTGACAAGGGCAAATCTTGATCAACAATTCTACAGGCACGGGTAATAACCAATGACACAGCAAGCACAATACCAACCTGACCAGGCAAACAGCGTAACTGCTATTGTCCCGCGGGTAAATATTCACGCCTATTGCGAAGATCAAAATACTGCAAATGTTTTGCAGGCAGTTGGTCGTGACCGTCGTCTGGCTCGCGCCCATGTCGATGTAAAACTGGGCGGAATTCAGGCAGCAATTCAGGTGTTTCACCAGCAACAGACACCAGAAGTGCTGTTCGTTGAATGCTCACGCTCACGCGAAGAAGTAATGAACGAGCTGGGAGCCCTTGCCCAGGTTTGTGATCCTTCCACCAAAGTGATTGTCATCGGGCATCTCAATGATGTTATCTTGTATCGCGATCTTATTCGTGCAGGCGTCAGTGAATATCTGGTTGCTCCTGTAAATGAGATGCAGATTATTGAGGCTGTTTCCAATCTCTATGCTGATCCAGAAGCCAGTCCTATAGGCCATACAATAGCTTTTGTCGGTTCCAAGGGCGGGGTTGGCTCAAGCACCATAGCCCATAATGTCGGCTGGTATCTGTCAAAAACATATCTTGCCGATACTGTCATTGTTGACCTTGACCTGCCATTTGGCACAGTTGGTCTGGATTTTAACAATGATGGTATTCAGGGCATCGCCGAAGCACTCAGCTCTCCTGAACGTATCGACCAGACACTTATTGACCGTCTATTGACGAAATGCACTGAAAAACTGTCATTATTACTGGCTCCAACCTCGGTTGACCGGGAATATGAAGTCTCCAAGGATGCGTTGCAGACAGTACTTGATGAAGTCCGCAATTCAGTGCCTTATGTAATTATTGACGTTCCAAATATCTGGATGCCATGGTCAAAACAGACACTGATTCAGGCAGATGAGGTGGTTATTACGGCAACTCCAGAGCTTGCCAGCCTGCGCAATACCAAAAATATTATCGATCAGTTGAAAGCTGCCCGTCAAAATGATGGCCCACCCAAGCTGGTTATCAATCAGGTCGGTATGCCGAAACGTCCTGAAGTTCCTGTAGCTGATTTTGCCAAGGGTGTTGGTATTCAACCAAGTGTTGTCATTCAGCATGATGCCCAGACCTTTGGCACGGCAACAACAAATGGTCAGATGGTTTTCGATGTTTCGCCAAAATCAAATGGAGCTGAATCACTTGCAGCTCTCGTCCAGATTTTAACCGGAAAAACTCCTGATAAAGGCAAGAAAAAATCCAGTCTGGATTTTCTGAAGAAATTAAAATCACTGGGGAAAAAATAAATGTTTGGAAAACGTGGTGATATCAGTAATACAGCCAGCCCGGCTCCTGTCGGCCAGCCGGCCCCGCCTCAGGGGCTGGATCCTGCTGCTGCACCAGGTGCTATCAATACCCATATACCCGATCTTGGTGAACCTTTGGGCGCAACCCCCCAGGCTGCTCCTGCAGAGCCACCACAGGCCAGTGTTCCAGCCAAAACTGATCTGAAAACACAAGCCCCCCAGCAATCAAAGACTGACAGTTACTACAATATCAAATCAGTAGTATTCAATGCCCTGATTGATGCAATTGATCTCACCCAGCTTGGTCAGCTTGATGCCGAGAGCGCCCGCGATGAGATACGCGATATTGTCAATGAAATTCTTTCCCTGAAAGATGTTGCAATGTCGATTGCCGAGCAGGAAGAGCTGCTCGAAGATATCTGCAATGATGTTCTGGGATATGGCCCGCTTGAACCATTACTGGCCCGTGATGATATTGCCGATATCATGATCAATGGTGCCGACCTTACCTTTATTGAAACTGAAGGCAAGATGGAACAGACCAATGTACGGTTCCGTGACAATGCCCAGCTTTTGAATATTGCCCAGCGTATTGTGAGTCAGATTGGTCGCCGGGTCGATGAAGCCAGCCCGATCTGTGATGCCCGTCTGCCCGATGGTTCACGCGTCAATGTCATTGTGCCACCGCTTGCCATTGATGGTCCGGCCCTGACAATTCGTAAATTTAAAAAAGACCGCCTGAAACTCAGTGATCTGGTGAAATTCAAGTCGATTACTCCAGAAGGTGCTACAATCTTGTCAATTATTGGCAGGGTCAGATGTAATGTACTGATCTCTGGTGGTACCGGTTCGGGCAAAACCACCCTGCTTAATACACTGACCGCTTTCGTTGATGAAGATGAGCGCGTCATCACCTGCGAAGATGCTGCCGAATTGCAATTGCAGCAGCCGCATGTGGTTCGACTCGAAACCAGACCGCCAAATCTGGAAGGTGAAGGTGAAATCACCATGCGCGATCTGGTCAAGAACTGCCTGCGTATGCGCCCGGAACGGATTATCGTGGGCGAAGTGCGTGGACCTGAAGCATTTGACCTGCTGCAGGCGATGAATACCGGTCATGATGGTTCAATGGGAACCCTTCACTCCAACTCGCCGCGCGAGGCTCTTTCAAGGCTTGAATCGATGATTACCATGGGTGGCTTTTCCCTGCCGTCCAAAACCATCAAGGAAATGATCGTTGGTTCAATCGATGTTATTGTTCAGGCCGCCCGGCTGCGTGATGGTTCGCGCCGCATTACTCACATAACCGAAGTAATTGGTATGGAAGGCGATGTTATTATTACCCAGGACCTGTTTGTCTACGACATAGTGGGTGAGGACAAGAATGGCGACATTATCGGGCGACATCGCTCAACCGGTATTGCCCGCCCGCACTTCTGGGATCGAGCCAGATATTACAATGAAGAAGCAAGACTGGCCGAGGCCCTGGAAAAAGCCGAAGTCAGAACTGAAGAAAGCTAGTTTTAATACTGGATTTGTCGCTCAAGAGCGATTTCCAGAAAACCCAATAATGAACTGCCAGCCTTGCAGGCATGTTGAATGATCAAAGGCAGCTCTGTTTTGAAGCGTAAGGTGTGCTGATGGAATTTAGTGATACACTTGTAACAATTGCCCTGGTGTTGCTGGCAGCTCTGGCTGTTGGTGCACTGGTTGTTGCGATCTTTCTGCCGCAAATTAATGGCCAGGCTGATATTTCCAAACGTGTTGCCACTGTTGCTGTCGGTACTGATGCCAAAAAGGCCAGTATTCGCGAACGCCTGTCTGAAGACAAGAACACCAAACGCCGGGTGCAAATTCAGGAATCACTTATCAAGCTTGAAGAAAAGCACAAAAAACAGAAAAAGAAACCAAGTTTGCGGATCATGATAAAACGCGCCGGTCTTGATCTGTCAATTCAGGGTTTCTGGATATTTTCAGCCATAACCGGTGTGATTGTGGCATTTGGCATTTTGCTGGCCGGGGTTCCGCTCATTGTTGCCATAGCTGGTGGTGTTGCCGGTACACTTGGTTTGCCAAGATGGTTCATTGGTTATCTGACCAAACGCCGTCAGGAAAATTTTCTGGACGGTTTTGCCGATGCTATTGATGTTATGGTCCGCGGTCTGAAAGCCGGTTTGCCGATCACTGATGCAATGAAGGTCATTGCCACAGAAATGGCAGCACCGGTTGGCCCTGAATTTCTGGAAGTCGTTGAAGGCCAGCGTGTTGGCATCACGGTTGATCAGGGGGTTGAGCGCATGGTTGATCGTATGCCGCTTTCTGAAGTCAATTTTCTGGCAATTGTCATGTCTATCCAGAAAAGCACCGGTGGTAATCTGGCTGAAGCGCTGGATAATCTTTCCCATGTTTTGCGTGATCGCAAAAAAATGAAGGCCAAGATTCAGGCGGTTTCCCAGGAAGCCAAGGCATCAGCAATGATTATCGGTTCTTTGCCCTTTGTTATCTGTGGCGGCATGATGATCCTTAACCCGGAATATCTGAACCCGATGTTTGAAACCCAGACCGGCCATATCATGATTGCCGGTTCAGGATTGTGGATGTTTACCGGGGTGATGGTCATGCGCAAAATGATCAACTTCAATATTTAATTCTAAAACAGGCTGTAAAGTTAAATGATAGATCAACTGGCCCAACTTCTGGAACTGAGAAATGCAGTAACCTTGCTTGTGGCAATTTCTGTGTTTGTTACAATTTTGACCTTGGCTGCTCCTATCATGCAGGGCGACAAGTTGCGAGCCAGAATGAAATCTGTTTCCAATGAGCGCCAGAGAATGCGTGCCGGTCGCACTGCTGATCTGCAACAAACCAGCCGCCTGCGTGAGCGTCCCAAGGGAACAGTTGCCCAGATTGTGGAAACCCTTAACCTGCGCAAACTGTTTGAAGCAGAAGCATCGCGTAAAAGACTGCGTGAGGCGGGATTGCGATCAGAAAAACATCTGGTAACCTTTCTGGCCATTCGCCTGATTGCTCCATTGGTGGCCGGTGCAATTGTATTCATCTATTCATCAACGGTTTTTGCTGATTCGGTAGCACCTCCCATGCGTCTCACAGCAATGATGTTCGGGGTTATTGCCGGGTTCTATCTGCCAAACCTGTTTCTTAAAAATATGGTATCGAGGCGCCAGCAATCTATTCAGGGTGCATGGGCCGATGCGCTTGACCTGTTGCTGATCTGTGTTGAATCAGGCATGTCAATTGAGGCTGCGTTCAAACGGGTTGCCCTTGAAATTGGTGCGCAATCAGTACCATTGGCCGAGGAACTGACCTTGACCAATGCTGAACTTTCCTATCTTGGCGATCGCATCAAGGCATTTGACAATCTGGGCAAGCGTACCGGTCTTGAATCGGTCAAGTCGGTTACCACCAGTCTTATCCAGTCAGAGCGTTATGGTACTCCAGTTGGTAATGCCTTGCGGGTTCTGGCTCAGGAAAACCGCGACATGCGGATGATGCTGGCTGAAAAAAAGGCCGCTGCGCTGCCGCCCAAACTGACAGTTCCGATGGTATTGTTCTTCCTGCCGGTAATTTTTATCGTATTGCTTGGCCCGGCAGCAATTCAGGTCATGGACATCAAGGCTACACCATAGCGCCTGTTATATTTGAATGGATTCAAGCTTTCACTTGCAGATATGAGGCAGGTCATGCAAGGCAAGGCCGTTCATATCAGCAAAGTGAATTCAACTTAACGCTACAGATGCCAGCTTATGCCTTGCAGTGATCTATGAGCCGCTGGATGAATGTTTCACATTTGTCCAGCTCACTTATTGCAACAAACTCATCGGATTTGTGAGCCTGTTCAATATTACCGGGACCACACACAACTGCCGGCATGCCTGCCTGCTGAAACAGACCGGCTTCAGTACCATATGAAACAGCTTCACTGCCATTTGCCTGGGCAAGGTGCATGGCAAGAATTTCAGCTGGCGAGTCAGTTTCCGGCATAAGTGACGGGATTGAATTGACTTCAATGGTCTCAATTCCGGCATCAGGACTGACAGCCTTCATCTTTGGTGTCAGACTGTCGGCAAAGCGGTTAAATCTTGCCTTTATATCGGCGGTCTTGTGTTCAGGCAGGGTCCGGGTCTCCCAGTCAAATGCGCATCGACCAGGGATAATATTGCCTGCCGTACCGCCCTTGATTTCCCCGATATTGAAAGATGTATATCCAGGATCAAACCTGCCTGATACATCACCTATTGCCTGATATTCTTCTGACATACGGCCAATTTCACCTAATAGCTGGCCGGCAGTGAGGATTGCATTGACTCCAAGATGTGAACAGCTGGAATGTGCCTCATGACCGTTTACGACAGTTTCAAACCTGGTGGCGCTCTTGTGGGCATTTACCACCCGCATGGATGTTGGCTCGCCGACCAGAACTGCTGATGGTTTTGGTAAATGCTGCTTGATGTGGTCAATCATCGGGCGAACCCCGTTGCAGCCAACTTCCTCATCGCATGAAAAAGCAAAATGAACCGGAGTTTTCAGTGGCTTTGCCAGAAATTGTGGCACCATGGCCAGAATGACAGCAATAAAGCCTTTCATGTCAGCCGAGCCGCGCCCGTATAACAGACCGTCCCTTTCTTCCAGACTGAAAGGATCGCTGCTCCAGTCCTGCCCGTCAACCGGCACGACATCAGTATGTCCAGACAGCACGATGCCACCGGCTTTGTCCGGTCCGATCGTGGCATAAAGATTGGTTTTTTTACCGGCTTCATAATCTATCAGGATTGAATCAATACCAAAACCTTCAAGGTAGTTCTGCACAAATTCAATCAGTGGCAGGTTTGAATTGCGGCTGGTAGTATCAAAGGCAACCAGCTTTGCCAGCATGTCGATACTGGTAAAATGAGTTTCAGACATTTATTATTTTCCATTTTTTATGCCAGCTTCAGGTTGGTGCTGAACATAATATTTAAGTATTTTTACAATATGATACTCGACACTGTGACCTTAATGCTAGTGCAATGCCTTGTTGCTATGCGGCTGGTCAAGGGCAAAGCCGGGGATTTGCACATCAAACTCCTCACCATCTGCATTTTGCATGTAGTAGCAACCGGACATGAACCCGGAAGCAGTAGCAAGTGGTGCACCTGATGTATATTCAAAACTTTCCCCCGGTTTCAATCTTGGTTGTTCGCCAACAACCCCGGCCCCTCGCACCTCCTGCACTCGCCCGGCACTGTCAGTAATTTCCCAGTAGCGCCTGTTCAGCTTGACGGTTTCATCGCCATTATTCTCAATTATTACCCTGTAGGCCCAGACAAAGTAATTTTCATCAGGCTTTGACTGTTCTTCCAGATATTGCGGTTTCACAATTACCCGGATATTGCGTGTGGTAGATTCATACATGATCAATCCATAGACCATTTCCTGTTGCGGTTAAACCTGTATTGCGCAGCATATGCTGCAGGCTGTTCTTGCCGCATTGATATGTGAAACAGATGATAAACCTGCTGACAAATGCTTTTCACTTGTTATATTCATCCTGTTATGGAAGAAAAACCCAGGCTTTACACCCCATGATTTCACCAGAAGGAAACCTTCAGCAATGAACCAGCAACAAACTGATACCAGTTGCCCCGGTATTCTGCCCGCCCATATGCTGCGCCGGTTTTTTGATGAAGGGCTGCTTAATTGCGAAACTGAACTGGATGCCGACCAGATACAGCCGGCCAGTCTTGATCTAAGACTTGGCAACAAGGCCTACCGGGTGCGTGCTTCTTTCCTGCCGGGACCGGATAATACTGTTGCTGACCGGCTGGAAGATTTGTCCCTGCATGAAATATCTCTGGTTGAGGGGGCGGTGCTGGAAACCGGTTGCGTTTATATTGTCCCGCTGCTTGAACACTTGAAACTGCCGACAGATATTTCAGCTGCTGCCAATCCCAAAAGTTCTACCGGGCGTCTTGATATATTCACCCGGGTGATATGTGACAATGCCCGCGAGTTCGACAAGGTGCCAGCTGGTTATCAAGGCCCGCTCTATGTGGAAATTTCACCGCGCACCTTCACCATTCTGGCCCGTACCGGGTCGCGGCTTTCGCAAATGCGCTTCCGGTGCGGATCAATAGCCCCGAGCGATGCAACCATCATTGAGCTGCATGAACAGGCACCTCTGATTTCGCACGGTGTGGCCAATATTGACAATGGTCTGGCCCTCAGCGTTGATATAACCTCGATTGAACCTGATCAGCCAATTGGTTTCAGAGCCAGGCGCCATGCTGGTTTGGTGGATGTCGATAAAAAAGCAGCCCTTGATCCACGTGATTTCTGGGAACCGATCTGGCAACGCGGTGATCTGGTGCTGGATCCTGATCAGTTTTATATTCTGGCTTCCAAGGAAGCTGTCAGGGTGCCTCCCACCCATGCAGCTGAAATGGTGCCGTTCAATCCGCTGGTTGGTGAATTTCGCGTACATTATGCCGGGTTTTTTGATCCAGGTTTTGGAGATGCGTCAGGCGGTGGCACCGGCGCGCGCGCAGTACTTGAAGTGCGCTCTCATGAAGTACCGTTTATTCTGGAAGATGGTCAGGTTATAGGCAGGCTTGTTTATGAACCACTGACCGAACCACCTGAACTTGTTTATGGTCAGGGCATTGGCTCAAATTATCAAAAACAGGGTCTGAAACTGTCCAAGCATTTTCACCCGTTTGAAGCATGATCAGCTTTTGTAAGTCTTTGTTCGCGGATATAGACATAAAGCCCGGATATGAAGATCATGATTATGCCGATTGCTGAACGTGTATCTGGAACTTCGCTCCATATAAGCAGACCCCAGATAACTGACAGGGGCAGGGCAATATATTCAAATGGTGCAATTATATTGGCTTCGGTAACCCGATAGGCTTGCGACAAGGCATAACCCACAATAGTCACCAGCACCCCGGCAGCTATCATCAGCAACATGCCTTGAGTATCAGGCCATATCCAGGCTCTGAACAGGAATATCAGTGATGCACTTTCCTGATCGGCAAATTTGCCATCACCGGCAATTATTCCAAAACCGGCAGATATGATTATGAAAGTGATGGTAATGTAAAAGGACATTACCGAAGCCTTGTCCATGATACCGATTTTGCGAGCCATTAATTGGGTTCCCGCATAGGCAAGTGCTGCAATCAGCGGCAAGATAGCCACAAATTTGATAATGCCGGTGCCAACCCCCATCATCACCAGTACACCGACAAAGCCCATGATGATTGCCAGCCAGCGCCTCCAGCCGACAGTTTCGCCAAGGAACGGTACTGACAGGCCGGTAATCAGTAAGGGAGCAATGAAGAACAGCGCCGTTGCCTCGGCAATCGGCATGACAGCCAAAGCCAGGTAAAATGTCATATTGGCAACAGCAACCATCAATCCACGGATTATGTGCATGCCCGGCTGCCCGGTCAGCAACATCCTGATACCGCCTTCAAAATGAATGATGATCAGGGTTAAAAACAGGGCCAGTACTGAGCGGAACATTACAATTTCATGCAATGGATAGTCTGCTGACAACCATTTGACCACAGCATCCATCAATGACATTGCACTGACACCAATCAGAACGCTGGCAATACCCAGAGATTTATTATTGTGGTGAGACAATCTTCCGCCCGATATAATATTGTTTGTATGACTATTGCCACACTATGCGCTATATTTCAATCTGCAACTGACGGGTTGTTTATTGAGGTTAGCCAATTATTAAACTGAACAACTGCCTCCACCCAAAACACAAAATTTTGAGCAGTGTGGATGGTTCAGTTTAACCGCACCGCGGGAAAAATTACCACCATCTTTTTTCATGGCATCGGCAAGGCAATCTCCCATTTCAAACTTCTCATCATAGGCAATCAGTGTACATGGCAAAATGGCAGGGCGCTCCCTGCCCTTGCGCAACACTACCATGCGGCTGGTGGCGCACATGACATCACTTGGATGTTTGCCCAGAATTTCCCAGCAGGCAGTAGTGATCTCGGGAACCTCGACCTGCAAGTCCATTTCTGGAAATAATGAAAGCTGGGCCGGATTGGAGCAGTCAATAGGCCAGTGTTTTTCCTGCATCAGCTTTTCATACCCAACCCTTTCGCTCAATTCATCCTCTCCCCAGCAGGTGCGCCCGGCAATGGCGATGGAAAAGCCATTTCCCGCCAGCCAGTCAATACCCTCAACCGTAATATCCCAGCTGCCAGCCCCGCGTTCGCGCTCATGCAACTGCCTGGTATAATGATCAAGAGATATTCTCAAAGTCAGCCTGTCGCCAAACTCATCTTTAAGAGCGATCAGTTCAGCCCTGGTTTTTTTGCGCTGCATGGGCTGCATGGCATTGGTCAGGACCAGCACCTCAAATCCGCGTTCCAGTGCCAGTCGCATCATTTTCGGCATTTGCGGATTCATGAATGGTTCACCCCCGGTAAACCCGATCTCACGGGTGCCGGTTTTCATGATCGCAATTTCATCAAGCAGCTTTACCAGTTCAGCAAGGGGAAAATAAACCAGATCATTATTTTTTGGCGATGAATCAATGTAACAGTTCTTGCAGGTGATATTGCACAAGGTTCCGGTATTGATCCATAATGTATCCAGACTTTCGAGCCTGACCTCGGCCCGTTCTTCTCCCTTGGCGGTTAATAGCGGATTATTGAACTTGCCTGCCTTGAAAGCATTCCTGCTGCCTCTTAAATGTCTGGTTATCTGGTTCATGAAGCTTCGGTCTTTCGCGTATTTTTGATTTAGTCTGAAAATCAGCTATATTGAAGCTGTTGGCAATATCAAATTTGATAAATTGATCCAATACAATATCCCTCACGGTTTTGTGACCGTTAATATTATCCCATGGCTGGAATTCCCGATGCTTGAATATATTCTTTTTCATGAAAAGCCGTTTAATCTTTTTTGTGATTTTTTACAGAACAACAAAATAGTCTTTCAGACAAAAGCTGATAATGGAATGTTTGAAGCCCTGATCAGTGAAGATACGGCAGATGATATGGTTGAAATCATTGAGGCTGAGTATGACCGGCTGATGCTTATGAATCAGGAGATTTTCTTTGCTGAAAATGAAACTGATGAGAATAATTACCGTATGGCCACGATCATGCTGGAACTGAAAGATGGCAGCTATACCAGCGCTCATGTAAGGCCGGATCTTTTGGGAAAGATCATGGATGTGATCAGCGATGAAGAATTGAACGAGTTTACCCGGTCCATGGTAACCGCAGTTGAAAACCCCGATGACCGCACCTATTGCCAGAAAGTACGGGCCGGCGAAGTTGATTTCAAGGCAACCAGTTGAAGTAAAGCTATTAGCGCCGGGGCCTTATACGTGACAGCCCATGCCGGGTTTTGTTCCAGTGGAACGGGCTGCTGATAAACTGCCATAAGGCCAGCCATCCGGCAACTGACATTAACAGCCAGTATACTGGCATATAAAGCACCTGCCAGCGCAAAACTGACAATCTGCGAATTTTGACCGCCCGGAATCCGGCCCATATCATCACTGCATATCCTGATATAAATACGATCACCCCAGAAGCTGAAACCAGATTATTGATGAACACGCCATTAAATGACAACATGGTGCCATTAATAATGGCAATTATTGTAGCGATCAGAAACAGGGGATGGCTGAGAGTTGAAACCACGATACCGGCAACCAGTATCTGAAAAAACATGAAGTCCATCAGATCCATTTCCCTGGCGGTTCTGACAGGGTTCCGCATATGCACCAACCATGTCTGCATCCACCCCTTTAGCCATCTGGCGCGTTGCATCATCCAGTTTCTGCCTGAATTGGCAGCTTCCTCGAATGTATCTGATTCAAGCATGGCGGCCCGCCATCCAAATCGCGCCAGCCGCATGCCAAGATCAGCATCTTCGGTAACATTAAACGGATCCCATCCGCCCAATTGCCGCAATGCTTCCATTCTGAAATGATTGGAGGTTCCACCAAGCGGCAGGGGTGCATGTTGGGATGCAAGCATGGGTAGTAACAGGTCAAACAATACTGCATATTCAATGGTGAACTGACGCGTCAGCCAGTTTTCATTGGCGTTATAATATGTAAGCCTTGCCTGCAGGCAGACAATTTCAGGCGGGCTTGCCGCAAATTTGTCAAGTGCTTTCAGTAATTGGTCAGGTTGAGGAATGTCTTCGGCATCATAAATCACCGCATAACTGCCTTTGGCAAATGGCAGGGCGTAATTCATGGCCTTGGGCTTGGTACGTGGCAGGGCATCAGGCACCATAATTATTTCATAATAATCCGGCAAAGTGTATTGTCTCAGGCAGTTAATGGTCTGATGATCGCTTGCCTCCAGTATCAGTTTGATATCCAGCCGGTCTTTTGGGTAATTCAGGCGGTCAAGTCCGGCCAGTAACTGGTCAATGATCCCTGCCTCCTTGAACAGGGGAACAAATATTGTATAAACAGGTAAGGGTCCACGACGATTAACAATTACGGGTGCGGATTTTTGCTGATTATCAGCAATTACAGAGGAGATCCTGATTGCAGTAACACTCAGGAATATCAATGAAAAGCCAATTGAAAAGGCAATCATGACCAGATCAGGGCTTGACCACCACAGATAAGAGACCAGACTCAGCAAAACGCTAAAAATTATGGTCTGGATTGCTGTGATGCGTCTGGCAGCACTATAGGCGGGAATGGTGTTCCTTAAATGGAATCGGGAATTATACAAAATCTGACGGGAAAAGACCTTTTGGAACGCAAATACCATGTCATCTTGTCTGGCAATGGCCACTACTTCCAATCCGAGCCGGTTTGCCATGTTTCGAGCATTCTGGCCAGCCGTTACATAGTAAATTTTGCCAGGCATGATAATAAATGGCATAATCCGGGTTCGCATTGCCTGTTTTGCCTGACGGTCGCTCAGATTGCGACACGCATTTACAAGCTCATCGCGGGTGGCAAAAAATGGATGGCCGGTTTTCCGTATAATATAAGGTTCACCACCAATATTCATCCAGTTATTTTACACCCCCAAACTCCGTTACGGAAATAAAACACAAAAACAAGAAATATAAAAGCATAATATGAAAAATAAAAACTATTCGACACTAAAAAATAGTTATAGTTGCATAATCAGGGTCATGGTTCTATCTGTGGTTGTTGTTGTTTTGGTAAATACCAGCACAGCTATTTCCCATCGGGCATTTGCCGACAGCGGCAAAAACTTTATTGTTCCCAAATTTCGCTTTATCAACCAGTCAGCTGCAGAACCTGCCTTGAATGAGGTCCGTTCCATCCGGTTCTTGACTTCAGATGACTTTCCCCCGTTTTCTTACCGCGATACCAGTAACAAGCTTACCGGTTTCGATATTGCTGTAGCTGACGGGGTATGCAAAATCTTGCGGGCCAAATGTCAGTTCATCATCAAGCCGTTCAGCCAGATCAGTAAGGCTCTGATTGCAGGTGAAGCAGATGCAGCTATTGCAGGATTGCAGATAAATGACCTCAATCTGGAAAAACTGGATTTCACCCGGCCATATTACCGGCCAATGGCCAGGTTTGTTGTTCGCCGCAATGATAATTTCACCAATGCTGACATCAAGAACTTTTCCGGCAAACGTTTGGGCGTAATAGCTGATAGTGCCCACGCAGATTATCTCAAAACCATGTTTGCACGCAGCAAGCTGCGCCAGTTCAAACAGCCTGCCGCCGCCTATGAAGCGCTACGAACCAGCGCCATTGATGTATTTTTTGGCGATGCGCTTAAGATCATGTTCTGGTTGAAATCAGACAAGTCCCACGATTGCTGCCAGTTCATCGGTGACGGATTCATTGATCCTGAAAGGTTCAGCCCGCCACTTGCCTTTGCTGTCGCACGTGGCAATACAAGGATGCGGGAATATCTGGACTACGGACTTGACCGTATGCAGGCATCGGGCAGGTTTGAGCGCGTATACCGGCAATTCTTTCCGATGAGTACTTATAAGGATTAAATGGATACTTGTAAGAATTAAGTGGTTAAACTGACTGATAGCGTGCAGTTGCACCACGCTCAATTGCAGCTGTTGTCAGCTTGTCCAGCCCGAGCGCATCGCGCAATCTGGCCAGAAACCTGATTTCTTCAGCCGCAATATTAAGATCAGATACTGCAATTTCAACACCGATTGCATAAGCTGTTTCCTTCAGATGTGGCGGTACAGCTTCACTGATCAGCCCAAGCACGGCCTCAAGCCCGCCATCCACCTGCAGCATTTCTCCGCATTCTTGAGAAACATGGGTAAGCCTGCCGACATCAAACCCGTCAAATACCGGCATAGTCTGTACCAGCCTTCCTATACGTTTAAGCTCACGGTCACCAATTTTTGCATCCACTGCAGTCATGGTAACCATCACATATATCAGCGCCTGATGCAGGCTCACAGTATTAGTCATTAAAAATAGCTTTCTGTCGAAATCATATTGGATACTGGCTAAGATTTGGGACATAATGCGGCAACTATCAAGTGCAAGCTGAACCGTCAGAGGCTTTTAACCCCTAAAAAATTCATTAAAACACAAAAACAAACCTTGCCTTTACCCCCACATTACATTAGGAGAAGGCCTCGACTAATGGCAAAGCCATATATCGTCCTGGCACCGATAGCTCAGCTGGATAGAGTACTTGACTACGAATCAAGGGGTCGGGGGTTCGAATCCTCCTCGGTGCGCCACTCTCCAATGGTCCGTTCTTGTCACATGGTTTACAGATTATACCGGAGAGATGGTTTACACTTTCTCCGGCGCGAATGGGTTTGTTGCTGGTTCTACCCTGTCCTCCGTGTTGTCAAAGAATCCTAAATCATAGTGCATGAAGCTGACCAGCCAAATCTGGTCTTCGACTTCTCTCAAGCAGAGGATTTGGCCTGCAAAGACCTGGCTGAGGTTTATTTTGCGCTTTCCGATGCAAATTCTGCCACAGCGTGTGACGCGCACGGTGCGGTCATGGAAGGGATAATCGGGTTCACTCGGCGGCTCGTAGACACGCGGTGAAGGTGTAAAGATATCGCCGGGATAGGCACCGGCAAGGCCCTGATGGGGTCTTTGATTGTTGTAAACCTCAATGAAGTGGTCAAAGGTCTGTTGCTGCTGAAGGAAGTTGAAGGCGGGTGGTTTGCCAAGCCTGAACTCCCCCTTGTAATCGGCACACCACAACTGGTTGGGCAAAAGGGCTTTTGAAAGGGCTGTGCCTTGAGCCTTGTATTTGCGTCTCTTTCTGCGTTTGACGAGGCCGTGGCGGTCAAGCACGGCATGAACAGTGGAGATTGCCGGTGGTTTGATCATGGGGTATTGACGGATCAGCTTGTCGCGGATCTTTGGTGCTCCCCAACCGGGATATTCCTTTTTCAGACCCAAAATGGTGCGCTCAATCTGAAAAGGCAGCCTGTTGGCCTGGCGATAGGGGCGGCGCGAGCAGTCATTGAGACCATCCAGCCCGCATTCCTTGTAGCGATTGAATATCTTGTAGCCTGTGACCCGCGAAATGCCGAACTCACGACAAAGCGGTGCCATCTGTTCACCCTCAAGCAGGCGGGCAATGAATTTTAAACGTTCGTCCATCGGTTTACACTCTTTCCAAGGCATCTCGGGAGCTCCCAAAATGCAAATTGTGTAAACCATGTGTCCGGAATAAACTGTCAGCTATCTCTCGATAAGCTCAAATGACTTAGCAAGATTTTTCAACCTCAAAAAACCCGCTGGGGTCACAATGGGGTCACAAAATAGCATGTGCTTTGAGGGTCATTTGTGACCCCGTATGAGCAGCTTTTTCAATAAATTGATGGTTTTTTCGTCAGGTGAAATGGGTTTTTCCTGGCTGTAAATTTTCCAATTCTGACACACTTTTCTTCCCTGCATTACCTTTTTGCTATTTTCTGCCCTTGGCCTTTGCCCCTGACAATGGTGCTACCTTTCAGAAAGGTAGGGGCAAAGGTAGGGGTGATTGGGTGAATATTGCTTACGTATCAACGCTATAGGTTGGCCACCCCCGCCGGGCTTATTGAAAGAAATAATTATCAGGAGAATTGTTATTTCTTAGCTCAGTATTGGCAAGGTCCCTTGACTTCGATCATACAATTGCTGGCAGGCAGAGGTGTAATTTAAGAGAAGCACTTCCCCGAGCGCTTATTGCGGCGTGATGCGCGATTCATTCAAGCCCCGAGGGTTATTCCCTTGGGGCTTTTTGTATGGTAGTTAATGCCTTCTTGATTGGAGTACAATATGAACAAAAGAATTGCTTTAGAATTATACCAAGAAGCTAGAAAATTCATAATTGAACAGCTCTGTAAAGAAAATGCTGAAGAGATTCTTAATAGACAACTAAATCCAGATGCGAAGAGTATGAGGCCGAAGGATATTCAAGAGTTATGGCGGCGTCTGCTAGAATCAGTGATCAACGCAAATATGAAGGCAAAAGTTGTAGGTTCTCATTTTGATAAAATAGAGAATGCGCTATGTGACTTTGATCCTATGAAATTCCAAGCACGGTGGACATCTGGGACGGCAGATCATCCAGATACTAAATTTCTTGACGATGTAGAACGTCTCATAAATCCTCACACTCCAATACGGAGATCGCATCGCAGTTTGTGGCCTCAGTTCTTCAAATCTTGCGTTTCATCAGCCAAGTTCATAAGTCAATTCGGTGATGCGGAAGGTTTTTATGCCTGGGCAGACCCCCTAGCTGAAAATACGTTTTCAAACCCGGGGCTTCCTCTTATTCTGTCTCAAGAGATTCATGGTATTGGTTATGCACTTGCGTGTGATTTTCTGAAGGAAATTGGATACCTCTCTTATGGTAAACCAGATGTTCACATCAAAGATATCTTTCGGTCAATAGGCTTATGTTCAGAGCATGCCAGTGATTACGAAATCCAAAAAATCTTAGTTACATTTGCAAATACCTGTGGCGTCACTGCGTATCACTTGGACAAGTTATTTTGGTTAATTGGAAGCGGCTATTTCGGCCTAAATCCTGAAGTTGGGAAAAATGGTCATATAGGTAGCAAGAAGAAAGAATTTATTCGTCATTTACTTGACGCAGGCCGGACTGTCCGCCCTGACTAACTGACACATGCAAATCCCTTTCTTCTCGAAGGATCGCAGGGCAGTTCGGTCCTTAATGGAAGATAGCAAACGCTACACTTGAATTTGATATTTGTATCGAATGCTACCAAGAATTTTGTTGAGAACTGATTCCCTCAACCACGACAAAACACCCCGCACCATCCTTCCGGACAGCACGGGGTTTGATATTTGCCTCCGGCGCTCAGCGCCTTCTGCGGCTTCTTGAGTTTTGCCGGGGTTTGGATTTCGCCTTTCCCCGTATGTTTCATGTCAGCGAATGTCACAAAACAGCTTGTAGGCCTTTCTGCATAATGCCGGTGAAGTGTGGGAACGTGCCGGATAAGTGGGATGACAATTTATGAAATTTGGGGCGCTGTCTACAACCATTAAGGTTGTTTGGTGGAAATGGCGGTCTGATGGTTGTGAGAAGTCAAATCAGGTAGAACTGCTCTGTAAATACTACTGGCGCTGATTTACAAGCCGGGTTAACTCATCAATCAGGTTTTTCAGGGCTTTTTGATGGTAGCGTGTCAACTCGGCTTCATTAAGGATTTCATTTATGAAAATTTTGGATTTAACCAGAATTGTTTCAAGGCTTTCTGACTGGGTTTCCAATAGTTTGTTGAATGCAACTTCAAGTTCTTTTTCTGAAGTTTCCAGAGATGCAGATGAATCCAGTGGACGGCTGGAGTCTAAGAATAAGTCAAAATTGGCTTTGGCATGTAAATACTCCTCTGCAATGTCCTGAATTGGAGCATTATTATTCCTGTTCATGAAATTGTCCTGTCCGTGGCGTATTTTTGCATGGCCTATGCAAATCTTGTGCCATGTTTCCCCCATTATATTTACGCTTTCCACCCAGAAAGATCAGTATTCAATAGCTTGTGTTTTTCGGTGTGCAATTATATAGCCTAAGAATTACTAAATCAACGTATGATAAATTTACGTAAATAAACTATATTTAATACATTTATGTATTTTTATTCTACATCCAAATAGATTGTCATTTTAGGGAATTGTCTGTTGCAAGACCTGGCTGAATAAATATTACAATTGTTAATTCATCATTAACTGCAAGAGATGGTTATGTTCCAGTTCAAGGCGTTAACATGCAGGTTATGAATTAGTGCTATTTTATTGGTATCTCACAGATTATCTGCGTTATTTGGACCTGTTAAATGCAACCAGAAAAACTTGACCCCTACAATCATGATCCTCGACGCGAAAAACAGCGTCGTCGCACTGTGTTAAGATCTGGAAAAATAGCCACCATCAATGGAAAATTCATCGCAGATTGCCAAATCTATGACCGGTCAGAAAAAGGCGTTCGTCTGCGCCTTTCACTTAATGTTGAATTACCAGAACATGTCCGGGTTTTTGATGATGAGCAAAATATACTATTTGCCGGCAAGGTAGTTTGGCGCAATGCCAAGGAGATTGGTGTCGAGTTTGCCGAAGGTGAACAAAATATTGAACGGCACGGCAAACGCCATGCGATGTTGAGTGGAAAATATTATGCAGTCAGCACAAATGAATAATCTTGTAAAGAAAGATATTCCTGTAGTGAAAGCAAATCAGGTCGCGTTTTGTGAAGTACTGGCCAGTATCAAGCAAAAGGACAAGCAAAAACCTGACCGGATGATGAGTTTTGTTGCCTATCTTATTGAACGCAGGATCGATAATGAATCAGCCAACAAATAACACATCCCGCTCTATTTACTGCGAGCCGATACATAATGGATAATCTCGGCCACAGCCCGGTAGAATTCTTCCGGGATCATCTGTTCCACTTCAACTTGTGCATATAATGACCTGGCCAGATGTTTGTTTTCAACCAGTGGTATGGAGTGTTTCTCGGCAATTTCGCGAATCTTGAAAGCAATCAAATCCTGCCCCTTGGCAACAAGTCTGGGGGCTGCATCAACTTCACTGTCATAGGCCAGGGCAACAGAAAAATGTGTTGGGTTGGTGATTACCACGGTAGCTTTTGGAACTTCAGCAATCATCTGGCGGCGAAGCCGGTCACGGGCCAGTGACAGCCGTCTGGCCTTTACTATCGGGTCACCATCTTGCTGTTTGTGTTCGTCCTTGACTTCCTGCCTGGTCATCCTCAGATTTTTGAACCATTGCTTTCGTGACCATAAAATATCTGCTCCAACCAGTAAGATTGTTGAAGTGGCAATGGCGGAAAACAGTCGCAATACCATGTCCAGCATGGTTTTTGGCAGTGCGGCCGGGTTAATGAGCATGGAGTTGAACACACCATCAATTTCAGATTTCAGAAATATGACCACCACTGAGCCAATGGCCAAAAACTTGAACATGGCTTTGGCAAACTCAACCCATCCCTGGGTGCCGAATACTCGCTTGAAGCCTTTTGCCAGCGACAATTTGGAAAAATCCGGTTTGATCCGGTGCAAAACCATTGAAGGCGGATTTTGCATGAAGGCTGCTGCAAAACTGCCAAGCATCAAAATGATGATTATTGGCAACAGGAATACAAAGATCCATCCAGATACCATTTCAAGCAGAGTGGACACAGAATTGGCGTCTTCAAACCGCCAGTCTGCAGGGTTTTCAATGAAACCTGCCAGTAATGAAATGAATATTGCCGTTGAATCCCACAAGAAAAACTTGGCTATTATTATCATTCCCAAAAGGGATGCAAAAATTCCGACCTCGCGGGAAACAGGAGTATTTCCCTTCTCAACAGCATCAAACAGTTTTTTCTCGCTGGGTTCTTCGGTTTTGCTGTCTTCGTCGGGTTTTTCTGACAAATGTCCTAGCTTTCTTCTGCCATTATGATGGTGATTTCGCCTTTGGCGGCAAGGTCAAGAGCCATGTTGGCAATTTTTCTTCGTGCCTTGTTGACTTCTTTTGGATCTGCTTCACCGGCATTGGACAGTTCAGATTCAATCATTTTCCTGACGCGGGTTCCAAATGATGAAAGAATGAGTTCCTTCAATTCCGGGTCAAGGCCATTCATTGCAAGAATGCTGATGTCTGTTGGTACATTGTCAAACAGAACCATACGATCCTTGGTAAGCAATACCGGCAAGTCTTCAAATGCAAACAGCATCTTTTTAAGTCGCAATGCTTCTTCTGGTTCTTCTATGGTCAGTTCCTGCAAAAACCTGTCTGCCTGTTCTTTTTCCATATTGTTGATTATGGCGGCCATTCTTGCGCGCGCTTCTGCTCCCTTGGCTGCTTCATCATTTTCGATAATGGTGGAGCGGAAATGGTCTTCCATTATTTCCATGACTTCAACTTCTATGGGTTTCATTTCCAGCATCCTCAGCAATATATCATTGCGCATAATATCATCCAGGGTGGCAATCACACTGGAGCTGACAACTGAATCCAGTTTTGAAAGTATTACTGCTGCCAGTTGCGGATGCTCGGTTTTGATGATTGGTTCCAGTATTTCAACCTTGGTGAATTCTTCATTATCCCACACAGGAGTTCTGGATCTGGATTGCTTGTCGGCTCCAATCTGTGCAACCTGGTCTGGTGTCAGAACAGTTTCGAGCAAACCTCCAATCTCGCGCGATGAACCCAGCATATTCAGACCGTCGGCAAAATTACTGGCAAATTCTTCAATCAGTATGCTGAATTCCTGACTGTCGACTGGCTCCAGTGTCTTTGAAATGCTGGTGATTCTTTCAAGATCATCAATGTCAAACTTCTGCAACAACCGTCCTGCCATGTCCTTATCAAGCACATTAAGAATGGTTGCGGCTTTTTCAATGCCTGACATGGACTGAACTCTGGTCACTGGCAAGTATCCTTGTCACCGACTATTTCGGTGATGGAAATCCCGAATCTTGAATTGTCGTCTTCCATCAGCACAACTTCACCACGAGCAATGATCCGGCCATTGATAACCACATCGATTGGATCGCCCACATTGCGGTCAAGTGGAATAATTGCATTGCGCCCAAGTTTCATGATTTTGGAGACCGGCATTTTTGCAGACCCAAGCACAACCTGGACATTGACCGGAATCCCCATGATCATATCAAGGCTGGGATTGTCACTGTCAGCCTCATCTGGTGAAACCTCCTGTTCAGGCTCCATCATTAATGTGTCCGGTTCATTTTCAAGGTTGGTGTCTGCTGTTGCAATATCGTTAAATTGCTCCAGATTATCGCCGGGTTCTTCTGGTGTAACTTCATCGGTTTCGGGGGTAGCTATGGTGATTTCCGGCAAATCCTGCAATGTAAAATCTTCACTTCCCGAAGAAGCTGCCTGTTCGAAATCTCCTGACTGCATAATGGTTTTCCTCTTGTATCAGTTTGTGTGACAATCCAGAACGGTATCCAGAAGGCTGTCCTGTTTTTTCACTGGATTGATTATCTTGACTGTGAAAACACCATTGCCTTGACCAAGTTTTGCGATAAATAACTTTTCATCATCGATTGTCAGATTAACCGGAGTTTCTGGATTGATATCCAACTCGAATACTTGCCCAACCTGTAATCTTGCTGCATCACCCAGTGTAATTTCACCGCCATCAATAATCGCCTTGCATTCCATGCTTGTTTGTTGAAGCTGGGTTTTTATGTGCTCTGTCCAGATGCTGTCATTGCTGTCTTGCTCGTCATCATCGATGCTGGAAAAGGCATGCTTCATTGGAGCCAATACTGCCTGGGGAATGAATAAACGCAATTGTCCGGTGCGCCCAAACAGGTCAAGAGCAATATTGGCGATGACGAACTGATCTGAATCATCAAATTGCTGCAAGGCTTCATTGCCAGGTTTGGCTGATAGCAGACTTGATGACATATCAATAATTACTGCAAATTCCTGTTTGAAACTGCTTGTCAAAAGTCGGGTAATATATTTGGCAAAGGCAAGTTCCAGCAAGGTAAAATCACGCTCTTCCAGATATGGGCGTGGAGAATTTGTGGCGCCGAGCAAAGCTTCCATCAACTGATACAAGGCGGTACGGTCCAGTGATACCCACATGCTTGATGAAAAATTCAGCAGTTGGAATTCAACTGCAATATGCTTGTTGTCACTGATCGCAATCTCGCTGGCATTGCCACTCCAGACCCGCTCCAGAGACATTTCGACTGGAACATGAGACAGTTTGCACAGCTGATTCTGGGTTGCGGTGCAGGTTTCCTCGAACAGGATTTGCAACCTTGGTGCTCTTTCAACTGATAATTCACTGGTGCTGAGCAGTTCGCTGGTTGCTGGCGAATGTGGTTTTTCCTGCCGGGGGATGGGTGTTTGAGTAACTTGCATCTATCTTGCCTAGGCAGCCTTTTGAACCGGTTCGCTTGATGATGGTCCACCAGACAGTGTTTGTTCCTCAACCTCATCGATTGTTGGACGTTCATAGGATGAAATTGTCTTGCGGCCATATTCCAGGGCGATTTGCGGCATGGCGCCATTCATGAAGGCCAGCATTGTCTGTTTGATTATGATGAACAGCCTTAATTGTTTGGTGCGCACAATCTTGATCTTGGTTGCGATAGGACCAACCACGGCATAAGACATGAAAATACCGGCAAATGTTCCAACCAGCGCTGCCCCGATCAAATGGCCAAGGACTTCTGGTGATTCATTAAGTGCGCCCATGGCGTGAATAACCCCAAGAACAGCAGCGACAATACCAAGTGCAGGCAGTCCTTCTGACATTGCTACCATTGAATGATAGGATTTAAGGGAATCGGTTTCTAAGGTCTCGATTTCTTCATCCATCAAGGCTTCAATCTCGTGGGATTTGGCATTGCCTATCAGGATCAGGCGGAAATAATCGCAGATAAAAGTGGTCAATTGCTTGCTGGCAAGGATTGTAGGGTAGGATTTGAAGATTTCAGATTCTTCTGGTTCATCAATATGGGCTTCAGCCTCATTGCGTGATTTGCCGCGTATTTCGCGCATGAGAGAGAACAAGATGCCAAGAATTTCCAGATAGTCGGAGTTGCTGGGGGTTTTGCCTTTGAATGCCTCGACTACAGCCTTGCCGGAATCCTTGACGGTTTTCATCGGGTTGGCAACCAGAAATGTGCCAAATGAAGCGCCGAAAATAATAACAAACTCCCATGGCTGCCAGATAACTGCGGCATGTCCACCCATCGCCACGAAGCCACCAAGCATGCAGCCAACTGTTACGATCAAACCAAGTATTATTGTCAAAGCTGTATCCCTCTAATGGGTCTCCCCAAAATCCATAATTCCTTTGGATGATGAGTAGTGTTCAAACCTTGTGTGAGACTTGTTAGAGCAAAATCCTGAGGCAAGCTTTGGACAAGCTGTCAGTGCCATTAGTGTTCCAGCCATGAATAATTGCTTCAGGGATGCACTATGCTGACTGCCTCTATATCTTACCAGTTCATTGCCAGGGACATTGATGCTTCGCTTAAACGAACGGCAGAACAGCCTTTGGTGGCGCGTGAAAGCGAGTATTATCTGTCAAAGATTGGTGATATTGACACTATTGACCAGTTCCTGGCTGATGATCGCATCTATTCATATGCAATGCGGGCAATGGGACTGGAAGATATGACTTATGCCAAGGCCTTTATGCGAAAGGTTCTGACAGAAGGGGTTACAGACAAGGACAGCTTTGCCAATAAGCTGGCGGACAAGCGCTATCGTGACTTTGCCAAGCGATTTGATTTTAACCAGTTTGGAAAAACTGCTACCACTTTTACCTCGGCACGCCAGGGCACTGTTGATGATTATGTGCGCCAAGTGCTGGAAGAAGATGCCGGCAATGATAATGAAGGTGTAAGACTGGCCTTGTATTTCAGTCGCAAGGCACCTTCTGTCACCAGCGAATATGGCTTGCTGGCTGATCCGGCACTGATGAAGGTGGTGGAAACCATGTTCTCGATTTCCCTGGATACCGGAAATATTGACAAAAATGCCGAGACTATCAAGAAAAACCTTGATATTGCAGATCTTAGAGACCCTGAAAAACTTGAAAAGCTGCTGCTTCGCTTTACTTCCATGTGGGAGCTGAATCAGCCATCATCCACCTCTTTCGGTGATATTGGAATGCTGTTTTCCCAGCCACTGGAAGCTGGCATAAATATGGATCTGTTAAGCTCGATCCAGGGTCTGAAGCTGAATGGGGGCTAGGTAGTCATGAAAGTAAGTTTTCCGGTTGCAGTTTCAGGTCAGTTGGCGCTGGCAAAGCAGCTTGATTCAATAGCCAATAATATAGCAAATTCCCGCACTGCCGGGTTTCGGGCAGAAGCAACCAGCTTTTCATCGGTAATTTCCAGAACAGGTCCTCAGCCTGTGACCTTTTCAAGGGATCGCGGCACCTATATTACAAGGCAAGCTGGCCCTCTGGTCAAAACCGGCAATCCACTTGATGTTGCTGTACAGGGAAAAGCCTGGATGGCGGTACAGTCTCCCAATGGAACAGTTTATACACGCGATGGCCGATTGCAGCTGATGCCAACTGGGGAATTGATGACAATAACCGGATATCCGGTACTTGATGTTGGCGGTTCTGCGATACAGCTTGATCCCAAAGGCGGCAAGCCGGTGATTGCCAGGGACGGGATGATTTCACAGGCGGGAAAACAGTCCGGTGCCATAGGTCTGTTTGCCATAGACAAGGATGCCAGACTGACGCGGTTTGATACTTCAAGCGTTATTCCTGACAAGGAGCCGGTCGGTATAATTGATTTTGGCAAAGTCGGGTTGCTGCAAGGGTTTATCGAACAGTCAAATGTCAATGCCATTATGGAGATGTCCCGGCTTATCAAGATCACCAGAACCTTTGATATGCTCAATTCCTTTACAGCTGATAGTGAACGAACTGCGGTTGATGCGATCAAGACACTGGGGGCCGGGCGGTAATGACTGAAACTGAAAACAATATCAATATTGCATGATGTCTGGCCTGGAGCATGTATCCCCAACAAGTGAGAATGTGAACCGCCTGGAGTTGTTGCGCACCAGTGTAAAAAAAGCGGTTGAGGCCGGTCCTGTCTGCAAGGCAATGGGGTTGGTCAGTGAAATATCATCATCATGGTATAGGGTTTCAGGGCTGTCAAAATTTGTGCGCCTGGGTGAATGCGTCACGGTTTGTATTGATGGCAAGGACCAGATTGGCCAGATTGTCAGAATTGACATGGACAGTGTGGTAGTGAAATCCTTTCAGGCCAATATTGATATTTGCCTTGGAATGCAGGTCTGGCAGAAGGGGATATTCACTTTGCGGCCTGATGTGAGCTGGTCAGGACGTATTATCAACTCGCTGGGAAATCCGATTGATGGTGCAGGTGAGCTGGTGCAGGGATTGCAGGAAGTGAAAGTTGACCGCGCCCCGCCAGATGCAATGAAGCGGGCAAGAATAAATACGCCTATCCATACTGGTGTTAAGGTAGTCGATCTGTTCACGCCGATGTGCCAGGGCCAGCGTATCGGGGTTTTTGCCGGCTCCGGGGTTGGAAAATCAACATTTCTGGCAATGCTGGCCCGTTCTGAAGGTTTTGACCGGGTGGTTTTTGCACTGGTGGGTGAGCGCGGACGTGAGGTTCGTGAATTTATTGAAGATGCAATTGGCGATAATAATGCCAAGACCATTGGCGTGGTATCAACCAGTGATGAAAGTGCAATGATGCGGCGGATGGCACCCAAAGTTGCCCTGACAATTGCCGAATTCTTTCGTGATCGCGGTGAGCATGTTTTGCTGATTGTGGATTCAATAACCCGGTTTGCCCATGCGTCACGCGATGTATTGCTGGCAGCAGGAGAAGCCCCGGTATCGCGTGGTTATCCCCCCGGGGTATTTTCTGAAATGCCCAAATTGCTGGAACGGGCTGGAACCAGCGATAATGGCAAAGGTGCAATAACCGCCTTTTTCTCGGTTCTGGTTGATGGCGATGATCATAATGATCCGGTGGCAGACAATATTCGCGGTACTCTGGATGGTCATATTGTCCTGGATCGAACCATAGCTGAACAGGGCCGTTATCCTGCAGTTAATATACTGTCATCAGTGTCGCGTCTTGCCCGACATGCCTGGACAGCTGAACAGGAAAAGCTGGTATTGATGTTGCGCTCATTCATTTCACGATATGAAGATACCCGTGATTTGCGTTTGATAGGCGGCTATAAATCAGGTGTTGATCCAGAACTTGATCAGGCAATAACATGGGTTCCCGGTGTCTATGAGACCATGCAGCAAAATCTTGACAGTCCTGCTTATTGCGATGTTTTTGCCGAGCTTTCCAAGGTGCTAACCAACAGCAATTCACAGAATAATTAGGCTTTCCATGCAAACCATCAATGGCAACATATTTGACAGGATGAGCCTTTCAGACATTATTGATCGCGGTGATGAACTGGTGTTCAAGTGTAGCCATTGCGGCAACAGCCATCGCCTTGATCCGGTCAGCTTGGCCAGTTTGCATGGTGGGGCAACACTGATTTCATTCATCAGAAGAAACTACATTTGCAGCCTATGCGGCCACCGGGCTGGCAGCCATGGCTGAGGAACCGGTTTTGCTGTCATTATCTGGCTTGGTGCGGAACTCCTTGAGCATGTTGTCAATTATCATGACTTCCTCTTTCAACCGGTAACTGGCAGTTGTCGATTGTTCGGACATGGCTGCATTTTGCTGAATACCCTGATCAATCCGGTTTACCGACTGGTTTATTTCCTGCAAACCGATGGACTGTTCACTGGCAGCAGCAACGATTGAATTGACATGTTCAGAAACCCTGGAGACTTCTTCAACTATCTGGTTTAGTGATTGACCGGTCTTGTGCACCAGATGAACGCCGGTTTTGACATTGTCAGAAGAAGTGGAAATAAGCCTGGTTATCTCCTTGGCAGCGCCTGCAGAAAGCTGGGCCAGTTCACGAACTTCCTGGGCAACGACAGCAAAACCGCGCCCGGCTTCACCGGCCCTGGCAGCTTCAACGCCGGCATTGAGAGCCAGAAGGTTGGTCTGGAACGCTATAGAGTCAATTGTCCCGATAATATTGGCAATTTCTGTTGAGGATTTTTCTATCCGGTCAATGGCTGCGATGGCTTCATTTACCACCTTGCCGGAAGCCACAGCGCTGATCTTGGTTTGGGCCACAAGATCACCAGCATCTCTGGCGCTTTGCGTGGAGGTCTTCATGGCAACAGTGGTTTCTTCCATGGCCGCAGCTGTTTCTTCTATGGCTGCTGCCTGTTGCTCGGTGTCTCTGGCAAGGTTGCTGGCAGATTGGTGTATTTCGCTGGAACCATCAAGGATTTTGGCTGTTTCTATGCCGATCTGATCTATTGTCATGGCGAGTTGGCTAACTGAATTGTTGAAATCATTTTTCAGTTTCTGGTCAGCCTTGGGGAATTCTTCGGTAATACGGTAGCTTAAATCCTTGGCAGAGATGGCAGACATTGCCCTGGCAAAACTGTCAGCCACCAATTTGCGCTCTGCTGCCCTGGCTTCATTTCGTCTGGCTCTCTGGGCTGTTTCTTCAGCTTTTTCCTGTTCCTGTCTTGCCTGTTCAGCTTCCAGCTTTTGGTTGTGAATGGCATTTTCACGAAATACCTGAACAGCCTTGGCCATTTCTCCAATCTCATCCTTGCGGTCAGTGCCATCAACTGTAATTTCAAGATCATCAGCAGCCAGAAGCTTCATTGTCCGGGTGATTTTCTGAATTGGACAGGAGATTGAGCGAGAAATATATGCTGACAGGATTATGGCAATAGCGAGGATGATGAAAATACTGACAGTTGTAGTCAAAAGCTTTGTAAATGATTTTGCAGCGAATGCTTTGGACAGTTCAAGAATATCTGCAGACAGCTTGTCTTCGACAGTTTTAAGGCGATTGATTTTTCTGGTTGCTATATCGAACCAGTCTGAAGCTGCAATATTGCTGCTGTAATCTGGCTGGTAGGCGCTATTGACAGCGATTTTGCGCATCTGATTGAATTTGGATATGTCTTTGGATTGCATCTCATTGTCATATAATGACAATTGGGCAGGTGTTGCAAACTGCCTGAAAGCCCTGATCGCTGATTGTTGTTCGGCAATCAGTGAAATGAACTTTTGATGAATTTTTGCATCGAATTTTTTTGCCGCAAAACCTGCAGCACCCATGGCCCTTTCCTGACCGGCGAACTCCTTGGCCTGCATCAAGCTGGTATAGCTGATCACTTTGCCGAGTATCTGGGCATTGTCACTAAGCAGTGCCATGTGCCTTACGGTTTTCAGCAGGCTTTCAATTGTACCGCTATAATAGCGTGCCATTGCCATGCTGGTCATATCAAGGCGGGAAATACGGGTGCGACTGGCAGAAAGCTTTTCAAGCTCCGCCATGGCGTTGTCCAGAAGTTCCGAGAATTTTTTGCCATAACCGGTCCGGTCAAATTCGGCTACAGCTTTGGTCAGTTGCTGGTATTTGGTGTCTGTGTCCAATCTTTGGGCCGAAAGCCTTTTTGCCATGTTCTGCTGGCCTTTGCTGCCGATAAATCCGGCAGAAAGTCCACGTTCTTTTTGCATTTCATGGATAAGTCCGTTGATGGATGGAGCCAGTGTCACTATTTTCTGCAACCGGTTCATCTTTGAATATTTTACATATTCGTTCCATGATAACATTGAACCCATAATTGCAAGTGCTGTTATCGGAATGATCAGGGATATGATCAGCTTCCTGGTTATTTTAAAATTGTTGAGTGATGGCAACAAATTAGACATTGGGTATCTCCTGAAGGCGGGCCGGACTGCTTTAATGGGCAATCCGACCCTATACATACCAAATGGGGGGGATGGTCTTTGGCATGTTTTTTTGATTTTAAGCTGCTACCTGGTTTCTTCCATTTTCTTTAGCCTGGTATAAACGCCGGTCGGCTCTGGCAAGAATTGTCATTGCATTATCGCCATACATGAATTGGGCAACGCCAAATGAAGCTGTTACCTTGCCAACCGGAGTCCGGTCCTTGGTAACTTGCAATTCCTGGGAAGCAAGTTCCTGTCTTATCTGTTCGGCCAGTTGAATTGAGCCATCAACATCTGTTTCCGGCAGGATCAGTGCAAACTCCTCACCGCCATATCTGGCAACTACATCACGACCTTTGATGTTCTTGGTCATCAGGCGCGCAAACAGCTTCAATATGGCATCGCCAACCGGGTGGCCAAAAGTGTCATTTATCCGTTTGAAATGATCAAGGTCAGCTATGATGAGCGAGAATTTGTGACCTTTTTTCTTTGCCAGTTCCAGGTTTTTTTCCAACTCCTGATCAAAGCATTTGCGGTTGCCAATAAGTGTCAGAGCATCTGTCAGCTCATTGGCCCGTGCCTTGGCCAGGTCCTGGTTCAGTTCATTCAGACGGGCTGTCGATTCAGCAAGTTGCGAATTCAGGGCAGCTGACTTCTTGGCCATTTTCCTGTTGTCAACAATCAGGGTATGAACGACTTCCTTCAGGTTTTCAGGTGTTGGATTTGCATTCAGCTTCTTGTTGGCTTCAACCAGACAGTCGGCATAACCATCATTCTGCTCAATATGACTATTTAGCAGATTCATCAGTTTTTTACATGCAGCTTCCAGTTCCTGACCCGTTTTCTCAGCGTTTTTGGAACAATTATCCTTATCATCCAGACATGCCTGATGAATGAGATTTATATCTTCTTCATTAAGCTTTTTGCCCTTTCTGGTAATAATTTCAACCTGTTGGGTCAGCTTTTTGTTGCTGCCTTCAAGGTAATTGTACCACAGATCATAGGTTTTCGGGTTGGGAGGTGTGATGTGTTCTTCCACCAGTTTGAAAACCTCGCCGGCAAGCTTGACAGAATGCACATATTCTTCGCTGAGATTTTTGGCATTGTCATTGAAAACTATTTGACTGTTGACCATATTATTCGTCACTCATCCCTTAAAATTGTTGGCAGGCAATGTTTATTTGCAGGTTTTGTTTTTTGCCTGATACAATTGTGAGTAACAGCTTTGATCAGGCGTACAGTATTTGCTGTCCAGCCTTGAATAAGAAATGATTCCTTCTCCAGTGGATGGACATTTGATGACTATTTCAACAACCAGCGGGCCATAAGCAGAAGGTGGTTGTGTGGGTGGCTCGATCTTTGGTTCAGATAATATTACAGGGGCCAAAGCTATAGACAAAGCGATACTGCCAAAAGACAACATGAGATTACTCCTAATCAAGCATGCCTGATTATCCAGTATGAATGCCGAATTTGAAAATCTGGGCGTCATGCAGCAGATACGCAGCCACAAAAACGGCCATCATCGTTACAGACAATGCGATTACAATTTTTGATTTTTTGGAAATATCGGATTTATACCGATGTGACTGACTGGCTTCATGCCCGGGTCTGTATTCAGAACTCTGTCACAGCACCAATATGGGTTCAATAGATTTACAAACCGTAAAAGTCATTAATTTTGCAGTCAGAAAATCCTGAATGCTGGCGCCTGTAGCGTCAAGCTGAATTGACTTTGCAGAAATGAACGGCATTGCCTTGCAAGACCTGTCTCATATCTGCAAGTGAATGCTTGAATCCATTCAAACGCGACATGCGCCAGATGGTGATATTTCCAGCTTCAGGCAAGCTTGATTTCTTAACCCTTTGTAAAGGAATGTCCAGAGGGTAAAATGAGCGATATACAACTTTTTCGCATTGCATCACAACAGGCCGGATGGCTGGCTGCACGCCAGAAAGTTATAGCCAGTAATATTGCCAATGCTGCAACACCCGGCTTCAAGGCCAGTGATGTTGTGCCATTTGCAAGTGTATTACACTCGCAGGCAAGTTCCATGACAATGACCAACAGCCGCCATTTGAATGTATCGGGGCAGACTGGTGTCCAGTCAATCCCCACTCGGGTCAATGAAACCGGCGAAGTTGATCATTCAGGTAACAATGTATCAATTGAAGCTGAATTGATGAAGGGTGGTGAAATAGCACGTGCTTATTCACTCAACACCAATATTGTTAAGACATTTCACAGAATGCTGTTGCAGGCAGTGAAAGGATAGATGATGGATTCACTGCTTGCCCCTGGAAAAATTGCAGCATCTGGCATGCACGCCCAGTCCGAGCGCCTGCTGATCATTTCTCAAAATATTGCCAATGCCAATGCAACCGGCTCAACCCCGGGTGCTGATCCATATTCAAGAAAAACCTTGAGCTTTGCCAGTGAAATTGACCGGGCATCAGGAGCTACCGTTGTTTCTGTTGCCAGCTACGGGGTGGACCATTCTCCTTTCAGGGTTGAACTTGACCCTGGAAACCCAGCTGCCGACAAGGACGGGTTTGTCAAGCTGCCAAATGTCAATGTGCTGATGGAAATGGCGGATATGAGAGAGGCAAACCGCATGTATCAGGCAAATTTGCAGATATACAAACAGGCTCGCGAACTGGTTTCCATGACACTTGATCTGATGAGGAGTTAAGGTTTTGATTGATGCTATTAGTGCAGCAGGGCGTTCGACAGGTATTGATCTGGCAAAACCTGTTGGCACCTCATCTGCAAAGACTGTTTCGCCCGGCGGCTTTGATGAAGTTTTAAAGAATGTGGCAACTGAAACTGTAAGCAGCCTGTATAAAAGTGAAGCAACTGCAATTGCCGGGATAAACGGCAAGGCTTCAATACAACAGGTGGTGGATCAGGTCATGGCAGCCGAGCGGGCCTTGCAAACGACAATAGCTGTGCGTGACAAGGTGGTTTCTGCCTATCAGGAAATAACCCGGATGGCGATATAGGACTAGATATGAGAGCTTTAGCAATTGCAGCAACAGGAATGGCAGCCCAACAATTGAATGTTGAGGTTATTGCCAATAATATTGCCAATATAAATACCACCGGTTTCAAGCGGGCAAGAGCAGAATTTACCGATCTTATCTATCAGGCTGAAAGGCTTGCCGGGGTTGCAAATCGTGGTGGGCAAAACCCTGTTCCAGAAGGCGCATTACTGGGGCTGGGGGTGCGTTCTGCAGCTATCCGCAAATTGCATATGCAAGGGGCACTGGTTCATACTTCCAACCGGCTTGACATGGCCCTGACCGGTAATGGCTGGTTCAAGATAACAGGTGCATCAGGCGAGACCCTTTACACCAGGGCTGGAACTTTCAACAAGAGCGCAACCGGTCAACTGGTAACCATTGATGGATATCTGGTACAACCGGAAATTACCATTCCGCAAAATGCGCTGGAAGTGATTGTCAATCGCTCCGGTCAGGTACTGGCACGAATTGATGGCCAGACCCAGTTACAGGAACTTGGGCAACTGCAACTGGCAAGCTTTGCCAATGATGCCGGTCTTGATCCCATGGGCGGCAATCTGTTTCGTGAAACCGCAGCTTCAGGTTCCCCGATAAGCGGAGTTCCCGGTGATCCCGGTTTTGCCACGATAAATCAGGGCTATCTGGAAAATTCCAATGTTGATCCGGTGCGGGAAATAACCGAACTGATTTCAGCCCAGCGAGCTTATGAGATGAACTCCAAAGTCATTCAGGCAGTTGATGAAATGGCAAGTACGGTTGCCAAGGGAATAAGATAATATGAAACGCCGGGTAAAAATATTAGTCACTGCCACGGTTTTTCTGTCTGCTGGATTGATAAACCAGGGGCTGGCAATTGGTATTTTACCCGTTCCTGCCGTTACAATTTATCCAGGTGAGGTAATAACCGGAGACATGCTCAGGGATGGCCGATTTGTTGACCGATATGTTGCCAGAACCAATCTGATGAAATCGGCTGGTGATATTATCGGAAAAGTTGCCCGCCGGACCCTGGTCAGTGGCCGGGCCATACCTAAAAATGCCCTTAGAGAAGCATTTGTTGTTCGTAGCGGCCAGATTGTTACGCTGCGATATTCATCAGGTGCCCTGACCATATTGACCAAGGCTATTTGCTTGCAGAATGGGCAGGCAGGGCAAGTTGTGCGAACTCGCAATATTGATAGTGGCCTGCAGGTTGTGGGTGTTGTCAAACCAAATGGATCGGTTGAGGTGCCGAAAAAATGAACCGTCATGGTCTTTTCCTGTTGATGCTCCTGCTTGTTGCAGGTGCTGGTGATGCGCTGTCAGCTGTGCGTATCAAAGATATAGTGACCATAAACGGGGTCCGGGAAAACCAGCTTATCGGGTATGGTCTGGTGGTTGGCTTGCAGGGTACTGGTGATAATCTGCGGAACTCTCCTTTTACAGAACAGTCTTTGCGATCCATGCTTGAAAAGCTTGGTGCCAAATATGAAAAATCCACCTCCCAGACAAAGAATGTTGCCAGTGTGATGATAACGGCAACCTTGCCCCCCTTTATTCACAAGGGATCAAAAATTGATGTCAATGTATCTTCTTTGGGCGATTCCAGCTCACTTGTAGGCGGCTCTTTGGTGCTTACTCCTCTAAAAGCTGCCGATGGGCTGATTTATGCAGTAGCTCAAGGACCGCTGACAGTAACCGGCTTTGTAACGCAAGGTGCAGCCGAGAGTATCACCCAGGGTGTTCCAACCAGCGCCAGAATTCCTAACGGAGCCATAATCGAAAGAGAAATTGCCGGAGATTTCTACAAGAAAAGCAAGCTTATGCTTGAATTGCGCAATCCTGATTTCAAGACAGCCAATGCAATTTCAAAAACCATAAACCGGTATGGGTGGCGAAAATATGGTGCAACCATAGCCTGGCCGGTTGATATGCGTACTATCATCCTGAAGCGCCCCAATCAGGTTTCAGTGATAAGGTTCATTGCAGAAATTGGTGATTTGAAAGTTACACCTGACGCCCCGGCCCGGGTGGTCATTGATGAAAGGACCGGGACTGTTGTTATTGGCTCACAGGTGAAAATCTCAACAGTTGCGGCAACACATGGCAATCTGACTGTGCGAGTAACAGAAGATCCGCGAGTTTCACAACCCAACCCGTTTTCAAATGGCAAGACCGTGATTACCCCCCAGACATTCATATCGGGCAAGGAAACTGGCGGCAGTTTGGCCATATTTGAAGGGACTGATCTTTATGAGCTTGTTTCGGGGTTGAACAGTATTGGATTGAAACCAAAAGGTGTAATTGCAATTTTGCAGGCGATAAAGACCGCTGGCGCACTTCAGGCTGATCTGGTGGTACAGTGATGGGCAAAAAGGGTGGTAAATATATTCTGGTTTTATTGTCGGTCATGCTGGTCATGTCAGGGCAAGTGGTGCAGGCTAATCAGAAAAAACCGGAAGCGGAAAAGAAGCACGAAAAAGAAATTCCGCCGATATTTCGTCCTGTGACCCCCCAGTTCAAAAGGGATTTTCAAAAATATTGCTACAATAATAGTGATTCAGTTCACGATGCCAAATTTGCCTGGCAGGTAAAAACTATCACCAAAATGGAAAAACAGCTCAAACAGGCAAGTGAACGGCTTGAAAAGAAAAAGCTGGAGCTGGAAAAATGGGTGAAGCGGCGCGAAGAATTTATTGAAAAAATGACGGATACACTTGTGAAAATCTACTCAAAAATGGACCCGGAAAAAGCCTCGGCGCAGATTTCCATAATGGATTACGATACCGCGGTTTCGCTTTTGGTAAAACTTAAAGCCAGTGAATCAAGTGCCATTCTCAATGAAATGAAGCCTGAAAATGCCAGCCAGTTGATCAGGATTATGGTTGGAGCAACCAAAAGTGCCAGTAACAGGGAAACAAACTGATGCGAATTGCACAATATCTGTTTTGCTGTTTAATGCTAACCGGCTGCGCTTCAATCAGTGAGATAAGTCAGGTGCCGGAAATGACACCTGTTGGTTCCGGTTTGAAACTGGCGCCGCGGATCGAACCAATGTCGCTCAGTAAAAAACCGGTCAAACCGGTTAATTATTCATTGTGGCCTGGAAACAAGGAAAGCATTTTTCATGATCAGCGGGCCAAATCTGTAGGGGATGTGCTGACGGTCAACATTCAGATCAATGACCGCGCCAGTCTGGATAACAAGTTCAAGCGTTCGCGTGATGCCAAAAACAAATGGGGGCTTGGGGCTGATTTTTCATTTGACGGATCAGACTATTTGCTGGCTGAAACTTTTAACGGTTCAGTCAACTCAAATGTCAACAGTGCCAATAAATATGATGGATCAGGTTCAGTGGCACGGTCTGAAAGGATCAAGCTTTCCATTGCCGCGGTAATTACTGATGTGTTGCCAAATGGTAATTACATCATATCTGGAACCCAGGAAGTTCGGGTCAATTATGAAATGAGGATCTTGTCAATTGGCGGTATTGTACGGCCTGAAGATGTCTCTGATGCCAATGCTGTTTCATATGAAAAAATTGCAGAAGCAAGAATTTCATATGGCGGACGTGGACGTTCCATGGAAGTTCAGCAGCCAGGATTTGGCCAGCAGTTACTTGATATGATCAATCCTTTCTAGTCAGGTGTAACATGGCGGCCAAAAAAGAAGTAATATCCAGCATCGAGACCGAGAAAGGTTCAATGAAAGGCCTGATAATCGGGGTGGCGGTGGCAACCATGGTGGCTATGGTTGCAGGTGCCGGTCTGGGGTTCAAGTTTTCAACTATCATCCCCAAAACCGGGGATGAGAAAAAGCCGGTAGCAAAAACACCAGAGCCGGTTGCCGAACCCTATATTGGCAACAAGATTGTAAAAACCCTGAAACCAATCGTAACCAATCTGGCAAATCCTGATTTTGCATCATGGGTGCGGCTTGAAGGTGCAATTATTGTCGACAGTCAGGCTGAACTGGATTTTGATGAACTTTCGGCCCAGGTTTCACAAGATACACTGGCATATCTTCGAACACTTACTCTTATGGACCTTGAAGGGCCAAGTGGACTTGCATATTTGCGCGATGACCTTAATGAGCGGGCCAAAACAAGGTCAAAAGGTCATATTCTGGAATTTGTAATAAGCTCTGTGGTGGTCGAATGAGACTGCTTGTAACTGTTTTGTTGTTCCTGGCCATGGTTGAGCCGGTCAGCGCCCAGACTATTGATTTTGGCGAAATGCTGGCTCCCATGCAGGGGATGGCAACTGGCAGAATGGTGCAGTTGATCGCCCTGTTGACGGTTTTGTCGCTGGCTCCTGGCCTGTTGATCATGGTTACCAGCTTCACCCGGATCATTGTGGCCTTGTCTTTCCTGCGTTCAGGTATGGGGTTGCAGACGACACCTGCAAACCTGATCATGATTTCTCTGGCGCTGTTCATGACCTTCTTTGTTATGGTGCCAACATTCGACAAGGCCTGGCAGACGGGCATAAGGCCAATGATGGAAGAAAAGATCACCCAGTCCCAGGCTGTCGAGAATGTGGTGACGCCGTTTCGCAGCTTCATGCTTGATCATGTCAGGGCAAAAGATATCAACATGTTTCAAGATATAGCTGAACGCAGCTTTGGCGGAAACAAGGATACCAAAACAGGCACTGCTGATAAAACTGATTTGCGGATCCTGATCCCGGCTTTCATGATTTCAGAATTGAGACGCGGCTTTGAGATAGGCTTTCTTATTGTTTTGCCATTTCTGGTTATTGACCTGATTGTAGCAACCATCACCATGTCAATGGGCATGATGATGTTGCCGCCTACCGTGATCTCACTACCGTTCAAGATATTGTTTTTTATCCTGATTGATGGCTGGAATCTTCTTGTTGGTGGTCTGGTCAGATCATTCTTTTAATCTGGAACATGTCACAGACAGTCTGGAATATTGGCAATTTCAGCGGTTTTGGAGGAAAAATCAGCCTGTAGCAGAAATAAAATCCGGTTTGCTTTGATTAATAAACATGATTAATGTTATTTTAACCTGCATTGTTTATTAACCATAATATAGCGGATTGGAACCCAAGCAGGGTATGTATCCAAAGGCATGATGCCGCCCCGCTGTGTCGGTGTGAACCCGATATGTTTTTTCTCCCCAAAATTTAGAATTGTTAGTGACAAGGGACTTACAACATGTCGAGTATCATGACAAACGCATCAGCTATGACTGCACTGCAGACGCTGAACCAAACCAATGACAGAATGGAAACCACTCAAAGGCGGATTTCTACCGGCTACAGAATTGCCACAGCTTCTGATAGTGCCGCTTACTGGTCAATCGCCACGACCATGCGCTCTGACAACAAGGCGCTGGCCACAGTAACCGATGCGCTCGGCCTTGGCGCTGCAACTGTTGATGTTGCATATACTGCAATGGAATCAAGTATTCATGTTGTTGATGAAATAAAAGCCAAACTGGTGGCAGCACGCGAACCTGGTGTTGACAGGGTAGCAGTACAGTCAGAAATAACTGAATTGCAGAACCAGTTGGTTTCTATTGCTTCATCGGCTGAATTTTCCGGTGAAAACTGGTTGTCAGTTAATTCAGGTGCTGCCGGTTACAATGCAACAAAATCTGTCGTGGCATCATTCACCCGTACAGCTACTGGAGTATCTATCGGAACCATCAACATCAATACGGCAACTGTTGAACTATATGATTCAAATGCTGGCAGCTCAGGTATTCTTGACAATACAAGCACTACTACAAATGGTAATGTTACCTATTCTGTAGCCACTTTGACTATTGCAACTTACACAGATACTGCAAATGATCTGGCTGACCTGGATCAGATTATCGGTACTGTGGATGGTGCCCTCAAGAGCATGACCACTGCTGCCAGTAATCTTGGTGCCACCAAGAAACGCATTGATATGCAAAAAGACTTCATCTCCGGCCTGATGGACTCCATCACTCGCGGTGTTGGCCAGCTAGTTGATGCGGATATGAATTCTGAATCTACTCGCCTCAAGGCACTTCAGGTACAACAGCAGCTTGGTGTTCAGGCCTTGAGCATTGCCAACTCATCCAGTCAGAATATCCTGTCACTCTTCAAATAATCACAGGATTTTCAGCAAAATAACAGCCGTGGTGAACCTTCACCACGGTTTTTTGTATTATTTTACATTTTTTTAATTTGTACTGTATATAAGCTGTAGTCATGACGGATTGGAAGCTTGAGAGCTAACCACCATAGGCATGATGCCGCCCCGTTATGTCGGTGTGAACCCGATATGTTCTTCCCAAAAGCATAGTATTTTTTTTCACCCAGTAAGTTAGTGAGTAAGGAACATATAACATGTCGAGTATCATGACAAATGCCTCAGCAATGACGGCGCTGCAATCACTCAATCAAACAAACAAGAATATGGATATTACCCAGGGGCGGATTGCCACCGGGTACAGAGTTGCAACTGCTTCTGACAGTGCAGCATACTGGTCTATTGCAACCACAATGCGCTCAGACACCAAGGCACTTGGAACTGTAACCGATGCGCTTGGCCTTGGCGCTGCCACTGTTGATGTGGCTTATACCGCCATGGATGCAAGTATCAAGGTTGTAGATGAAATCAAGTCCAAGCTGGTTGCGGCACGCGAACCAGGGGTTGATCGCGCCGCTATTCAGTCAGAAGTTGATGAATTGCAAAATCAGCTGGTTTCAATTGCAAAATCCGCCAATTTCTCCGGTGAAAACTGGTTGTCAGTTGATTCAAGTGCAGCTGGATATAATGCAACTAAATCAGTAGTTGCTTCATTCTCACGCACTTCAACCGGCGTCAGCATTGGAACCATCAATGTTGATACTTCAAACATTGAACTATATGATGCCAATGCGGCTGGCGATGGTATTCTTGATCATACAAGCACTACAACAAATGGTAATGTAACCTATTCTGTTGCAACCTTGACAATCGCTTCTTATACCGACAGTGCAAATGACCTGGCCGACCTTGATCAAATCATCGGTACTGTTGATGGTGCTTTGAAATCAATGACCACAGCTGCCAGTAAGCTTGGTGCTGCTTCCAAGCGTATTGATATGCAAAAAGACTTCGTCTCCAACCTGTCTGATGCAATGACACGAGGTGTTGGCCAGCTGGTTGATGCAGATATGAATGCAGAATCAACTCGTCTTAAAGCCTTGCAGGTTCAACAGCAACTTGGTGTTCAGGCAATGAGTATCGCCAACTCTTCAAGCCAGAACATATTGTCACTGTTCAGATAACAGTTAAACTGACAGACAAAAATATCAGGGCCATGGTTGTTTCACCATGGCCCTTTTTATTTGGCAATCCCCACGCAAGCTAGAGCAGCGAAAATCGCAGCATGTATTGTTTCTGCTTCGAAAGGCTGGAAGCAATGAGTGACTATCTGGTGTCGCGGTGTTTCATGCACAATTGGTTGAGAACCGGCATGATAACCTGACTAATCTCAATTGCAGGGGTTTTTATGAGTTGGCTTGAACAATCTCGCAATTTGGTGAGTAATATTGGCAAGCTTGGTGGCAAGAAAATAGCCATACTGGCATTTGTCGGTATTGCGGTGTTCCTGTTAATTGCGGTTTCCAGCATGTATCTGACGAGACCACAATTTGAAACCTTGTACACCGGACTGGATTCGCAGGATGTGGCGGCAATCGGCACGGTCCTGAAAGAAACAGATATAGATTTTGATGTGTCTGAAGATGCCAAGACCATCAAGGTTCAGTATGGTCAGACTTCAAGGGCAAGAATGCTGCTGGCTGAAAAGAATTTGCCGCGAAGTGCCAAGGCTGGGTATGAGCTGTTCGACAATATGGGGTCATTGGGACTGACATCATTCATGCAGCAAGTAACTCTTGTACGGGCGCTGGAGGGTGAAGTCGCCAGAACCATACAATTATTGCAAGGGGTAAAAGCTGCCAGAGTTCATATTGTAATGCCGAAAAATGGATCATTCAGGCGCAATAGTACAAAACCATCAGCTTCAATCGTAATCAGAACGGATTCTTCTTACTCAATGTCATCTGCTGAAGCAGTACGACATCTGGTGGCTGCTGCTGTGCCCGGTCTTGATATTGATGCGGTAACGGTGATGAATACTGATGGATCCTTGCTGGCTTCTGGTGATGACAAACAGTCGCTTGCCCCGGCCAGACTGGTCAGTCTGGAAATGGCAGCAGGAAAGCAAATCAAGGAAAACATAAACTCTACCCTTACCCCCTATCTGGGAATAGGGAATTTTCAGGTTTCAGTAGCTGTCCGGTTGAATACAGATAAGCGCAGTATCAAGGAAACCACTTATGACCCGGCTTCACGGGTTGAAAGATCAATTCGTGAAATCAAGGAAAAGGGTTCGGCTGAAAATTCCAGTTCTACAGCTTCAGCAAGTATTGAAAAGGAAATACCAGCTACCGGGTCTGATACACCAGGTGGCAAGAAAAACAGCGAAAACAAGGAAAGAAAAGAAAAGCTGATCAATTATGAAATCAGCTCAAAGACTGTAGCTACACAGGGTGATGGCTATCTTGTCAAGAAAATATCAATAGCAGCGGTGGTCAACAGAAAAGTATTTGAGTCCACAATTGACGGCAAGCCAACGCCGCAAATTCTGGAAAAACAAAAGGATGAACTGAAACAGCTGATATCAACAGCTGCGGGGCTGGACAAGACCCGTGGCGATAAAATTGATGTTACGCTGGTCAATTTCATGTCTGGCAGCAGTCAGCTGGAGCCGGTTGAGCCGCCCGGTTTGATGTCGCATCTGTACCGGCTGATACCCGGGGTATTTAACGGATTTGTCATTCTGGCAGTTACCTTGCTGGTCATTTTCCTTGGTATCAGGCCGGCCACCCGGGCGCTTGTGCAAATTGATAATCAGCCTGATGAAGCTGGGGGCTTGCCTGAACTGGAAAATCTCGGCTCACCGGCAGCGCTTGAGTCTCTGGATTCGCTTGCTTCATCTGGTGAAATGGATTCACTTGCCTCGCTTGATGGGGGTGGTGAAATGATGTCGCCACTGAATATGGCAATGGAACCGGAAGAGAACCTGATTGAAGATGTCACAGGACAGGTTTCACAGGTTCCCATGAAACGGCTCGAACAAATGATCGAGTTTGACGAGGAAAAGGCCGCCAATGCTCTGAAGAAATGGGTATATGAAGAAAGTCCGGCATGAAGCTAGTTCCGATCTCCACATATCTTGAAGATTTTACAGAATCATCAGTAATAACTGATATTCCACCGGTTGAAGTCGTGCAAAACACTGACGAAATCATGGTTTCACCACAGCTGGATGAACCTTTGCTGTCAACTGAGCCGGAAGTGCCTGGTGACAGGCAGATTGAAATTGCTCTGGATCAGCTAAGGCAGCAATTGGAAGCAGAGTTTCAAGTCAGGCTCGCAGAGGAAAAATCAAGTCTCACTGATGAATATGAAGCACGCATAGAAGAATTGCAGAACGGTTTGTGTGAAAGACTTTGCAAACAGCTGGATGAAGGTATTTCCGGGATTGAAACCAATATTGCCAATGCAGTTTGTGATATTCTGGAAAGTTTTGTCTCTAAGCTTGCAGAGCAGAAAATCATTGACGAACTGGCCGGGATTATTCGCAAGATATTGCGTGAAGCTGAAACTGGTGAAATTACCCTGCACGGGCCAGAAAAAGTACTTGAAGCCATAAATGCAAAACTGGCGGACAGGTCATCTATTATCAGCTGTCATCCCGATGATAGTGCCGAGGTTACTGTCAAGAGCGACAAGGTGTGGATTCGTTCCTCTCTTGAATCCTGGTCCAGCATAATTGCCTGGGGGGATGAAGATGAGCAGTGATAAGTCAGACGACGACAAGATTGTTCCTGAAATTGTCATAATCAAGCGCAAGCGCCATGCTGATGAGGGTCATCATGGTGGTGTGTGGAAAATTGCCTATGCTGACTTCATGACGGCAATGATGGCGTTTTTTCTGGTCATGTGGCTGATCAATGCAGCCAATGAGGAAACCAGATCACAGGTTGCCAGTTATTTCAATCCTGTAAAGCTTGTTGATTCATATGCAAGCCCGCGTGGTCTGGATGATAAAAAAGGCAAGTCAAGCACAGTTGAAAAGGTGCCTGAAAAGGATGGAGCAGAAAATGATTCAACCAAAGACAGCAAGCAGGAAGACAAGCAGGGCAAGCAAGAAAAACAACATGAAAATCTTGACAAGGAAGAAGCGCTGTTTCGTGAACCGATAAAGACACTTGATGAGATAGCCGGTAGTTCGGTTGGCATCAATCAGATAGGTAAAATGACAGGCAGCAATTCGGCTGATGATAAATATCAAACCACTTTCAAATACAAGGATCCTTTTTCTCCCCAGTCCTGGAAGCTTTTAAAGATTGATGAAGGTACAGTCAGGGCGGACCGGCAGGTTAAAAAACCTTTGGAGAAAAAGCTCGATGAGAAAGGGCATGAAAAATCACAAGCAAGGCTTGCAGCAAAGGAACTTTTTAAATTCAAGACAGCACAGGCAAAGATTGAAAAACCGGCAAAGCAGATTGCAGACAAACCCCGGAAAAAGTTTAAGGACAAGCAATATCTGTCGGAAAAAGAGATAAAAAAAGCCAAACAGAACAAGGCTGATGCAAAGTCCGTGAAGGCACTGGAAAAACCAAAAACCAAAACCGCCGCTGCCGGAAAGCCTGCTGCAAAGACACTGCGGATCAAGGAATTGAAAAAGCAGATCAAGGCACAAATTGGCAAAGGCTCCATGGAAAAACATCCACAGGTCAAGGTAACAGCGGTAAAGGACGGTATTCTTATTTCCCTGACCGATGATGCAAATTTCGGGATGTTTGATATTGCTTCGGCCAGACCCAAAAAAGAACTTGTGCTGTTCATGGAGAAAATGGCCAGGATACTTGCCGGTAAAAAAGGCAAAATTGTTATCAGGGGACATACTGATGCCCGTCCATTCAATTCTGACAAATATGATAATTGGCGACTTTCATCAGCGCGGGCCCAGGTGGCCAGGTTCATGCTTGTCAGGGGCAAGGTGCCCGAAGACAGGTTTGTCAGGGTTGAGGGCTATGCAGACAAGCAATTAAAGATACCTTCCAAACCGTTTGACGCCCGTAACCGACGTATTGAAATATTGCTGCTGGACAAGTCATGATCAGATTGTTGAAAAGTGGATTTGTTTCGGCTTTTGCCCTTGCTGTTATCATGGCCCAGCCATGCCAGGGTAAAAATCTTGAGCCATATAACTATATTCTGGCATTGCAAAAATTGCAGGATCAGGTTGTGCACGGAAATAGTCAGGCTCATCAGGCACAGCGTGAAATGCTTGAACTCATGGCCAGGGATTTTTCAAAAGTTAAAAATTCTGTCTGGCAAAAAAGGAAAAATGCCGAAGCCTTGCTGATATTCATGCTGAGCGGTGGCAATCCCAAAAAGATTTTTGAGCTTTTGAAAATCAAGAACAGGCCAAATCTGCCAGAAGGGCTCCTGGAAGGGGCGCTGGCCTTTGTGACCGGTGATCGCAGGAAAGCCAGCGAGTTACTGGAGCCGTTGGTTCTTGATGAATTCAACTATAATGTTGCCGCTCAACTGGCCATGGTAAAGGCTGCCTTGCACCAGGGGGAAAAGAATGACAAGTCAATCGAATTGCTAAATCTGGTGAAGCTTTTGAAACCGGGAACATTGCTGGAAGAAGCAGCACTCAGGCGCTCGGTTGCCATAGCTGGAGAAAAGGGCAAAAAGCAATTATTCCTGAAATTGTCATCTGCATATTCGCGGCGGTTTAACCGCTCTTATTATGTCGATGATTTCATTACACGGTTTACATATTACGTTGTGCGGTTTGCAAATGGAGATCACAAACAGTTCCTGCATCAGGCAGGCACTATTGCCAAAAGGTTTTCCAGAAGAAACCAGGCGGTGATTTTTTTGACAATTGCCAGAGCAGCTATTTTGGAGGGAAAGCTGCATCTGGCTGAATATGCCGGGCAAAAGGCAATAGGTCTGGTGCCCGATTCACCCTCTTTCATTGCCAGAACCAGGCTTTATCTGGGTGCTGCAAATGTAGTTCTGGAAAAACTGGAGGAAGCCAGACATTTGCTGGAAAGAATTGATAGCACCAGGCTTGATGAACAGGACCGGGATATATTGCGAACAGCCCTTATGTTGCTGGACAATATTGAAAATACCAACTGGCCAGATGTTGAAGATCTGGAGCCTGGTTCAAAGCACAAGCGTCAGGACAACAAACTGGTTTACAAGACAAAGGCTGTTGCCAGAGCAGAGCAATTACTTGTGCAGGCAAACAGGTTACTTAGGGTGAATACTGAATATGCAAAATGACATAAGTACAATGTTGCCGCCAAAACCAGCCACATCTGCGCCGGCAAACAATATGAAAGGCTTGAAGAAAACCAGTCAGGAAATGCCTGTTTCGTCAGACGAGCAACTCCGGTTTTCAGAATATCTCGTCAAGACCGGGAAAGGGGCAGATGAGGCCGGTAATGTATTAGGTAATATATTAAATGAGGCTGTAAATGATCTGGATGACCTGGAACAGGCAACAACAGATACAACCGAGCAGGTATCGCAATCTGTCAGCAGGAATGCACAATTATATTCAGGTCAGGGCAGGGCAGAATTATCAACCGGGTTGCCGGGGAATAATAAACAAGCTGAAAATGCAGATCAGGCACCAGAAGCAGTTGAAACAAATGAATTGATGATGAATGCCGTAATTGTTGCTGAAACCACAATGCCTGCCTCAAACAAGTTACAGGAAAAGCTGCAATATTCGCTCAATATCGCAAAAGTTCCACTTGTTGCAGCAGAAGCAAATCCTGCCAGAAAAACTGACAAGGGCAAAACAGGGCCATTAACCGCAAGGTCTGCCAACATGTTGACCAAAGTCAGAGTTGACAAGACCATGCAGGAATTGTTCAGGCAAACACCACAAGGGCAAGTTGAACCTGCTCTTGAAAGCCATAAGAATATCAAGGCTAGACCCATAATTGAAAAAATGTCAGCAGCAGTTTTGGGGCCGAAAAAACAGGTAACCCGGCTGGTGACTGAAATGCAGGTTAATGTCTCTCATACCAGCCAGGAAAGACATGTTTTGCCGGAAATGACTGTTCATCCTGCACAGCAGATAGCTAGCGCAATTGCAGGCGTGCTTGATACTGCCACGAAAACAAACAGGACTGCATCAGTAATTCCTGAACAATTCTGGCAGATGCGTACAGGTGAAGCAAAGCTTGCAAGACATTTGCATATTACTCTGCATCCAGAAAATCTGGGGACAGTATCGGCCCGGCTTGTCAAGGAAGGTGCTGGCCTGAAGGTGGTTCTGGAACCGTCAACTGTCGATATGGCAAACCGGTTGAAAAGTGAGATCACCCAGCTTGCAAAACAGATCCATCTGTCTGGCATATCACCCGATGATCTGACCATAAGAATAACGGTTCCAGATGCAGCTAATATCCAAAGGGGACAGGATCAAAATCCAGCCGGCCAGCAATCACAGGCAGGCAGTTTTGCTGATGATAAAATGCAAGATCAGGCAAGTTACAGTGACAGGGAGCACAGATGGAATGATGGTCATTCACACCAGGAAAATGATAATGATGACAATCATCCCGTTATTGATGGTGATAGTCTTTACCTGTAACAACACAGCATTTGCCTCTGGCAAAGATGTTTGTGAAAGTTACATGGTGGCCAGTGCCAAAGCCCATGGAGTGCCACTTGGGATATTGTTTTCTATTGGCATGACGGAAACCGGCAAGGGTGAAAAGCTTCACCCATATGCAGTTAATGTATCGGGAAAGGCTTATTATCCCGACAGCGCCGAGGAAGCGTATAAAATTTTTATAGAGGCAAGGCAGGCTGGCAAGACTTTGATTGATCTTGGTTGTCTGCAGATAAATCATCACTACCATGCAGATCAGTTCAATTCTGTCATGGATATGCTGGATGCAAGGAAAAATGTTGATTATGCAGCCCGCTATCTGAAACGTTTATATTTGCGCGAAGGTTCATGGACACTTGCCGCAGCCCGTTATCATGCCGGGCCTGACAATCTGGTTGCTCAAAAAAGATATGTTTGCACGGTAATCAAAAACCTTGTAGCCAGTGGCTATGGCAACTGGACAGCCAACTCGAGAGAATTCTGTAACTAGTTGTTTTTGCAGTAAAAACAAAGCCACAGTGAGGGCTTGTCCAGGTGGTGATGCTGCGCTTTTTGCAGTGTTTAGCCATCTACCCCATAAAGAAGCGAATCAAAAAACAACCCAAATATAATACTGATAGTTCTGATCAAGGCAACTGCATGTTCTAACAGCTGTGGGTAACTTGTGCTCGGATTCTAATCAGATGATTCGCTTAACAAAGTATTAACTGGGGAGTTGAGACATGATTGTTATTGTTGATGAGCGTAATCTGGTTATCCATGGTTACCGTTCAGGGTTTAGTCGTGAAGGCATGTCTTCTGCAGGTTTTGCTCCTGAAGATTTCATGGAATGGCTGAATTCAGTTTCAAAAAAGGACCTTGAGGCTGTAGAAGCGTTTTTGTTGTCCGGGGATATAGAGCCTTTGTCCCTGCCAGCCCAGATCAAGAATCTGACCAGGGCGCCGGTTATTGCAATGAGTGATAATCCAAGCCTTCAAAATATCCTGCATCTGTTTAATTCAGGCGTTGATGATGTGGTTAAAAAACCGGTGCATGTGAAGGAGATTCTTGCAAGGGTCAGCGCCATTATGAATCGGAGCAGTTCCATATCTGCGGAAATTACAGCTGGAGATATCCGGATTTTTTCAGATGGACGCCCTCCAATTATCGGTGACAAGCCTCTGCAATTGCCGCGCCGGGAATATCGTATTCTGGAACATATGGTCAGAAACAAGGGCAAGCGGATTACCAAGACCCAGATGTTCAATGTTGTTTACGGGTTGTTTGAGGTTGAAGTTGAAGAAAGCGTTGTTGAAAGTCATATTTCCAAATTGCGCAAAAAATTACGCCAGATGCTCGGATATGATCCGATCGATTCCAAACGCTATCTTGGTTACTGTCTGAACACACCGCGGCCTTGCTGAACCGGATGCGTGCCTTGTCGCAGGGTTTGCAAGTAAGCCCAGCACAAGCTTGCTCGGGTCTGATTGAGGGGTGATTCTATATTATCGGAGATTTGAATGGGTATTGGAAATGTAATGAGAACCGGGGTTTCCGGTATGCATGCTCAAGGTAACAAGCTGTCTGCTGTTGCCGATAATATCGCAAATTCTGATACTACCGGCTACAAGCGAGCTGAAACTGAATTTTCCTCAAGAATCCCGCAATCAGTCACAGGGGAATATATATCAGGTGGTGTAGATACCAGATTGCGCCGGGCGGTGAATGAGCAGGGAAGTTTCAAATATACTGAATCCACTACAGATCTGGCTATTCGCGGTGACGGGTTCTTTGTTGTTGAAGACCAGACTGGCACGGCCAAACTGACCAGGGCTGGTTCATTCATTCCCGATGCTGATGGTTATCTGGTAAATGCTGGAGGATTTTATCTTTTGGGATATGATCTGGCTGGAGGAGCCAGCCCATCTCCCATTGCAAACGGATTTGGCGGGCTGACCAAGGTCAAAATGTCTGAAACCAATCTGGTAGCCAGGCCATCGCAGACCGGCAGGCTAAAGGTGAATGTGGATTCTGGCGCCGATATTGTAGCTGCAGGTGAATTGCCCTCGACAAATAATCCACTTGCCAAATTCAGCTCAAAAACTTCTCTGGTCAGTTATGATAATCTTGGCAATCAGGAAATCATTGATATTTATTATTCCAAAACAGCTGACAGTACTTGGGAGCTTGCTGTTTATTCACAATCTGATGCAGCAGCAAATGGTGGATTTCCATATTCATCAGCGGCTCTGACGACTGCGACTTTGCATTTCGATCCGGCAAATGGCCAGCTGACTGCAGCAAGTCCAGACAGTTTCACCGTTGCAGTGCCAAATGGTGCCAATCTGGAGATTGACATCAGGGATACAAGTCAGCTGGCGGCCAATTTTACTGTGCTTGATGTAAATGTTGATGGGAATGCCGCATCCGGTTTCAAACTGCTTGAAATTGATGATGCCGGTTCGATGTATTCGGTCTTTGGTGATTCTTCGCGGGTTGAAACCTACAGGATCCCAATTGCGACCGTAGTCAGCCCCAATAATTTGCGAATGCTGCCCGGCGATGTTTTCCAGCCCACCCACAATTCTGGTGAAGTATCGATGGGATATGCCAAATCCGATGGTCGCGGGAGTATCGTTTCCGGGGCAAAAGAGCAGTCAAATGTTGATCTGGCGACAGAGCTGACCGAGATGATTGAGGCCCAAAGAGGCTATCAGGCAAATTCCAAAGTGTTCCAGGCTGGTTCAGAGCTTATGGATGTTGTGGTCAACCTGAAGCGCTAATTGTTCAAGCTGGAGCGTGATTCATGATGAATTTGACAACCGCCTTTAATGCCATGCGATCATCGATTGCAGCCAGATCGCTGCAGACATCGGTAACTGCAGAAAACATAGCCAATGTTGACAATCCCAATTACACCAGACGCCTTACGCAAACGACAGGGGCTGAGGGCAACGGGGTTTATGATGTCTCAGTTATCCGGGCCAGTGACAATTCGATCTTGCGGCATTTTTTCAGCACAACATCTGACAGTACCAGCAGCAAGGCCATTGTGGATGGATTGTCCAGACTTGAAAGCATAATTGGCGACCCTGAAAATGAGACTTCTCCAAGTGCTTTGATTGCCAAGTTCAAGGCTGCCTTGCATTCCTATTCCAGTCTGCCCAATGATCAAGTCATAGCTGAAAATACTGTTGCTGCGGCCTCGGCAGTGGCACGCGGGCTTAATGAAGCTACAAGAATTGTGCAGCAGACAAGGGCGCAGACAGATGCCCAGATCTCCAGTTCGGTCAACCGCATAAATTCCTTGCTGGAGCAATATCATACTGCCAATAGCGCGATTGTCAGAGGTGCAGGTTCAGCCAGTGATCTGGCATCCTATCTTGATGCCCGTGATGCTGCCCTGTCCAGCCTGTCTGAAGAGCTTGATATTACTACGGTGACCGGCAGCAACAATAATGTTTCTATCTATGCTGGTGGCGGGGCGGTTTTGTATGAGGACAAGCCAAGAACTGTCTCCTTTACGCCAACAAGTGTTTTTTCCGCAACCACTTCTGGCAACCAGGTCTTTGTTGACGGAGTTATGGTAACCGGGTCCAAGGCCATGATGAAGTTGGGTTCAGGCCGTCTGTCCGGTCTGGTAAAATTGCGCGATGATCTGACTGGTACATTTCAAAATCAGCTGGATGAAATTGCTCGCGGGCTTATCGAGACATTTGCCGAAAAAGATCAAAGTGCTGTTCCAGCGCTCCCGGATGCTGCCGGGTTGTTTACATGGGATGGTGGACCGTCAGTTCCAGCTTCTGGAGTTGTGTCTGTTGGTTTGGCCGGAAAGATCACTATCAATGCCAATGTTGACCCGGCTGCGGGCGGCAATATGAATCTGTTGCGGGATGGAGGAATTTCCGATCCTGGAAACCCTGCCTATACCTACAATACAACCGGGGCTGCCGGTTTTTCAGACCGGCTTTCACAATTGTTCAGCAATATGGATGACCAGCGCAGTTTTGATCCTGCCACAAATATCGGGGGTAGCAAGTCACTGACACAATTTGCCGATTCTTCGGCTGCATGGTTTGAAAACCTGAGGGCCACATCCACAGACAAATCAGAATATCATTCAGCACTTCTGGCCAGAACCTCACAGGCACTTTCACGCTCTACCGGGGTGAATCTGGATAATGAATTGGCCTTGATGACGGAACTGGAGCGCTCCTATGAAGCATCGGCCCGGCTGATGAAAGCAATTGATACGATGTATTCCAGCCTGCTGGGAGCAATGAGATAGTCTCATGAGGTCAACTCTGACGCCTATATATGTGCCATCCAATGTAGCACCCTTATCCATCGGGAAAATCCAGAATAATCTGGTTAAGGCGCAAACCGAATTATCTTCCGGGCGCTGGGATGATGTTGGTTATCAGCTTGGTGAAACAACGGGAATGGTTCTTGATGCACGAGCCAGGCTGATGATGGCCGAGACTATCAAAAAAACCAATGTGGTAGTCAAAACCAGAATCGATTTTACCCAGAATTCACTTGCAACAATAACCAAAGATGCACAGTCATTGCTGAATCTGGCAGTTGCCGCGCGTGGAAACCAGATACCGGCAAATGTGGTTATTCCTTCAGCCCATGAAGGTTTCAAATCCTTCATCACCAATATAAATGCAGATGTTAACGGGGTGTCGGTATTTGCCGGCATTAATTCTGATGATGCACCGCTGGATAATTATTTTGACAATCCGCCTCCTGCATCAAAACAGAGTGTTGATGCAGCATTTCTGGCCGAGTTTGGATTTACGCAATCTGATCCAGCTGTTGCAAACATCACTCAGGCGCAAATGGAAAATTTCCTTGATAATGCCTTTGCCGACCTGTTTACGCAAACTGAATGGAAAAACAACTGGTCATCAGCTTCTGACCAGATACTGACAGGACGAATTTCATTTTCTGAAACAATCCGCACTTCTGTAAGTGCCAACAGGTCAGCAATACGCAAGCTTGCCATGGCATTCACGATGGTAAGTGATCTTGGCCTGGAAAACCAGAACAAGGCAGTGTTTGCAACTGTTATGGACAAGGCAGCATCTGTTGCCGGTGATGCCATTGGAGAGCTTAGTGCCTTGCGCGGTGAGATAGGTGTGGTTGAGGAACGAATAAAGAGTGCAGATGAAAGACTGGATGCTCAAAAGACCATGTTTCAAAAACTCATTCAGGATCATGAAAATGTTGATGCAAATGAAGCAGCAACAAGAGTCAATCTTTTAAGCACACAGCTTGAGATGGCATACACTTTGACCGGGCGTCTGCAAAGGCTGTCATTGGCAAAATATTTGTAAGTCATGGCAAGCATCAGATGCGTAACAGGGTTTAACAGACAATGTACCAAAGCAGTTATCAGGAAGTCGTTGATGATAGTAGTCAGGCCGAACGTGAAAATGAAGTTATGGCTTTTGACCGGGCAATTGAAATGCTGGAGGCCGCTGAATTGCAGGGGATACCATCAATAGCAGCTGTTGAAGCCCAGTTCTTTGTTCACCGCATGTGGGTGTTCTTCATTGAGGATTTGACTGACGAACGCAATGTCTTTGATGATCAACTCAAAGCTGATCTTATTTCTGTCGGCATATGGATTATTCGGGAAATCGAGCGCTTGAGACAAGGGGAGAGCGATAGCTTCAAGGATATTATTTCAGTATCAAAAGCAATCAGGGATGGTTTGTTATGAGCGGTGTTATCAGGATTTCTCTTAGAGCTGGTGAAACGATTTTTATCAATGGGGCACTGGTCAG
>JALXCV010000025.1:18747-26067 GCA_026990765.1 Hyphomicrobiales bacterium | reverse complement strand
CCTTTGTTCTCCACCACTCGTTTGCGTGATACTGATGGTTCGGTTGCCGCCTCTGATACTCTTGAATATGGAGCGCCGGGCACACAGGCGCTGGCAGGAAGATTGTGGAATTGCTGATATTTTGAATTGCACATCACCAGCCGGTTGTCATTGTCCCACAAGACAAAGGCTTCAGAAATATTCTCAATAGCATCTTTCAACCGGGTTTCAGCTTCCTTGTTGGCCTTGTCATTTTTCTTGTGTTCGGTAATGTCGATGGCAATACCGACCAGATGCGGGGCTTCTTCGCCCGGGGCTTCGGCCATTTCACAACGCGCCCGCAGCCATACCCAGTGCCCGTCATTATGGCGCATCCGAAATTCCTGATCGATTGCCGGACGATCACCCTTTAGCATCTGTTCGGCCAGCGTATCAATCGGATCATCATCAGGGTGCAGACGCTCGGCCAGTTCGCCATAAGTCAACAATTTGTTGCTTGGCTCCAGTCCCAGAATTTCATACATGGATTTTGACCAGAAAATCAGACCCTGTGCCATGTTCCAGTCCCACAGGCCACACCGGCCCCGCTCCAGTGCCTTGTCCAGCCGTTCGGTTACCATATTCAGATTCTGGTCAGCTTCCCCGGCCCGCGATGATTGCCAGTGAAAGGCGGCGCCCAATAACAGCAAAACCATGAAGGTAACACCGAACAGTATTGAAATCTGGGTTACATTTTCCCGCCATGCCCTTAGCATTTCACCACGTGTATGTATCATCACCAGATTGCCGGGATAAGGCAGCAGACTGGCCACTCCGACAAACGTTTCGGTACCGTTTTGAAGCTGGGTGGCGAAAATTCCATCTGGTGCCTCGGCCAGCTTTGTCAATCCGTCAAACGACAATATCTGACTGGTCAGTTTGCCCACCAGCTCCTGCTTGTCCGGCCATGCTGATATTATCTTGCCCTTTTCACCGACAATCAGATACTGCCTGCCGGCGCTGTCGCCGTCGGGGGGCAGGGATGACTTGATGTCCTGTGAATTTGGCACTTGCGGCTTTAACCCCATGGCCACCCCGGTTGCAAACATTCCACCAAGATCAGAAGCTGCAACTTTCAGATATAGTTGTGACAGCTTGTTATGCTTGACCAGATGGGTCTGGCGGTTGGTATATAGCTGCATGGCCAGAGCCAGACCAAGTGTCAGCAGAAACAGGAATATCATCCCGGTGACCAGATTGCGCAAGGATCGCTCCGATACTGTAATTGAAGTCCAGCCACGCGTCAGTGGCAACCGCATGGTGCGGTCTCGTGCAAACAGGCCTCCTAAATGTGTCTTTGACAAACAGTTTCCCCTCAACTGTTGGTAGCCGGAAATTTATGACTATCGGGACGCGACTGATATAATCCACAAGGGAATTATCCAGTCAGACCTTGAAGCAGCCAGCATTAAGCGAATCAACTTCTACTATTGATTCGAAACTTGAAAGCTTTGTCCAGTATTCTATGCAGTTTTCGGGCAAAAAACCCTTGCATGACGGCAAAAGGATATTAATCAAGCGATTTTTTGATTATTTCATAACTGTCCAGCGACAGCTGGTCGGTATCAAGGATTCTTTCAAGCGTGGCCTTGGCATAGGCGCGCCTTGTAGGTTCCATCATCCGCCAACTGCGAAATGCTGATGCCAGACGGGCAGCAACCTGCGGATTTTTTGCATCCAGAGTAATGATTATATCGCCGATAAATTCATAACCCGAACCATCCATTGCATGAAAGCAGACAGGATTATTCATGGCAAAACTGCCTGCAAGCGCCCTGATTGTATTGGGCCGCGAATAACTGAAAGCAGGGTGGTCCATTAAATGGCGAACCCTGCCAAGGGTTTCAGGAAACGGTGCCTGGGCCTGCATGATGAACCATTTATCGACAATCAGGGGATCGCCCTTGTGCCTGTCATAAAAACTGTCAAGAGCTTCATTGCGCTCTGGAACATCAATCCGGCTCAAAACTGAAAGAGCACCAATCTCATCACTCATATTGCCGGCACTGGAAAATCGCTCGATACACAGTTTTGCCGTTGCCTGCTTGTCATGCGCACCCAGTAGCTCAAGTGCGGCATATCTCAAGGCTCTGGCACCGGAACTTGCCGCATCTGGCGAATATGCAGTGTTACTGTCCATATTCTGAATGTCCATCAGGCTGGCTTCCAGCATTGCCCCGATCTTTGCACTTACCTTGTTGCGGGCTTCATGGATACGGTCAGGGTCAACATTTTCAGCAATGAACCCGGCAATATCGGTTTCCCCCGGCAATTGCAGCATCAGGGCCTTGAAAGCATCTTCCAGCCCGTTATCTGCCAGTATGTTGACCAGTGCCATGCACCATGAATTCAGCAATTTGTCATCGCCGCCATTGCTCATTTCTGCAAGGATAATATCGCGGGTCAGTATCTGTCCGCACTCCCAGCGGCTGAAACTGTCACTGTCATGATGCAGCAGGAATACCCGCTCCTCATTACTGCGCTCACTGACAATTTTGACCGGAGCCGAAAACTGGCGGTTTATCGACAGAACCGGCTGATCGCCAATATTCTCAAACTCAAAGGTTTCAGTTTCCTGTTTCAACTCAACCAGATCATTTTCCAGCTGATATTGCCTGCCATCTCCAGCCAGCAATCCTATCCTTATTGGTATGTGAAACGGTTTTTTCTGTGGTTGCCCCGGTGTTGCCCTGGTGCTTTGCTCCAGTGTCAGCTGGTAGGTTTTGCTGGATTTGTTCCAATAGCCTTTAGCCGATACTATTGGAGTTCCAGCCTGTTCATACCACAAGAAGAACTGATCCAGGTTTTTACCCGAAACTTCACTCATACAGGCAATGAAATCCTCAACTGTTGCCGCCTGGCCATCATGGCGCCAGAAATACAAATCCATGGCCTTGCGGAAATTTTCCTTGCCGATGATAGTATGAATCATCCGCACAACTTCGGCACCTTTTTCATAAACGGTGGCGGTGTAGAAATTATTGATCTCCATATAGGATTGCGGCCTGACCGGATGTGCCAGCGGGCCGGCATCTTCGGGGAACTGGTGGCTGCGCAAAAGCTTGACATCACTGATCCGCTTGACGGCCCGCGAGCGCATGTCAGATGAAAATTCCTGATCGCGAAAAACCGTAAGCCCTTCCTTCAGGCAAAGCTGGAACCAGTCGCGACAGGTAATCCGGTTACCACTCCAGTTATGGAAATATTCATGCGCGATTATGCCTTCAATATTGGCATAATCGACATCGGTAGCAGTTTCAGGTTTGGCCAGAATATATTTGTCATTGAAAATATTCAGCCCCTTGTTTTCCATCGCCCCCATATTGAAATCAGACACTGCTACAATCATGAACACATCAAGGTCATACTCGCGACCAAATGTTTCCTCATCCCATTTCATCGAGTTTTTCAGGCACTGCATGGCCCACTCGCAGCGGTCCTGCTTGCCCTGTTCGACATAGATTTCCAGCACTACCCGGCGGCCAGATGCAGTGATGAATTCATCGCTTACCCTGGCCAGGTCGCCTGCCACCAGTGCAAACAGATAGCTGGGTTTGGGGAACGGGTCTTCCCAGATGGTGAAATGCCGGTCGCTACCTTCAACTTCACCTTCCAGAACCTTGTTGCCATTGGACAATAAAACCGGTTCACTGGCCTTTTCACCTTCAATACGGGTGCGGTATCTGGCCAGAATGTCAGGGCGGTCTAGATAATAGGTAATTCGCCGAAAACCTTCAGCCTCACACTGGGTACAATAATTGCCACCCGTGCGGTAAAGCCCGGAAAGGGCAGTGTTGCGTTCAGGATTGCAGACAGTTTCAATTTCCAGGGTAAACGGCTCTAGCGGAGGCTCGTGAATGATCAGATATTTGTCGGTGACAGAATATTCAGTTTCATTCAAGGCAATACCGGTAATAGCAATACTTTTAAGCCTGATATTTTCACCGGTCAGAACCAGCTTGCCCCCGACAGTATCTGCTTCGGGATTAGTGCGAAAATCAGTGCGGGCAAATACTATGGTATTATTGGGTTCAAGCCTGAAATCCAGACTGACATGATCTATCAGCCAGGCTGATGGTTGATAGTCCTTAAGGTTGATTGCTATTGGTGTTTCTGTCCGCATGATAATAACTGGCCTCATTTATCCTTGAGAATCTTTATCAGTTTGCACCGGCAAGGTCACGCATCAAAGTAAAAAACAGCTTTTGATTTTTTACTGTTTTACCACAATCAGGCAGCAGAACCAGTTGCCACGCTTCGTTTCCCGTCTCAAATCATAAGGGAATCACTTCAGGAAAACTGGCCTGTCCTGTCAAAATTGAGTAGATGAAAACCAGAATCTGGCAAGTGATGACTGTTTCCATCGCTGCATAACAGCTTATCATGCTTGAAACGGTGGATAGCTGAAAATAAATGATGCGCTGACCCCCGATAAGGGCTTAACTGTAGCGCTCCAAGGGCTATGTGAGCAAAGACGTGAACAACAGTAAAACCGGAACCCTGCTTGAGGTCAAAAACATCGTCAAGATGTTTGGTGATCTGGCGGCCAATGACGATGTTTCACTAAGCATCGAGCATGGTGAAATTCATGCGCTGCTGGGTGAAAACGGTGCCGGCAAGTCAACTCTGGTCAAGATTATCTACGGATCATTGCAACCGACATCCGGCGAAATCTTCTGGCGCGGCAGGCGCGTGGATATTCCCAACCCGTCAGCGGCCCGCGATCTTGGCATCGGTATGGTGTTTCAGCATTTCTCGCTGTTTGAATCCCTGAGCGTGGTTGAAAACATTGCCCTGGCACTTCCTGGAAAATTTGATCTGAAAGCCCTGGCCAAAAGGATCATCGAAGTATCGCGCGATTATGGTCTGCCGCTTGAGCCATCAGCCCTGATTGCTGATCTGTCAGTGGGCCAGCGCCAGCGCATTGAGATTGTCCGCTGCCTGTTGCAGGAACCGCAATTGCTGATCATGGATGAACCAACTGCAGTTCTTACCCCGCAGGAATCCGAACAGCTGTTCAAGACACTCAACCGGCTGGCATCTGAAGGTTGTGCCATCCTTTATATTTCGCACCGCCTGGATGAAATCCAGCAATTATGTGATGAGGCAACCATTTTAAGACATGGCAGGGTGGTTGCCAATGTTGACCCAAAGGCTGAAACTGCCAAATCTCTGGCCCGGCTGATGGTAGGCAGTGAAGTCATGACTGTTTCCGCGCGCAAGGCAAAACAGGACAGCGCTCGGGTAATGGTGGTTTCAGATGTATCAGCCCCTGCGATCGGCCAGTTCGGCGTTGCTCTTAAAAATATCAATCTTGAGGTGCATGCCGGTGAGATTGTTTCAATTGCCGGGGTTGCCGGTAATGGTCAAGGTGAATTATTTGAAGTGCTAAGTGGCGAACGTACCGAATATGTAAGCGGAACCATTACCCTTAATGGTGAAGATGTAACATCAAGAAATATCATCCAGCGCCGCGCTCTTGATGCCGCCTTTGTACCGGAAGAAAGGCTTGGCCATGGTGCAGTGCCTGAATTTTCCCTGTCAGAAAATATTGTTCTGACCCGCCATTCAACCAATGACGGCATTCTGGTTGGTGGCATGCTGAACAGCGGAGTTTCAGAAACCATCCAGAACCGGGTGTCAAGCGATCTGGATGTAAGAAAAGGTGAGGCAGACCCGCAGGCCAGTTCGCTGTCGGGTGGAAACTTGCAAAAATTTGTGGTTGGCCGTGAACTTGATCGCACTCCAAAACTGCTGATTATCAACCAGCCAACATGGGGCGTTGATGCAGGGGCCGCTGCCCGCATTCATCAGGCATTGCTTGACCTTGCCGATGCCGGATCAGCCGTACTGGTCATATCTCAGGATCTTGATGAAATCTATGCCATATCAGATCGCATAGCAGTTATTTCACGCGGCCAGCTGTCTCCTGCATGTCCGGCTGATGAAATGTCGCTGGAACAGATCGGCCTGTTAATGGCTGGCGCCCATGAAAAAACCCCGGCACAAATGGAGATGCAGTCTTGAAGCTGATATTGGAAAAACGCCAGCAACGCTCAAAACGCATGGCTCTGTTATCACCGGTTCTGGCCATTGCACTGACCATTGCCACAGGTGCAATAATTTTTGCCATGCAGGGGTTAAATCCTGCAAAGGCGATATTTGTCTATTTTCTTGAACCCCTGACCAGTGTCTGGTCGATTGAAGAACTGATTGTCAAGGCAGCCCCCCTGGTTTTGATCGGGGTAGGGCTGGCACTTTGCTATCAGGCCAGAGTGTGGAATATCGGGGCTGAAGGCCAGTTAACAATCGGGGCGCTTGCCGGTTCCATTATTCCGATCTTGTTCAATTCCTGGCAGTCACCCTTAACCCTTGTTACCATGTTGTTGCTTGGCATGCTTGGTGGTGCGGCCTATGCGGCAATTCCGGCATTTCTCAAGACCCGCTTTAATGCCAATGAGATTCTCACCAGCCTGATGCTGGTCTATGTGGCGCAATATCTGGCTGACTGGCTAATCCGTGGCCCATGGCGCGACCCTGACGGTTTCAATTTCCCCAAATCTGTAACCTTTGAGGGCTGGCAATTATTACCGGCAATCGGCAATGGCCGGGTACATTTGGGGGCAGGGCTGGCCATAGCTGCCGTAATCATTTTTGCGGTTATTGCCAGTAAGACCCTTAAAGGTTTTGAGATCCGGGTAATTGGTTCTTCACCGCGCGCTGGAAGCTTTTCCGGCTTCTCGCAAAAGCGCACCATATATTTCACCATGCTGGTGTCAGGCGCTCTGGCCGGTCTTGCCGGTATTTGCGAGATTGCCGGGCCATCAGGCCAGTTGCAACCGGCCATTTCTCCCGGCTATGGCTTTACCGCCATAATCGTTGCCTTTCTTGGACGGCTTAATCCTGTCGGGGTATTGTTTGCCGGGGTGCTGTTGGCAATTTCATATCTGGGTGGAGAAGCAGCCCAAATCTCCCTTGGCATATCAGCAAAAATATCACAGGTGTTTCAGGGCATGCTGTTATTCTTCATCCTGGCCTGTGATGCGCTGATCCTTTATAAAATCCGCTTCATTTCTTCAAACGGAAAAACAGTAAAGGCTGGCATCTGAAACATGGAAGCGATAATCCTTACCATAATCACCGCATCCACGCCCTTGTTGCTGGCGGCAATTGGCGAACTGGTTGTTGAACGCTCAGGCGTTTTGAACCTTGGGGTTGAAGGCATGATGGTAGTTGGTGCTGTTTGCGGGTTTGCGGTCGCCTACACCACAAAATCACCCTATCTTGGCATTCTTGCCGGGG
>JALXCV010000025.1:0-18737 GCA_026990765.1 Hyphomicrobiales bacterium | reverse complement strand
GTTTTTGGCGGGGTGGCCATGTCGCTGCTATTTGCATTTTTAACCCAGACACTGGTTTCCAATCAGGTTGCCACCGGCCTTGCCCTTACCCTGCTTGGAATCGGTCTGTCCGGTTTGATCGGTGAAAGTTTCGTTGGCCTTCCCGGACAAAAGCTGGCCCGTCTGGATATTGCCGGGCTTAGCGATTTCCCGTTTTTTGGTCCCCTGCTTTTTTCTCATGATATTCTGGTTTACATCTCATGGGCGCTGGTTTTTCTGGTTGGCCGGGTATTGTTCAAAACCCGTATCGGACTGATAATCCGGGCTGTTGGCGACAATCATCATTCAGCCCATGCGCTGGGCTATAATGTTACTGCGGTTCGCTATATGGCAATCATGTTTGGCGGTGCCTGTTCCGGTCTTGCAGGGGCCTATCTGTCTTTGTCCTATACTCCACAATGGATTGAGAATATGACAGCCGGGCGCGGCTGGATTGCTCTGGCGCTGGTGGTTTTTGCCACCTGGCTGCCCAAACGCGTCATGATCGGGGCCTATCTGTTCGGCACCGTCTGGATACTGGGACTTTATGTTCAGGCCATAGGCTTTGACATTGCCCCGCAATTACTGTCATCTTTGCCTTATCTGGTAACGATTATTGCGCTGGTTATTATTTCCGGCAATCGTGTGCTGACAAAGGCAAACTCACCAGCGATGATCGGCCAGCCGTTTGTGGCGGACCGCTAATTCAATATAACAGGGAAGCAAAAGGAGAAACTTTAACTTATGAAAAAATGGATCGGATTAACCGCCGCACTGGCCATGTCGGCCTTTGCAGCAACAAGTGCCATGGCAGCTGACAAGACAAAAGCCTGCTTTGTTTATGTTGGTTCAATTGGTGATTTTGGCTGGACTTACCAGCATAATCAGGGCCGCAAGGAACTTGAAAAACATTTTGGCGACAAGGTAGAAACTTCTTATGTTGAAAATGTCAAGGAAGGCCCTGATGCGGAACGCGCTATTGAACGTTTTGCCCGTTCTGGCTGCAACATCATTTTTGCCACTTCATTTGGTTATATGGAGCAGGTTCTTAAAGTTGCCAAGCGTTTTCCAGATGTAAAATTTGAACATGCCACTGGTTACAAGACTGCTGCCAATGTAACCACCTATAATGCGAAATTCCATGAAGGTCGCTACATTATCGGCAAAATTGCAGCCAAAATGTCAAAAAAAGGCGTGGCTGGTTACATCGTCTCGTTCCCGATTCCTGAAGTGATAGCCGGCATCAACTCTTTCATGCTCGGTGCCCAGTCAGTAAATCCTGATTTCAAGGTGAAAATTGTCTGGGTAAACTCCTGGTTCGACCCCGGCAAGGAAGCCGATGCCGCCAAGGTGCTGTTCTCGCAAGGTGTAGACATCATGGTACAGCACACAGATTCAACAGCTGCCATGCAGATTGCCGAAGAACAGGGCAAGCACGCCTTTGGTCAGGCATCCGACATGATCAAGTTCGGTCCCAAGGCCCAGTTGACGGCAATTGTTGATAATTGGGGGCCATATTACATCCGCCGGGTACAGGCGGTGATGGATGGCACCTGGAAATCCCAAAGCTCATGGGATGGCATGGCAGAAGGGACAGTGCGCATTGCACCTTTCACCAATATGCCTGCCGAAGTTGCCAAAATGGCTGAAGAAACAGCTGAGGCTATCAAGTCCGGCAAGTTGTATCCCTTCACCGGTCCGATTACCAAACAGGACGGCAGCGTGATTGGCGAGGCTGGCAAGCCTCTGGCTGATGGTGAAATTCTTGGCATGAAATGGTATGTCAAGGGTATCGACGACAAGCTGCAGAAATAAGACTATTCACTTATCAGCTCCCTTGCCCGGTGACGGGCAGGGGGGTCTTTTTTGTCTGTCCCCCGTTTTGATTTGACAAATGACAGTTTTTGCCAGCTGACTGGTAACATCTGGTAATCTGTTGGACGTATCTGAGCGCTGCTATCGGATGGGCAGGCAAACAATGAAAATACAACAGGCAAATTATCCAGGTAGTTCGATCAAACAGGTTTGGCAAATCATTCTGTTTCGGCTTGAACAACAGGTGAGCGAATGACAGCCAGAATCATCAAGGGCCATATTGTAAATTTTCCTAATACTGACACAGTTGAGGATCATGAGCACGCAGCGCTTGTCGTATCGCCTGCCGGCAGAATTGACTGGTGCGGAGATGTGGCTGAAATACCCGGTATTTACAATGACTTGCCGGTTGATGATTATGGCTCAAAGCTGGTTATTCCCGGGTTTGTCGATACTCATATCCACTTCCCGCAATACCGGATATTGGCGGCCCCTGGAAAGGATCTGCTTGACTGGCTTCACAGATTCACATTTCCAGAGGAGTCGAAATATGGAAATGATGAACATGCAGCCATTGCAGCTGAAAAATTTCTTGACCGGGTGATCGATCATGGAACCACCAGTGTGGTTGCCTTCAGCTCATCGCACAAGACCAGTGCAGACAGTTTGTTTGCTGCCGCAAAAGCCCGCAATATGGCACTGATAACCGGCAAGACACTGATGGATATCAATGCCCCGGAAAATGTTCTGGATGATGTCGATACCGGAATTTCTCAATCGGTTGAACTGATTGAAAAATGGCACGGGCTGGATCGGCTTTGCTATGCGCTAACCCCGCGTTTTGCAGTAACCTCAAGTCTGGAGCAACTAAACGCTACCGGGCAATTACTGCAATCATACCCTGATCTTTATATGCAGACCCATTTGTCCGAGAATCAAAAAGAGATTGAGCAGGTAAGGCAACAGTTTCCCCTGGCCCGTGACTACACAGATGTTTATGAGATGGCTCGATTATTGGGACCCAAAAGTCTGTTTGCCCATGGCATTCACCTGAAACCCCGTGAAAAGTCAGCACTGGCTGCCAGCGGTTCGGCAATTATCCATTGCCCTACGTCAAATCTGTTTCTCGGTTCCGGCCTGTTTGATCTGGCCCGGGCTGAAAGTGAAAAAATACCAGTGGGGCTGGCAACTGATATTGGTGGAGGCACCAGCTATTCAATGTTGCAGACCATGGCCGGGGCCTACAAGATCGCCATGCTTAATAATAACAGGCCGTCTCCTGGGCATTTGTTCCACATGGCCACTTTGGGCAATGCGAAAATTCTGGGGCTTGATGATCAGATAGGCTCAATTGATCATGGCAAATGGGCCGATATTACTGTCCTTGATCCGCAGGCAACACCAGTGCTGGCTGACCGCCACCAGCTTTCACAAACCATAAATGGTGTGCTGTTTGCATTGATGATTCTAGGTGACGACCGGGCAGTTACCGCCACCTACATAGCTGGCAGGCAATGCAAGAAAGCCCTTATCCCTGATACAGAACCCCTTGCATAACGGGCAATCACATCAGCCATTTGACAAACGGATTGAATCATTGGTTTTCAGATCAACGACTTTCTTTTCCCTGATCCAGTCCTTCACCACTTCCCATATCGGGGTGCCGCCAGTGCCGGTTTCCTTGTTGACCGAAGCCCAGCCGGCAACTGAATAGGTCTTGTCTGCCTCCAGTTCCTTGCCGCTTGCGGTCAGGTGCATATTGGTTATCCGCTTGCCGATGGTTTTTGAGGCATCCATGTCAAATCCAAGACCGCCAACCCGGACCATATCGCCGCCCTGCTGGAAATAGGGATCGGGGTTGAACAGATTGTCACCAACATCTTCCAGAATATCCTTTATCTGCTTGCCGGTCAGATTGTTCTTGTAGATGGATGGATAGGTCATGGCAGTCTGGTTATAGACATCTTCTGCGGTAATCGGCTGTCCTGGAGCAATCGAAGTGCCCCATCTGAAGCCGGGTGACAGTGAGATTTCAGCATCTTGTGATTCAATCAGGGCATTGCAGATAAGATCATCAAAAGTACCACTCATATTACCGCGACGATAAAGCGTGTGCCTGGTGGTGCCTAGTACCTCGGCCATATGTTCTTCATATGGTGCACGGGTTTCATCTATCAGTGCTGAAACCTGTTTGTCAGGAGTAATGGCATCAGAAAATACCGGCATCAGCTTGTAACTGAACCCGGCGACCTTCTTGCTCTTGACATCAAGATCGAGCCTTGAAACGAATTTTCCTGAACAGCCAGATGCCACCAGCAATGTGTCATTAACATTGACAGTTACCGGAATGGCATCATGCGTATGGCCGGTCAGGATAACATCAATACCATTGACCTTGCTGGCCATTTTGCGATCCACATCAAAACCATTATGGCTGAGGACCACAACCAGATCGGCACCTGCATCGCGAGCCTTGTCAACATTTGCCTGCATCAGTTCATCACGAATGCCAAATGACCATTCCGGGATCATCCAGCGCGGGTTGGCTACTGGTGTGTAAGGGAAAGCCTGACCAATTACGGCGATTTTCACCCCGTTACGTTCAAACATCCTGGTTGATTCAAATACTGGTTCTTCCCATTCTGTATCCAGAACGTTACCGGCAAGCAGTGGGAAATCCAGCATTGAAACCAGTTCTTTTACCCTCTCGGTGCCATAGGTAAATTCCCAGTGCCCGGTCATGGCATCGGTTTTCAGCATATTCATGATCTTGATCATGTCTTCACCGCGAGTTTGCAGTGATGTCCATGAACCTTGCCAGGTATCACCACTGTCAAGAAACAGGCAGTGATTTGGTCGCTCGGCCCTGATGGCATTAACCAGTGTTGCCACCCGGTCAAGACCGCCCATTTTGCCATAGACTTTTGCCAGCTCACCAAAATCTTCACTTGACAAGGCATAGGCTTGTGGCGATCCGGCCTTGATGCCAAATTTTTCCAGCAGCTTCTTGCCGGTAATATGTGGCGGCAATCCAAGCGCTTCGCCAACTCCGATATTTACCGATGGTTCGCGGAAATAAACCGGTTTTGACTGTGAATGGATATCGCATACATGAATTAGAGTAACCTGGCCCTTGGCATCAAATTTCAGTATCTCGTCCTGGGTGATTTTTTGTCCGGCAATAGCACTTCTGTAGCTTGCCAAAGTTCCACCGGTTATGGCCAATGCAGCCAGAGATGCCTGGATAAAATCGCGGCGATTGATCATGTTTTCTTCCCTTGTTCTTGTGACTTGTTGAAAAAGCACGAAATAAAAGAATGCTTTTGCAGCAAATCAGAAAAAACCCCGGAATCTGCGGACAGAAACCGGGGTTTGGATATTGCTGTTACAACCCGGCTGAGAATTAGCGGCGGACTGCCGGAATTTCCATTTTCAGGCCATTTCCGCGTGATTTCACATACAACTCAAGATTTACATATTCTTCAGCGCCCTGTTTATAAGGTTCTGCCCGAATATTCTTGTTGCAACCGCGGAAACGGCGATGCAGTGAACCAACTTTCTGCCATTTCAGACGATAGGCCGGAAAACCGTTTGCCATGCCTTGTGACAGCAGATCAGCCCGGATATGTTTGCCGGCGTAATCTTCATGACAATGCTTGCAGGCAATATTAAGCTGGCCGCGACGTGTATAGTAAAATTTCTTGCCCTTTTCATAAAAAGGTGCAGCCTCTCCGTCAATCTTGACATTCATTGGCATGCCGCGTGATTGCAGTCCAATAAAGACTGACAGTGCCGGCATTACGCCCTTTTCCCATTTGACTTTCTTGCCGCCGGTTTTCTCGACGATCTCGCGATTGATCTTTTGTTCAATCGTCATCATTTTTTTGGTTTTGGGATCATATTTCGGATAGGTTGCTGAAACGCCCTTCATGTCTTCTTCGGGGTTTTCATGGCAACTGGCGCATGATTTTCCATTTGGCCCAGGCTTGGACCACAATGCTTCACCTTTTTCAACCATCAAGAATGCAGGGTTTTCAAAGTCATCATCCTGCATCGCCCGGGTTGACGGGGCAGTATATACATAGCCTGAATGAATATCGCCAACCTTGTAGTCATCCATTTTATCTGCCATGGCAGAGCTGGTAGCTGAACTTGCAAATACCGCCATTCCCAACAGGGCAATCGCTGATCTTGCAGTTTTTATCGTTTTATATTTAGTCATTTTCCCTCCCATAACGGAAATTAAGCCACAGTCATCTTGGACTTTTTGACAGTTTCTTCGCCTTTTTCATCATGCCAGATGAACTCGAATTCACCGCTTTTTTCCGCTTTGTAGGAGAATGACATATAAGGGTTGGCTGATACCGACCCGTGCCAGTCTGCAGAAAAGAATGTTTCGCCATTAAATTTGGCAGTGAACTTGTCGATGATGTGACGTGGAACAAGTTTGCCGGTTTTCTTGTCTTTGCGGCGGCCTGATTCCATTTTGTGAGTGATAAGCGTCTTGATGGTGACAATGTCACCGGCTTTTGCTTTCTTTGGCGCTTTTACGCGTGCTTTTGCCATTTTCTTTTTTCCCTTTATTAGCCGCCGCAGCCGCCGATTGTTACTTTAACCAGAGTTTTTGCGGTATAGATCTTGCCATCGCTCATCTCGGCAATTCCGACAACATTCTGGGTTTTTGCCAGACGCATTCTGGCCGCAGCATTTGCCCTGCCAGAGGCTGGTGTGAAGTGGAAACTGGCCATTTCCGGTCCAGGATTGCCTTCAGAAACCAGATGCAGGGTCTTGACATAATTATCTGCAGTCATCGGGCTGTCCACTGACACCTTGACCGGTACAGTGTTGCCGTTTTCAGCGATTTCGGGCAAATCAATCTTGACTTTGCCTTCCATCATCGAGGCACCGCCGGTCAGTTTTTTTATGTATTCGGCAGCCATCTCCGCGGTTGCATTTGCTGATGAAATACCGGCCATAAGGGCTGCGGTGGTAGCACTTGCTGCCAGCATGAACTGGCGACGATCAAGCACTTCAACCTTAATCTTGGTCATTTAATTGCTCCTGTTGATGTATTGGAATTATTTAAGCGTTTTCAGGAAAGCCAGGACGTCTTCGATTTCCTGAGCTGTCAAAATGGTTTTGCCAATGAACTTTTTGCGAACCCGGGTAAGACCGGTATTCTTGTAAAAAGCCGGCATCATGGTGTCTTCATTCACCATTTGTGCATTTACCAGTCGAAGGCGAAGTTCTGCTTCGCTGTAGCGTTCGCTTGCACCATCCAGTTCAGGTCCTATTTCGCCATGAAACAGCTGGTCTTTTATGTGTTTTGATGCGTGGCAGGCAAGGCAATTGCCTTTCTTGCGATTGATGGCAACCTTGCGACCGTTTTTCACATCACCAGCCTTGCCGGTGAGCGAGGCTTTGATACCATCATTTTCTACTTTGTATTTTACCATTTCAGCCATTGATGCTGAACCAGCCAATGTCACCGAACCAGCGATGAGCAAAGCGAGTAGTGCCGTTTTTGTCATTTGCACGAAATCCCTCCCTGGAGTTGAGCAATAACTCATTATCGAGTAAGGGCATACTGCAACAACAAAAACATATTTGCAACTGTGAATGTGTAGTTTGATCAAAAAAATTACCATTTTGTCACATGCTGGTTAATTGACGCAAAGGTAAAAATATTCCACAACTTATTGAAAAAACAGTATTAACCTGAAGTCAGTACATTCAGGATATTTCAGTAAAAATAAAAGTCGGGTTAGTGTTTTTCTGATCGACACATATAATCAGACAAAAGAAAAAGGCGGTTCTGCCTGAGAACCGCCCCTGAAACATTGTTATAAGCAACTACTAATTCTTACCAGTGATAGTTATAACCGGCAGTGAATTCAAGCTGATACATGGAAATAGTAGCTGTTTGACCTGCTGGTCCGATCACGCCTGTTTTCTTGGCATTGGGAGAAAACATTGCAGCAAATTCAAGGTCACTGTTTTCAGAGAACTTGTAGGTTGCACCAGCTGTAATGTGGTGTTGGGAAACAGCAGGAGCAAAAATGTTGAAGAACACCTGGCTCTTGCGGATCGGGTTGTTATTGTAAGAATAACCGCCGCGCACTGTCAGTGCATCATTGGCTTTATATTCAAGTCCGACCTTGATGACTTTCATGTTTTTCCAGCCAAACCCACTGCCATTGCTGGCGCCAAGCGGGGCTGTGGCAGTCTGGAAATTGGCAATTGAGCGAACACTTTTATAAGCTATATAACGAAAATCCAGCATACCGGTGAGATCCGGGGTGAAATCATAGGCAACCCCGATCTGGGCACTCATTGGAATATCAAAATCACCACCCTGGGCAAACAGTCCCTTATATTTCTTGAATTTGCTCATAAAGGTTCTGGACTGATACGATGCGGCAATACGCAGATCGTCAGTCGGGCTTACTTCCAGGCCAAGCCTTACACCGGCACCAACCGAGTAGGAATATCCAGGATTTCTCAGACTGGAAGGGGTGGTAGTAAATCCGGGAATACCGGCAAAAAAGCCAAGGCCCTTGAACCGGATTCTCTGAATGGCAAGTACCGGGGCTATGCCGACAGAGACATATTTGTTGATTTTGTGGGCAAATGCACCAGAGATGTAAACCTGATTCAGATCAACACCTGCCGGGCCACCACAGAAAATGCCGGTTGCTCCAGGAACCACACAAGCAGTATTAATGGTATCAGCATAGTCGGTATTCATGCCGCCATTACCACTAAGCGAGAAACCAAGTACGGTGTTTTCACTTATAGGATGTGAATATGCAATATTGGGTACCGCAAAGATATTGGAATCACTTTTTGTCTTCCCGCCTTTGGTGATTTCAAAAGGAAATCCTAAAGGTGTGGTTGCATCTAATTCCCTGAAAGGCAGAAAAGCAGAAACAGATCCGTTCAACTGCCGCCCTGCATGCACAAGACCAGCCGGGTTAAGGGTGATCGCAGTTGCATCATTGGTGTTTGCAACACCGGCACCGGCCATACCTTTATGCCGGGCACCAACACCATTCTGGAAATAGCCTTCAGTAGCCTGTACTTCGCTAGCTGCAACAGCTCCTGCTGCTATCAGAGCCACAGTCGCGGCAACCATATGTCTGCTGGAATATTTTTTTAGTAACTTCACGTCTGTACCCCTCTCCGGTCCAACCTCACACGCTTGTCAGGAAATCTGACATAGCTGAATCTTTGAGTGTTCTTCAAAAGAACAACTCGCCGGGCACTTTGAACCGGCAAAAACTATTCCGCAAGACGAATATGACACAAAATTGCCAAATTTGGCATATGTGGCAAAATTACCACTGAATCAAGGCAGCGCCCGCTGAAATACCAGCGGGCGCTGCCAGAATCATTCATCTATCAGGTATAAAAACCTGATTTTGTCTCAAGATCAGGCGGTATGCTTGATCTTGAACTTGTAAACGTCACCTTCTGAAGATGATTCGACCAGTTCATTGCCGGTCTGCTTGCAAAAAGCGCTGAAATCAGCAACTGAACCAGGATCAGTGGAAAGAATTTCCAGCACTTCACCTGATGGAACAGCTTTCAGGGCCTTTTTGGCTTTCAGAATTGGCAGCGGGCAGTTCAGACCCTTTGCATCAAGTACGTGTTCAGACATTTATCTTAACTCCTTTAGGTTGTTTTTGTGCTTGGTTTGCCGCGCACGATTACATATACAGGTTAATGTGAGAATCAGTTGCCATCTGGATATAAGTGGCAGCACCACCCAGTTCCACACCATCGATCATGTCTTCCTGGCCATATTCGAACAGGTCCAGCGTCATCTGACAGGCAACCATTTTTACGTCAGCTTCAACAGCCATTTCGCGCAATTCCGGAATTGAGGCCACACCCTTCTGCTTGATCATGTTTTCCATCATCTTGGTGGCACCTGAATCAACAAATGGAATCATTGAAGCAATATTGGGCATTGCCATATGCATGCCCATCATCGGCATTTTCATTGCCGGATTGCCAAGCGGTGACATTTCCAGTTTAAGGTCTTTCATCAGCAGTGACAGGCCATAGAAGGTGAAAAACATGTTCACTTCCAAACCCATTGCCGCCCCGGTTGTTGCCAGAATAAAGGGCGGATAAGCCCAGTCCAGTGTTCCCTTGGTGCAAATGATTGTCATGCTCTTGGCATTTGTTTCTTCCGCCATGTTGAACTCCATTAAAAAATTGCAGTTAATCGTGTTTATTCTTATATTTGAATTATTGAATGCACGTCTGGCCGCCAAAGGTCAAGTAAAACATCACCTCAAGCGCTGAGTGTCCCATCCACGCGAAAGCACATACTACCAATTGTCACTCATAAATTGATCGTGGTGAATTGCCGCAAATTATCGCAAAATGCAACTTTTTGTTTGCACTTTCAGCTGATGAGTGGCATTTATATGAAAACATTTGAATAAACTAATGTTTGGCAGCGCTTTATATATGATTATCATTATATGAACCTGCCCTCCCAAAATAACAATATGAGGCGCACCAATGGTGACGATGGACATTTCAGAGCTTCAAAAAAACGCGACCAGGGCAAGTGCCCTGCTTAAAACCATGGCAAATGAGTGGCGGCTGCTGATTCTGTGCAACCTGGCTGAGGGTGAAAAAGCAGTTGGGGAACTTGAAAAACTTATCGGCCTTAACCAGTCAGCGCTGTCCCAGCATCTGGCTGTATTGCGGCGCGAAAACCTTGTCCAGACAAGACGCGCGGCCCAGTCAATCTTTTACTCGCTGAAAAGTGATGAGGCAGCCATGATCATGGCGACCCTTTATGATGCCTATTGCCGTACAGATGATGATCAAAGAGCCTGTGCCTTGCCGCAAACCGGTTAGGTAATGACCCATAAGCAGGGCCTGAAGTTTTTCAGATCTGGATTTGTCATGAAACCCATTGTGGAACCCGGGGATTTGTCAGGTTCCATCTTGATCGTGTTATAAAATCTGGACGTCAAACCATATGGCGGCTCTTGAAACATTAGAAAAATCTAATATATAATCTTCACTATATCAATTTGTTTGAGGGATAATAACTGATGCTTCCAGGCCAGATAGAAGACGGGTTCAATGCTGCCCCCCAGCTTACCGCGTCAGATTTTGAAATGCTCGCTGAGCAGGGGGTCAAAACCATTGTCAATAATCGCCCTGACAGTGAATTTGGCGTAACAGTAAACAACCAGATGGCAGCAGAACTGTGCAGGAAATATGGTATGGAATATCATTTTCTGCCGCTGGGGAATGCCGGACTTACCATGGACCTGATCAACCAGATGGCTGATATTCTGGCAAATGCCCCCCGTCCGATCGTTTCATATTGTGCATCTGGTGCGCGCTCGGCATCATTTTGGGCAATCGCCAGCGCGGTCACCAAAACGCCTGATGAAATCATATCAGCCGGTGCAGCCAGTGGTCATAATTTTGCTCCCATGCGTCCGATTCTCACCCAGATAGCAAGCTCTGTCTGAGCAGAAATAACAGCCAAACCCCATAATAACACTTTACCAATTGTGAATATGTTATTACTCTGCCCTCAAAATTATTACAAAGGGTAGGGAATGAATATGGGAATGGATATAACGCTTTTTGGCGCATTTGTGGCCGGGATTGTCTCCTTTATATCCCCGTGCATATTGCCGATCATTCCGCCATATTTGTGTTTCCTGGCCGGACTTAGCCTTGATCAGGTGACCGGCATAAAGGAAACCAGGGGCGCTGGAGCAAAAGTATTCATTTCGGCACTGGCTTTTGTATTCGGCTTTTCGCTGGTTTTTATCCTGATGGGAGCAAGTGCCTCTTATCTTGGCCAGATGCTGTCTGATTATTTTGACTGGCTGTCGATCATTGCCGGTGTCATTATCATTATAATGGGCCTGCATTTCCTTGGCGTGTTCAAAATAGCCTTATTGTACAAACAGGCAAAAGTTGAAGTTGAAAAAAAGCCGGCAGGTATTGGCGGCTCTTTCCTTATGGGGCTGGCCTTTGCCTTTGGCTGGACCCCTTGTGTTGGTCCGGTATTGTCGGCAATCCTGTTTATGGCCGGCGCCGAAGAATCTGCCATGCGTGGTGCCACATTGCTTGGCGCCTATGCTATGGGCATCGGCATTCCATTCCTTTTGGCCGCTGCCTTTGCCGGACCGTTTGTTGGCTTTATGCGCCGGTTTTCAAAACATCTTGGAACTGTGGAAAAAATAATGGGAGCCATGCTGGTTGTCACCGGTATAATGATAATCACCGGCATGATGCAGGATTTTGGCCTGTGGATTCAGCAAATGCTGCCAGGCCTTACTTCATTAACCTGAGGATTTAACCGCATGACAGATCAATCACCCTTTTGGGATGTTTTTAATGGCAAGATGTATGGCGTGCTGAACTGGCCGGTATTTGATGAAATATGGCAGCATTTGGCGGCATCAGATAATGACTGGTATGTCTGGTCATGCACCGGTACAGCACCATCCACCACCATGCCCAAAGATGATTTTACTGTCTTTTTGACAGAGACCAGAAGCTTCCTTGTCAAACAGGACCGGTCCGGCCATTGCGGTTTCATGTATGTCGATGACATAAAGGATCCCAGCTTGTGCAAGTTGTTCGATCCAAGACATATGGGTTCATCATGTTCATGCTCAAGCGAACCGGTAATGCCCAAATGGACGATTTCAGCCATGCAGCCTTTCAATCTGCCACCCCGCCAGCCCCCAGCCAAAACCAGCCGCTGGAACCTGTTCACCCGTTCATGAACCACCCCTTCAAACAATAGCATTTTCAGCCCTTGCACCAACAGCTTCGATAGTCTATCTCCTTGTTCGCACAAAAAAGCCGGAGAGGTGGCCGAGTGGTCGAAGGCGCACGCCTGGAACGCGTGTAGGCGGGCAACCGTCTCCAGGGTTCGAATCCCTGTCTCTCCGCCATTTACTTTTCCCAAAAAATTTTTAACTCATTGAAATACATATACTTATTGTGGGTATGGGTTTTTACCCTTGCCAACAGCCTTCAAATTTGCGAAACAATTTGTGTAACATTTTGTGAAACAAAGTTTTGGTATGGGTATTTCACGACGAGGAAAGAAAGGGCTTTTCCAGCATTTCAGGCGTGTACCCAAAAGGTATCACGGGCTGGAAAAACGCACTCTTGTCAGAACCGCCCTGCACACAACTGATGAAAATATCGCCCGGAGCAAGGCCGCAGAAATTGAAATGCTGCAAGATCGTCAGTGGGAAGCGCTTCTGGCAGGCAAGACCAATGACGCAAAAAAACATTTAGAAGCCCTACAAGAAGTGGCCAGGATGCATGGTATTTCATATCTTCCGGCAAAAGAGGTTTCAAACTTACCCATAGATGATCTGCTAGAACGAGTTGAGAAAAACCAATCCAGTCCGGTTGTGGCGGACGCTGCGCTTGGGGTAGCGGAAAACACCAAACTCCTGCTTTCCAGTCTGTTTGAAACTTATTCCTCTTTAATCGCTGATCGACTTGAAGAAAAAAGCCAGGACCAGCTACGCCGTTGGCGAGCTCCAAGACAAAAAGCCGTAACCAATCTGATCCAGGTCATTGGTGATGTTGCCATTCAGGATATTACCCGCGATCAAGTCCTGCAATTTAGAAAATGGTGGTGGGACCGGATTGAAACGGGAAAAGTGGGAGCAAATTCGGCAAACAAAGACATCACGTATCTGTCCACCATGACCAACACCATCAGCAAGATGAAAGGTTGGAATATCGTCAATCCCTTCGCTGGATTACGGTTTCAGGAAAAAGAAAGGAGGCGTCTCCCCTTTTCTACTCCATGGATTATTGAGCACTTGTTACCCCAAAAGAAATTGAGCGGTTTGAATGAAGAAGCTCGTGATATTTTACTGGTAATGGTCAATACCGGGGCAAGACCTTCAGAGATCATTGACCTGCTTCCCCATCATATACATCTGGAAGACAACATCCCTCACATAAGAATTGAACCAGAAGGCCGAATGCTGAAAACAAAACACTCCAACCGACGCATTCCTCTCCTGGGTATATCCCTGGAAGCCCTACGCCGTCATCCAGACGGCTTTCCGCGCTATCGTGGAAAATCCACAACCTGGTCAAGTACCGTGACAAAATATCTTCGGGAAAACAAACTTCTGGAAAGTGACGAGCATACTGCTTATTCGTTGCGACATTCGCTTTCTGACCGATTGCAAAATGCCGGATGCGAGGATCGTACTCGCAAAGAAATTCTTGGGCACCGGCCAGAAGGAATTATTTATGGAAGCGGTTCGTCATTATCAGTTAAATCCGACTGGCTCGCACGAGTTGCACTTTGAGCTAAAAAGGCAGCAGCACGGTCATAGGTTTTCTGCTTTGCTATCAGCAACTCACGTTCTTTTTCCAAACGTTCAAAAATGACCGTAAATGGGCTTTCTCCCCAATCACGGACATGACGAGCAATATGTCCCGCCACAATGCGCATGGCGTTCTCAATCCGCTCAACGGTTATTTCGTTTCGATGCCAGTTGGGGTTTTCCATATCGGGAAAATAAATTCTGACAACATTATTTCTTAGAGACGCATTTCCGTCAGCAATTGCACAAAATAGCAATGCACTTGAAACCCTGAGATGGTTTGGCAGAATAAGTTCATTACCTGAAAATTATGGAAACCGTCTCATCAGAATGCAGTTCAGAATCCGGAAAATATCTGGAAGTCGAAGTTACCTGGCAGGGCATCAAATTCACCGTTCGACACAACCCAAATTATTATGTGGGTAACGATGGCTTTATCACCCAACATATCGAAGTCAGAAGTGCAGATCGTGTCCCTTTGCCTATTACCAAAACCGGTTACCGCTCGATCTTCTTAAATGGAAAACAGGCCTTTGATGAGTTTGACAACGATCCCGTTGCTTACGTGATGGCTTGGATAGAAAATGCTGCCAAAGAAAAGCAATGGCTGGAACAACAGCAAATGTCGCTATTTTGAATTCGAAAATTGCAGGATAGTGGATACATTTTAACAGCAGAAAATTTGACTTTCCTCACTCGACATATAATATGTATGTATATGAAAACTAATTCCTCAGGAGCGACCACCATGCAAAAGGCGCAAGTTTTTCTTCGAGATGACCAGAAAGAACAGCTCAAGGCCATTGCAACACGCACTGGAACCAAGCAAAGCGAGCTTATCCGGCGTGGAGTTGATATGGTGATTGAGGTGACTTTGAAAGAACAGGCAGACTGGAAGAATGCCTGGAAACAGGCTTCCGGTATCTGGAAAAATCGCGAAGACATCAAAAGTACAATTGCTGATAATCGCGCTCAGTTAAACGCCAGATTTGATTCTCTGCAACGATGAAAGGTGTATTACTCGATACCTGCGTAGTCGTAGATTATTTACGACAGAAACAGCAAGCTACGGACTATATTCAAGCTCTACAAATAGTTCCCCATTTATCAGCGGTCACGGTTATGGAGTTGTATGCCGGTGTTCGTGGACGTGAGGAAAAACGCCACCTCGAAATCATGATAGCTCATTCTGTTGTTCTGGAGGTCTCGGGCGAAATTGGTGCTGAGGCAGGAACAATTTTGAAAGAATACAGGCCAAAAAATGGTATGGACGCGATTGATGCAATTATTGCCGCCACTGCGAAAGATCATAATCTTGAACTGGTAACCTTAAACCTCAAGCATTTCTCGATGTTCAAGGGATTGAAACGTCCTTATTGATTGCCTCTTTTGTGTCGGTGGTCATCCGCTGGTAGGCTTGGTTGTGGATGACGCCACTGCCTTATGACAGGATTGCTGCTTTCTACAGACCTGACAATAATTTGAGCGATTTTTGAATTTTTCAAGTTGAAACTAACCCGGCTCTCGCAAAAGTTAATTTTTATAGTTAATAAATCGTTAACTATAATTTGAAAGACTAAACGAATCAGATAAATATAGTTCAAGCATAGATTTTGCGGCATCAAAAAATGGCTCATGACTCCCGTGCGGTTGCAAATTTTTTCCTAGGTGAAGCAGAAATAATTCGAAATCGGTATCCAAACAGTTCTTACTATTTAGCATCACTCCAATTACAAAAATTGGTTGTGATTACGCATGGCTATCATTACCTGTTTGAGGATAAAAAGAAGTTGGTTTCAGAACCGCTTCGTATCGGTGATTATGAGCCCTACTTTAAAAACTTATCTGACGCTCTTGCACTCTATGGAGATGATCCCGTAATGCACCTTATCCCAGAGGGCAGTGCAATAGATGTCTTTTTCCATACCCAAAAACAACCAATTATTGTTGATTTCTGTGATGAAGAATTGTCAACACTTACATACGTTTGGGAAGAGTTTTACGATAATAAGTTATCTTGTTCACAGCTATCATTTCTAACTCGAGGTCTGTTTAAGAATTGGGAAAATGAGAGAGACCGCCTTCTTGGTAGAGGTGCCATAGAATATCCTGTTGAGGCACTTGCCGAACATTTGAGAAAAATAGGACTTACGTCCGAAAAATCCGTGGCCTAGATAGAAAAAGAAGGGGCGGGGATGGCTGAGACACAAAAGAAACGCACGATAAAACATGCGTTCAAAACTTCAACTCAAGATGTACCTCCAGAAGAAGAAAAGCAGAATAAATCTCAAAGTAATGCTGCTCAAATTAAGCAGCAAAAGCTGCTACGCGAAATTTATTGGCGCGATGGGCAGCATGAGAAAGACATGGAAGCCAAATCCATCGAGAATAGAATTCGATTGTGGCTTCCAATCGGTGTTTCTGTTGGGTCTGCCGCAGTTATTGCTTGTTATTTTATGGTATTAATCTGGTCAGGAACTCATGGAAATAACTTTGAGCTTGCTGATATGGTGCTTTCTTCTATTGGAGTAAGCACTGTAGGGGGTAGTCTTACTCTCGTCGGTTTTATGATCCGAGGGTTGTTTAAACTTACAAGCCCCAAGGTCAAAAACTCACGCAAAATCAATAAATAATATTTTTGATTCTGTTCCAATTTCATTTGGCAGAGAATGAATTTCCCATTTATATCCCCTTCCTCGATGTATAAATCGTCCGTCATTCTGCTCAGATGTCCGGTCTTTGGGATTTTCAGAGACACTTGCATAGCGGCCATATTGCAACCGTTTCCAAAGCTCAACGCTTAAATCAACCCCATATGCGCGCACCTCAGAGGAAAATCTCAAATCTGATGGTTTGAGGTTCAGACGGAACCATTTGTTTTTCCAAGCTTCTTTGTTACCCAAGACCTTTTCAACACGGTTGGAGACCGTGAAATTTGGCGCTTCCATCTCGGATTTCTCTTCAGGCGCGTCCGCTGGCGAAATTGGAAATGGAATGACGTTCATACTTTTACGCATACTCAATCGAAAATTAACTAACTGTTTATTATCAAATGCAAATTTGACTGAATTTGTAAAATTTTTAGCTAATGATTATGGTTAATTTTATACTATTGCCATCCGCTCCACCCTCAAATACTGATCACAAAATTCCATGTACCCTAGGAACGGTCTGGTGATTGCCTCTTGTGTGTCTGTAATCATGCGGCGATGGGCTTCATTGAATTTTACCCAGCGTTCGACCATTGGGCCATCAATACGCAAGAGCACTTCCAGATAAGCCTTGTTTTTGGGAGGTTTTCCCGTGAGTGCCCAGCGGCGAACATCTGCGTAGTCAGACTCCAGCACGAAGCCATAAGTGACAGTTGGGATAGACATCTTTGCGGGTAAGAATAGGGCAAGTGTACCATTGCTTTTTGAAAAAGCAATGGTATTCTATGACTTCAAATACGATACTCTTGGGAATCGCCGTTTACATGTTGGAAGCAAATACCAGTCGGCAAGATGAATTTAATATTAAGAAACAAGTAGTTAATACTCTTGCTTTTTCAATTAGCACGACTGCCCCTAATCCCCTTCTAACAATGAAATCCAAAAAACCGGCCTGGAACAAAGGCCGAAGAGTCGGTTCCAGAACCCCATTGCTTCCCAACCAGATCAGGGCAATCCAGTCCAAATTGGCTCGGAAGTCTGATTGGCGGGATTTATCCTTGTTTATGATCGCAATTGATACCTATCTGCGGGGTTGTGATCTTGTAAGTCTCACAGTTGCAGATGTGACTTTTACCAACGGTACTATCCGAGATCAGTTCATCGTCACTCAGAAGAAAACCCGCCGCAGAAAACCACGCACTATCTGGCAACGATTATTCTCTGGTGAGACCGTTGAACGAACAACAGGCAAAGCGGTTCGTGTCGCTCTTAGTTCTCAAACCCGATATGTGCTTGAACAATGGCTTGCCCAAAGCGGTAAGCAACGCGGTGATTTCCTTTTCACCCGCACCAAAGGACCAGCAGGTCAGAAACCTCATATTACCACAGACACCTTCCGTAAACTGGTCAAACAGTGGGTTAGTGCCATTGGGCTTGATCCGGCAGACTATTCTGGACATTCGCTCCGATCATCACGCATTGACCCACTGTTAGAAGCTTGCGGTAACGACAATCGCGTTGGGCAACTGGTGCTTGGTCATTCCGATACCCGTAGCATTGATCATTACCGAAAACAAAAAGAAGTCCGCGAAGCGCTGGAGCTATCTGTTTCGATCAATTTTTTCCACAGCATAAAAACTTTGAAGTCACTTCAAAAAGGAAGACGAAAATGAAAATCCAATTTCCTTCAATCATTACAAAACCAACTCCCGAAATGGTGGTCAAGACTTCCACATTTTTCGCTTATCTATCAGCTTTTCCCGTCATCTCCATTTTGCAACAATATGGCAAAAACGCCCGATCGCCAGAACTGTTATTTCCTAAAAAGTGTCAAGAAAATTTGACAAAATTGCACCACTGGGTAGAAAATATAGATAACTCTTCACCC
>JALXCV010000024.1 GCA_026990765.1 Hyphomicrobiales bacterium | reverse complement strand
GCAGTGACAGCACAAGCACAGCTCATACGCTGGTGGCACCTGTTGTTGATGATCTGCTATTTTCAATGCAACTTTTGCACAAATCACGAAATCTGGAATTTTCCACCAGACTTGAAAATGGGATTAGTTTTTCTGGCGACACTCAGGACCTTGAAGAAATGTTGGGCAACCTTTTGGACAATGCTGGCAAATGGGCAAAACACAAGGTTGATATTATCGGCAATATCAATAACGGCCAGTTGCAATTGATTGTTCAGGATGATGGACCGGGAATTGATGATAAACATATTGACCAGATTACCAAACGTGGCAGGCGGCTTGATGAAACAGTTGCCGGCAGCGGTCTGGGACTTGATATAATCAGTGATATAGCTGAAATATATAAGGGTAGTCTCAATCTTTCCAGATCCGGGCTTGGCGGGCTGAAAGCCATTTTAACTCTGCCAGGTTCAAGGAGATAAAATATTTTAAGGAAAGCAACCCGAACAGGATTTCCCTGATTGACAGAAATAGCCAAGGCACAACACACATCTGACAAAACATCCAATCAGCGATCAATTCTTGCTGCCTGTTGCAGTGCTCATGCTATTCAGGATGGGCTTGGGGCAGCCCTTTATGCCCTGCTGCCGGTAATTGCCCAAAGTCTGGGTCTGAATTTTACAGAAATTGGCCTGATCCGCGCCACCAAAAGCGGCGCCATGGCTTTATTTGAAATGCCATCGGGTATTATTTCAGAAAGCCTGGGTAAAAGAAAATTACTGGTTTTCGGCCTGCTGCTTTCCACAATTGGCTGTCTGTCACTATCATTATCAACCGCTCTTACATTAATTATCACCAGCGTTGCCATAATAGGTCTTGGCAGTGCGTTTCAGCATTCACTTTCATCTGCAATTATCACATCAACTTATAAAGCTCCTGAAACCAGAACGGCACTTGGTCTCTACAATTCATCAGGCGATGCAGGCAAATTGCTGTTCACCGGTCTGTTTTCACTTGCTGTGGTATTTGGACTGAAATGGCAAAACATAATAATTTTATTTGCCATTATTACCTTTTGCTTTGCCACAGGCATTTTCATCAGCTTCAGATGGCAAAAACCTGATTCTGCAAATCAGACAAGCTCGGTCGCTCCAGCATCTGCAGCAATAAAAGGTTGGGGTATTATCAGGCCATCAAGCTTTGCAAATCTTTGCCTTGCCGTGTTTCTTGATACCGCTGTGCAGTCAGGTTTTATGGTATTTGTCATATTTGTAATTATTGAAAAAGGTGTGCCTGGCGAATTTGCGTCGCTTTCATTGTTCCTGACCCTGATTGGCGGAATGTTTTGCAAGGCGGTATGCGGTTATCTTTCTCAACATCTTGGTATAAGAAAGTCTTTTTCCATTATCCAGGGCGCTACTGCTTTTTCAATTATCGCCCTTGCAGTTTTGCCCGCCATCCCGGCAATAATGATTCTTCCCCTTATCGGCATATTCCTGCAAGGATCAACATCCATAACCTATGCCTCGATTGCCGACATGGTTTCACCACAGCGCCAGTCACGTGGATTTGGAGTTATCTATACAATATCCAGTTCAGCAGCAATTATCGGACCTGTTATCTTTGGCCAGATCGGTGATAATTATTCACTTACAGCCATCATGATGACAATGGCTCTGGTCTCGCTTTTGGCAATCATACCTGCCATGAAGCTGTGATACGACCAGCCACACACAAAAAACCCGCCATTCAAATTAATGAATAGCGGGTTTTTATAATTTCGATGAAGAAAGGATATGCACATTGTTCCAGATTTTCTTTGCAGGCCTGGCAACGACCTACTCTCGCGTGCCTTAAGACAAACTACCATCGGCGCAGAGGCGTTTAACGGCCGAGTTCGGGATGGGATCGGGTCTGGTCACCTCGCCATAGCCACCAGGCCGGCAAAGAAAATTCGGAACAAACAAGTCTTTTTATAAATCTCATATTGTCACTGTTTACTCCGGAGGAGCAAAGCGACGACTAGCTACCAAGCGGGAGCGCAGGATGCGCGCTGCTTGAGCGCCAAATACAAGCATTGATTAATGAGAACAATCAAGCCGATCGAGCTATTAGTACTGGTAAGCTTCATGTGTTGCCACACTTCCACAGCCAGCCTATCAACGTGGTGGTCTTCCACGACTCTCAAGGGAGAACTGGTTTTGAGGGGGGCTTCCCGCTTAGATGCCTTCAGCGGTTATCCCTTCCGAACATAGCTACCCTGCAATGCCGTTGGCACGACAACAGGTCCACCAGAGGTACGTCCACCCCGGTCCTCTCGTACTAGGGGCAGCTCCTCTCAATTCTCCTACACCCACGGCAGATAGGGACCGAACTGTCTCACGACGTTCTAAACCCAGCTCACGTACCGCTTTAATTGGCGAACAGCCAAACCCTTGGG
>JALXCV010000023.1 GCA_026990765.1 Hyphomicrobiales bacterium | reverse complement strand
TAATGGTGATCACCAGATCAGCAGTATCTGTCCCGCCCTCACCATCATCAATCGTGTAAGTGACAGTCTCGGTAACACTGTCACCCACTGCCAGACCATTGGCTACAGAATTGGGAGTGAAGTTCCATGAACCATCAGCATTTACTGTCAGATCACCATAGGTAAGACTTTGCGCTGCTCCAACCACACCGCCAGATATTGCAGTGACACTCAGCGGATCACTGTCAGGCGGCGTATCGGCATCACCTGTTGCCGGATCAGTCAGAACATTGCCAGATTGCGCATTATCCTCATCACCGGTTGAAGCATCATCAACTGCTACCGGATCAAGATTGGATATGTCTATCTGGAATATATCCTGGGCACTTGCCCCATCAGGGTCCGTTGCTACAACCGTAATATCATATGTGCCCGGCACCCCGCCGCCTATATTGCTGTTCTGGCTGGCATTGGCAGCTATTGCCCCATTTACCGAGATAACTCCGGTATTTGCATCAATCTGCAACCATGCCGGTGCCCCAGCACCCAGCGAATAAACCAGCGTATCACCATCCACATCACTGAAATTACCGGCAGTCGGCATGGAAAATGTGGTGTTGCCATCAGTGCTGGCCTGATCTGCCAAAGCAAGATCGAGAACCGGGGGATCATTAACTGCTGTTACATGGATTGTTGAAACTGCAACATTGGAATCTGCATCCCCGTCATTTACCGTAAAATTGATAAGCCTGTCAGTTTCATCCGGGTTCTGAGACGTACTGCGGAAGGTCACTGCCTGCAAGGCAGCCTCATAATCGGCCTTGCTGGCCGAACCGGTCAGGCTGACACTGATCTGACCGACAATTCCGACATTCACCGTTGCCGTAATCCCGGCTGGCAGTGCCCCAACTTCAAGCATGTCACCTGCCTTGGCATTACTCAAGACAATAGTAGCTGATTCAATATTGCTGTCATCTACATCACTGACAAGCCGGTCTGTATCCACAATGGCTATGGCCGCATCACCTTCACTATAGCTTCCTTCATAAGCCGTACCAGCAGCTGTGCTGTCATCACCATCAAGGTCCAGAACCGGAGGATCATTCACCGCAACCACATCAATCCGCATTATGGCAGTATTTGAATCCAGATCACCATCATTGACCACAACTTCGATAAGTCGCTGGGTGGTATCAGGATCATCAGAACCATTGGCAAAACTCACAGCCCGAATGGCTGCTTCATAATCAGCAAGGCTGGCCGAACCGCTAAGGGTTACCACATTGCCGGCAACCGTGGCATTTATCCCTGCCGGCATCACCCCTGCCGCCAGCACATCCCCGATTTGTGCATTGGTTAAAGTTATTGTGGCGCTTTCAATATTTGTATCATCAGGATCATCCACAGACAGATCAACATCACTTATGCTGACAGCTGGATCACCTTCAATATATGTTGTTGCAGCATCTGCCCCGGCAGCTGTGCTGTCATCGCCATCAAGGTCCAGTACTGGAGGATCATTCACCGCAATAACATCGATGAAAGCAGTTCTGAGCGGTGAGCTATCCGTCCCGTCATTCACCTGGACACTAATCTGGCGCTGGATGGTATCGGGATTATCGGAGGTATTGTTGAAACTTATGGTTTCAAGCGCTGAATCATAATCAGCAATTGTTGCATCCCCGGCAAAGGCAATGATTATTTCACCTGCCCCGCCCGTACTTACCGTGTAATTGATACCGTTTACAGTTCCACTGTCACCATCGCTGAGGGCTGTTCCATTTATCTGCAATTCATCACCTGCCTTTGTATTGGTCAGGCTGACTGTAGCTGACTGCAGATTGGTATCATCAAGATCAGAAATCACAATATTGGAATGAATGGGAACTGCCCCGCCACCTTCTGTAAATGTCCCGGCGTAATTTCCTGCATTGATTCCACCTGAATTATCATCATCCAGATCAAGGGTCGGCGGATCATTTTCCGGTATTACATGGATAGTGGTATTGGTGATATTGGAACTGGCATTATCAGAATCAGAAACCTGGAAGGTAAAATGCCGGTCTGCCGGGTCAGGGTTGTGAACATCATTGGTGCTTGGCAAAAATGTCAGTGATTGCAACACTGAGTCCCAATCGGCATTGGTGGTTGAAGCATCACCGGTAAAGGTGATTGTCAATGCACCTGGTGCTACCAGAGTTGCCGCTGGAACCACTGCTGCTGAAATATTACCCGGCAAGCCGGAGGGGAAATTGATAGTATCGCCAATCTGACCATCTGTCAGCGTTACCACCATCTCAACAATATTGTCTTCTGGATCACTTACCGCTACATCGACATCAACCAGCGAAATTGCCGTACCATTTTCAATATAGGTATCTTCAAAATCATCAACCGGTGCTGGTGATGAGCCATCAACATCATTGCTGAGCGATGGTGCATCATTTACCGCCGTAACTGACAAGACTGAATTTGCAACATTGCTTGACGTTCCATAAGTTGCATTGAAAACTGAAACTTCCAGATTTCGATTTGTAGTATCTGGAGTATCGGACGTATTATCGAAACTCACCGCCCTGATTGCTGTCTCATAATCAGCAACCGATGCGTTTCCGCTCAATGTCACCGTAATTTCACCGGGAACACTGGTGTCTATATTGGCAGCTATTCCGCCCGGCAAAGCCCCAGCTGCCAGCACATCATTTGCCTGCGCATTGGTCAGCCTGATCGTGGCACTGTCCAGGGTTCCACCAAGCGCCACGTTCTGGGATATGGTGGCATCGCTATCAACAACAGATACCGGACCGGCATCTTCTACAAAGGCACCGGCATAATCATACCCGCCAGCGGTTGAATCATCACCATCATTATCAATCGACAAAAGATAGGTATCCTGCCGGTTGGCAAAGACAAAATCTCCATCCCCGTCATGAGTTGAGCGTGCCCATGCTGTCAGTCCGTTGGGTTCCACCTTGTAGGTTACATCCCAGGTTGACACACCATTCCATAAAAAATTGGCTGCCGAATTGGTTTCACCATTCTGATTCTGGGTACCAGAAGCCGTTACCCCTGCCGGGCTGGCATTAAAAACCAGATTGGTAGGCTGTTCATGACCATAACGCGACAGATGTTGCAGTGAAGGTTGTACGGTTTCGCGCGTATATGGATTGCCGCCAATACCGTCAATATCGGCAATGGTGAATTCTATATCCCCTTGCGCCTGTATTGTTGTTCCTGCCAGAACAATCTCCCAGCGAATACTGGCCTGGCCTGGCTGGTTTGTGCCACCCGATCCTAGCAATACTGAAAGATCATCGCTGCCTATGGTCGAGGGGTCTTCAAAATAAAGCGTATCACCCGGACCGATAGCCAGAACCGTTGCCCTGACATCTATGACATTGGCGCCGACCGTGCCGGCATTTGACCATGTAGCCACATAGCCAACACCAACCGGATTGGCAACGGCTGATGCATTGCCGCCACTGTCAACAATTGACAGGCTGCCATTTGCGGCGCTGATATTGACAGGAAGCAAAACACCATCATAGTCAACCGCTTTGATACCGGTTGCCTCAATAAAGCCGGAGCGGGTTTCCAGATCCCAGTCCCCGCCCCTGTCAACAGCACCGGTCAAATCATCAGACGCGGCAACATCGGCCCCCGTAGCCGCCGACAGAGCCTCAACCGCACTTTGTCCGCGTGAGTTTTTGCCAAATTCACAACCATATATGAGAATATCGCCATCCTCACTCATCGAACTGGCAATAATTGCCATTTCATCTGCATGACGCGTAGCCATGGAAGCTTGTGTCAGTTTGGCCGTGCCCAGATCAAGCGTACCGGAGCGACCATGCGATATGATATGTATGGCATCAATATCTGACCGGCCACCGAGGGCTGAGGCGATTTGCTCTACCCCGTCCCCGGTGTTGTCAATCAGGATAATTTCTACAGCAGGATCAATGGCAGCAAGGATTTGCTGGTAGTCTTTAACGCTTGTATCAACAAAAGCTATTTCATTGCGTTCTGCCGGTTGCACAGGGCTAGCGGCAAGTGCATCAAATAATGCTGTATGCCCGGCGCTTGCAGATACATCATCGCCAGCATTGTCAACCACCGCATCAGTGCCACCATTGTCAAAGGCTTCCAGCCCGGTAGCAAATGCTGCACCATCAAACAGGATTCTTGGCTCCAGTGCCAGCAGGGAAGCAGCTACGCCACTATCACAATTGCCCTGCTGTTTCGTATTCTTTGCCAGCCATTTTTCGATACCGCACTTTTTATTTGTCACCTGTTTTTCCTCCACCCTTGGCTCCAAGCCACACGCATAAGACGAATCGCTCGTATAATAGCTACTATAGAGTGCATTATTTAAGCAACCCTTAATCAAGGTTGTAAAATAAAATTAAAGATTGTGTCGGATTAGCAACACACTCTCTATGCGTGTGTAAACATGATCTGATTATAAATTTACGCTTGGCAGTTTGAGGGGGGGCAGCCTCTTGTGGAAGCAGATATACATGGCACGGGCTTTTATAATGTCAGGTCTGGAGTCAGGTCCTGATACAATTTTCAACCGCCCTGGATGTTGCAAACAGTGATTGATCCTGCATCAGCGGTGCCATTATCATCAGCCCGACAGGAGCCTTGCCGCTTTCATTTACCGGCAGGCTGATTGCACAGCGATCAAGAAAATTTGCCACAAATGTATTGCGCAGGGAGCGGAAATTATTATGACCATAGGCTGCATCATCATCAAGCTCGGCAATAGCTGGCGGTATCATCGGACATGTAGGCATAATAAACCCGTCAAACCCCCTCATAAGTTCATTCATGCGAACGATCATCGCCCGGCGTTGCTTTTCCAGTGTCACCATCTGATGTGCCAGAATTTTCTCACCAGACAAAATGCGCACCTTGACCCTTTGATCAAAGCGTTCACCCTGATCAGCTATTCTTTGCCCGTGCAGGGCAAAAGCTTCAACTGAACCAATACCGCCGCTGGCATTTATTTCAGGCAGCGCTGCCAGTTCGGGAAATTCCACATCAATAATCTTGGCCCCGGCCCGTGACAGCAGGGAAACGGTTTTTTCAAATACTCTGGCAACCTCATCATCCAGATCATCCAGCACCAGACTGGTTGGAATGCCCAGTCGCAGGCTTGAAACATCGCGCGGTAATATTCGCCCGTCCCAGTCGCCTGCCATGATCGCATCTGCCTGTGCACAGCATGAGACCGAACGAGCCAGCGGCCCAACCGTGTCAAACGATACTGCCAGCGGATATACCCCAGCCATTGGCACCCTGCCAAAAGATGATTTGTAACCAACTATCGAATTATAGGCAGCAGGCACCCGGCAAGACCCACCCGTATCAGTACCAATTGCCAGTGGCACCGTTCCATCAGCCACCGAAACCCCGCCACCTGCCGTAGAGCCGCCAGGTATGCGCCCGCACTGGCGGTCCCATATGGATTTGGGAGTACCGTAATGCGGATTAAGCCCGACACCGGAATAGGCAAATTCGGTCATGTTGGTACGACCCAAAGCAATGAACCCGTATGCTTTCAGCCGTACCACCACCTCGGCATCACGACTTGCCGGGGCATCATTCTCCAATACCACTGATCCAACTCTTGTTACCACGCCGGCCTGATCAAACAGGTCTTTTACCGAAAATGGAATGCCAGCAAAGCGCGATGGCGCCCTTCCCGCCTTGCGCAGTCTGTCAATATAATCGGCATCTGCCAGCACCTGACCTTCATCGACCTGCACAAATACCGGCCCACCTTCAGGCTGCATCTGCCTGATATTGGCAAGTGAAGCCTCTGCCAGTTCTCTTGCACTAGTCTCACCCGATTCCAGCCTGTCCGCCAACTGCCCTAGTTTCATTTATATAAATCTTCCCGGGTTAGTGGCAGTCGCGACGGGCCGGTTCGCCGCTTGGAGGCAAGTGTCTGGAACACCGAAACCGTATTGCGCTGGAAGGCTACGGCAAACAGCGAGAAATATAACAGCCACAGCCGGGTTTTTGGCCACCCGACTTCCTTGCGTGCCTGTTCACGATTATCCCATAATCGCTGCACCCAGTGTTCAAGGGTAAGCTGGAAATGCTCGCGCCATGATTCAACATCATGCACCTCAAACCTGTGCCGCTCCAGATTGGTAACTGTCAGGCCGATATAATCAAGCTCACCACCAGGGAAAATAAACTTGGTAATCACATCCTGATAAGCCGTCTTTTTGCGAAACGCGGAAATATCACGGGTTGCCATGCGCGTACTTGCCTGATGCAGATACAGTCCTCGTTCGCGCAACAGGGAGTACATCTGCTGGAAATGCCTGTCATGATTGTCAAAACCCACATGTTCAAACATTTCGATCTGGGCAATCTTGTCAAAGCTTTCCGGTTCATCAACTTCGCGATAATCGCGCAACTCCACCTTCACCCTGTCTTCCAGCCCCAGTCTCTTGATCTTGGCCGTTGCATAATCAAGCTGGGCCTGTGAAAGCGTCACCCCGTAAGCTGTAACCCCATAATTCAGCGCTGCATGACAGACCAGCCCGCCCCAGCCACAGCCACAATCAAACAGGCGATCACCCGGTTTTAGCCGCAACCGCTTGCAGATCATGTCCAGCTTGGCAATCTGGGCATCTTCCAGAGAAGTTTCAGGGGTTTTGAAATAGGCCGATGAATAGACCATTTCAGGATCAAGAAACAGGCTGAAAAATTCATTCGAAACATCATAGTGAAACTGGATCAGATCCTGATCATTGCGCCCTTCAGAAATCTTTTCGGCAATCTTTTTGTCATAGCCATAATCATTGCCGTCATCCTTGTCTTTGGCCTTGATGACAAATGGCATCAGGGTTTTGGCCAGCTTGACCTTGCTCATGGTTTTGGCAAAGTTGAGCACTGCAATATGATCCCAGCGCCTTGCTGCCTCCAGCGGTGTGCCGCCTTCAACATCAATCAGATTTTCAGCATAAAGTTCAAAAACCGTCATCAGCTTGGGCGAAAAGATCAACCGGCGAACAGCTTGCGGCGAATTTATTGCAAGCACGATATCATCTTTGGCTTCATCGCCAAGTGCAACGATACTGCCATCCCACAACCGAACTGACAAGTCACTGTTCAGTTTGGGCGCAGCTTCTTTCAGCCACTTGCGAAATACCTCAAGCTGTTTCGTAGCGCGATCCATTAGTTATAATTCCTGTCCTGACTATGCTGGCAATCAGTGAACCTCCACAACCTGCAATAATACAGGCAGGCTCAAGACTGCATGGCATCCTTAACAGCCTCGGTCAATTGCTTCAAGGAAAACGGCTTGGGCAGGAAGGCAAAATCATGCTCCCCTTCAAGGTTTTTCTCAAAAGCATCTTCTGCATAACCGGATATGAAGATAAATTTGGTATTTATGCCGCGTTTGCGCATTTCCTTCAGCATGGTCGGGCCATCCATTTCCGGCATTACCACATCTGACAGAACCAGCTGTATTTCATCCTTGATGTCTTCAACAATCGCCAGCGCTGCCTCGCCACAATCTGCCTGAACCACGGTAAAGCCGCGCGTCTCCAGCGCTCTTGATGCAAAGGCGCGCACCGCATCTTCATCCTCAACCAGCAAGATCATGCCATTACCAGTCATATCTGCCTTCCCGGCATCTACGTCCTTGACATCTTCATGAGCTTCTTCAGCTTCATTTTCCCGGGGAATATGTCGAGGCAGATATATGCTGAATGTAGTTCCCTTGCCCACTTCACTGTCACAGAAAATGAACCCGCCCGTCTGTTTTACAATTCCATACACTGTGGAAAGGCCAAGCCCTGTCCCCTTGCCCACATCCTTGGTGGAAAAGAATGGTTCATAGATCTTTTCAATAACTTCAGCTGGCATGCCCGAACCGGTATCACTTACTTCGCACAGCACATATTCACCAGCCGACATGATGCTGGGGGCAATGCTGGCAGATTCTTCTTCGGAAATATTGGCAGTCCTGATGCTCAATCGTCCCTTGTTGTTCATCGCATCGCGTGCATTCACACACAGATTGATAACTACCTGTTCAAACTGGTTGATATCCACCTTGACCGGCCACAAGTCGCGCCCGTGCATGACTTTCAGCTCCACCGTCTCGCCCAGCAACCGCCCCAGCAGATTGCCCAGATCACTCAGCACATCGCTTAACAGCATGACTTGCGGGCGCAAGGTCTGGCGGCGTGAAAACGCCAGTAACTGGCGCACCAGATTTGCCGCGCGGTTGGCATTCTGCTTGATATTCATAATATCGGCAAATGAAGGATCAGACGGGCGATGTTTGGCCAGCAACAGATCGGAAAATCCGATAATTGCGGTCAAGACATTATTGAAATCATGCGCCACCCCGCCAGCCAGTTGACCCACTGCCTGCATTTTCTGGCTCTGTGCCAGCTGTTCTTCCAGTGATAAATGCTTGGTCGTATCAACCACAAAGGCAAATACGCTGTCTGCCTTTTCACTTTCAAGATCAAGCCGGACAATAACCAGTGTTGCCTTGCGCTCTTTGTCGTTTTTGAAGGCAACATTTACCATAATTGGTGAGCCGTCATTTTCCGATGCCTGCATGATGGCATCAACAATACTGCCATCATCCTGATTGGTCAGCAGATCACTCAGCTTGCCGCCAATCCCCAGCTTACCGCTGCTGGCTTCAACAAAGGCGCTATTACTGCCGGTTATCTTGCCGTCCAGTGAAAGTTCTACAATCCCCAGAGGCGAATTGTTCATCAAACGCGTAAAGCGCAGATCATCGCCCGAACCATCCCTGTCAATATTGCCCATCCGCCGGTCGAGCACCAGGGAACGTGATGGTTGCGGTCGACCATTTTGATCAAAATCAGTCAGATGCAGAATCCTGACCGGAATCACCTTGCCGTTTTCAGGTTTGAGATCAACATCAAACACCGCCGTTGTGGTTTCCTGCGGCCTTGGGTGCAAATCAGATATCAGGGCTGCATCTTTTTTGCCGACAATATCGGAAAGTGTGATCTCGCCTTCCTCAGCAGCTGTAACATCAAGCCCCAGCCAGCTGGCCAATGTGGCATTTATATAGGCAATCTTGCCATTGGCCCTTGTTGAAAAGAATCCGGCTGGAGCATGATCGAGATAGTTGATGATATATTGCAGATGCGAAAACGCGCTTTCCTGATCTGCCCGCTCCCCGCTTATGTCTTTCAGCCGCCACATGATATATTGCCGCCCCAGTGAGGCGCCAACCGGTGCAACTGACAGTCTGAACCATGATGGCCTGTCCGGCTGCGCACCGGCAGCCGATGAACCCGCTGCCAGTCTGAATTCTTCCGCCCCTGACTGCTTTTCGCGAGCCATTTGCGAAAGCCGGTAAATATGCCCGGAAATATCAGGATATCCGGCATAAAGATTATCCATGGCCACCAGACGGGAAAACCCGGCATTGTCCACCATATCGCGGTAATCATCATTGGAATAAATTACATGACCGTTCTTGTCACAGATCATACATGCTTCGCCAAGGCCATTTATCAGGCTGTCAAAAAATGCCCGCTGCCTGGGCATACGCCCGAAATGCACAAAACCGGCAATCAGCCCCACCAGCACAACCAGACCGGAAAAGGCCAGCACCCCCAGAATGACCAGCCCCCATAGCGGTAACGCACCGCTATAGCTGCGAACAAACATCAGGACACTGACAGCAAGCAGCAACACAAGACCGGCTGCAAGCAACGGTTTTCCCGCCTGCTCCCGCGGCTTTCTGACATCTGTTGGCACTGTGCCTCTTTGAGCAGTCCTGGTGGCTTCTGTATCAGTCATATTAAATCTGGATTTGTCCGAATCACCTTTGAGTATAGTCAAATAACTGATTTCCGACTAAGTGTTTCCCCGCTGACAAACAGTTTTATGGTAAATTTACTGTTTTTGAGCTATTTTGGATCAAGTTTTCCATGAAACAGGCAAAAGGGGGCCTGAACAATGCCAGAAGAATACAAGTCACTGATCTATACAGCATTAGCAGTACTGGTGGCGATTGTCATACTGATCATGATAATGCGCTTCCTGAAAACCCGTACCAGAGGCAAGCGCGGCAAACGCCTTGGAATCAGCGAATTTCGTGAAATTGACCAGTCACGCCGGTTATTGCTGGTGCGCCGTGATGATGTGGAGCATCTGGTCCTTATCGGTGGCGGACAGGATCTGGTTATTGAACAGAATATCACATCCGGCTTTGCTGATTATGACAACCAATATTCATCACCACCAGCTCCAGCTGTTGAAGCTGAAACAACCTATGAGGAAGAATCCCGGCCACCACCCCGCCCGGCTGTTTTCGGCGACCGCGCTCCAAACATCAGGCCGGTAAGGCGTGAACCTCCAGGTCTTGGTCCGGTTGAAAGAGACTACTAGCGCATGTCGCGTTTGAATGGATTCAGGTATTCACTTGCAGATATGAGGCAGGTCTTGCAAAGCAAGGCCGTTCATATCAGCAAAGTGAATTCAACTTAACGCGACAGGCGCTAGATTCCGTCGTGTTTTCCTGAATTCAAGCAAGTGAATTCATTTCAACGCCTCACGCGCTGATTATCTTAAATTTCAGACACAAAAAAACCGCCATATGATACTGAACTCATATGGCGGTTGAGTTTTATTGTAATTTAACGAATCTTGCGAACCCGGATCATATCCATGATGTATTTCTCATAGAATGGTTCCGATTTGCCAATTCTGATCTTGCGCATGAAGTATTTCTCAAATGCGATCTTGGCCAGATGCACCCATTTACCTTCAGATGACCAGTTGACATTACGCGGCGGATTTTGTGGGCGGGCAATAAAGGCAATACCCTTGTTACCAAGATCAGCCAGACAGAACGCATTCCATGTAGGTTGATGTGTGGGTTCTTTGCCATCCAGCAACTCACGCAGGTTCTCAGCCGTTGCAGTCACCATGCTTTCAATCATGTAACCGGTTTTGGGAACCCCGACCGGCACAGCAGTTTCTTCCAGTGGTGCAATGGCAATACATACGCCAACTGCAAAAATGTTCTGATATTTCGGATTGCGCTGATTCTTGTCAACAATGATAAATCCCTTGGGATTAACCAGTCCTTCGATACCCATAACAGCTGGAATACCGCGGAATGACGGCAGCATCATTGAATATTTGAACGGCAGTTCATGTGTCTGCTTTACTGAACCATCAGTATTATGTTCAGTCACGTGCATCATGCCTTCTTCAACCTTGTCAACCTTGGCATTGGTAATCCATTTAATATGCCTTTCGCGCATTTCAGATTCCAGCATGCCATTGGTATCACCAACCCCGCCAAGACCCAGATGGCCGATATAGGGTTCAGCAGTAACAAATGTCATTGGCACCTTGCGACGCAAGCGACGCTTGCGCAGATCAGTATCCATGATCATTGAATATTCATAGGCCGGGCCATAACATGATGCCCCCTGCACTGCACCAACAATGATCGGACCGGGATCATCACAGAATTTTTCCCAGTCATCATTGGCATTCACCGCATGGTCAACATGACAAACTGACTGGGTAAAGCCTTCTGGACCAAGACCTTCAATATCATCAAATGCCAGCTCCGGGCCTGTTGCAATCACCAGATAGTCATATGCAACTTCCTGACCGCTTGCCAGTTCAACCTTGTTGTCATCGGGGTGCAGCTTGGTTGCTCTTCCCTCGATGAATTCAATCCCGTGCTTCTTGAACACCGGTGCCAGTTCAATGGTTACATCTTTTTTCTTGCGCCAGCCAACACCAACCCATGGATTTGATGGCGTGAACTGGAAAAACGGATTCTCATTGATCACGGTGATCTTGTCATCCCGTCCTGCCATGGCTTTTGCTTCATAAGCCATGGGGATGCCGCCAAGACCCGCTCCAAGTACCACTATATGAGCCATTTCCTCGTATCCCTCTTGTTGTTTTTATAACTGATTTATGAACCTTAATATCCTCCGGCTAACGCCAGAACATATTACGATATTAGTATATTAACAGTATTTGAGGAAAAAACACCAGAGGCAAGATGACAAACTTTAGTTATGACATCTTTGGTGGTTAATCGTCCCGGTGGACTTTTTCACGCAATTCATGCGCTTCTTGAGCCTCGATTGACAAGGTGGCAATAGGCCTTGCATCGAGTCGGCGCAAGCCAATCGGCTCTCCGGTTACCTCACAATAGCCATAAGTATCTTCCTTGATACGCATCAGCGCTGCATCAATTTTGGCTATCAGTTTTCTCTGTCTGTCCCTGGTTCGAAGCTCTAGCGCCCGGTCAGTTTCACTGGACGCGCGATCAGCAATATCCGCCTGCTGATTATTTTCCTGTTTCAGATTCTCAATCGTATTCTTGCTTTCACGCAGAATATCTTCTTTCCAGGCAATCAGCTTGTCACGAAAATAAGCTTTCTGCCTGTCGTTCATGAAAGGCTCATCATCACTTGGCGTATAGTTGGAGCCACTTTTAGCAAGCATTGCACCAGCCCTTTTTAATCTTGAAGTTTCTATTCCCAGCGCGCTTATAACTTTCCAGCAAGGCTTGGGCAACCAGAAAAATTGCTTAAACACCAGCTGTGTGAATATTCACCCATGGCCAATATACTTGAAATGGCAGCTGCTTCATGACAATAAGCTACAATTTTTGCTCATCAGGAAAATCAACATGCAATTTGAAGGTACTAACAGCTACATCACTACCAGCGACCTTGAAGTGGCTGTAAATGCTGCAATTGTTCTTGAAAGACCATTGCTCATCAAGGGAGAACCGGGGACCGGCAAAACTGTGCTGGCCCATGAAATCGCCAAATCAACCGGTGCTGACCTGATTGAATGGCATATCAAATCCACAACCAAAGCCCAGCAGGGCCTTTATGAGTATGATGCCGTATCGCGCCTGCGTGACAGTCAACTGGGTGATGACAAGGTACATGACATTGCCAATTACATCAAAAAGGGCAAATTATGGGAAAGCTTTTCCCATAAAACCCGCCCTGTCCTGCTGATTGACGAGATCGACAAGGCAGATATCGAGTTTCCAAATGATCTGCTGCAGGAACTCGACCGCATGGAATTCTTTGTTTATGAAACCGGTGAAACCATCAAGGCCGAACAGCGCCCGGTGGTGGTTATAACCTCCAATAATGAAAAAGAACTGCCCGATGCTTTCCTGCGCCGCTGCTTTTTTCACTATATAAAGTTTCCCGGACCTGAAACCATGGCCGAGATCGTCAATGTGCACTTCCCGGACCTGAAAAAACACCTCGTCAGTGAAGCCCTTAATGTCTTTTATAATATACGTGAAATCCCCGGATTGAAGAAAAAACCGTCAACATCTGAACTTCTTGACTGGATCAAGCTGTTGATGAACGAAGATGTATCGCCACAAACCCTTAGAGAGACTGATGCCCGCAAAATCATCCCTCCGCTGCATGGTGCCCTGTTGAAAAACGAACAGGATGTATCGATTTTTGAGCGTCTAGCATTCATGGCCCGGCGCGAAGGCCGGTAAAAAAACCTGATCATGCAAATACTGTTCAGGCAATATTAACCTTAACAGTTCATTGTCAACCTCACCAGTTTGTAAGTATTCCAAGTGAGGCATATGGCATGCGTTCGAGTATTGTAGTTGCGTTATTATTGGCAGGCACCGCCCTGTCAGGTTGTGCATCAAGTGATAAAATTGACCTGACCAGTGGTGGACAGGCCATAAATCCAGGTGGCGGTGGCGGCGGTGCTGGTGCTTCCTCAGAAGGCGCTGCTTTTGTCTTTAATGACAGCGAATCCAATATTACCGGTTCAGCCAAGACCCAGATTACCATAACCGGAGCTGGAACCGGTGTTGGCAATGAATCAGCAACCGTTGCCGTAAGCACAGGTTCATCCATGGGATGGGCTGATCCGGTAGAAATGAAACTGTTTCGCGACAATATATCAGGTGTAGCCACCGACAATCTGGGTAACAGCGCCAACTTCACAGGCTACAAGGAATATCACACATTCACCGACGACACCGATACCGAACTGCAGGTCTGGTCATATACCAACAGTGAAATTGGTACTTACACTGTCTACAATTCCCCATCTTCTTCCACCACCAAGAGCGTGGCAATGTATTATAGCGGCTCTGCAACCCCGACAACCGCCCTGCCAGCTGGCAACGCTACTTATAATGGCAAATTTGGTGGCACAGCTGTTGTTGATAACTGGTTACCCGCAACAAGAACAATCGATGACCCGTTTGATACAGCTGGAACTGCCGGCTCTGAATATGATCCCAATGGTGACTGGCGCGTTGTTGGCAATGTTCAGATCAACGCAGATTTCAATAATGGAACCGTAAACGGAACAGTCAGCAACACCACATGGCGCAAATTTACCGCATCAAACACCAGTCCTGACGGTTTTATCACCATTTTACCGGCTGAGACTGCCAAACCGTTTACCGATTACACAATTGACGGAACAATTACCGACAACACTTTTTCAGGCACAGTCAAGGCTCCGGTCGACCGGCGCCTGACCAGCTCTTCAGCAATCAAGGGCGGTTTCTATGGTCCAGCCGCTGATGAGGTCGCAGGCGCCATTTATTCACACTCCGCAGCAGTTTCCCCATATGACGGTTCCGCACCAAATGATACCAATCGGCGGGCCTCAATTAAACTGCGCGGTGTTTTCCAGGGAAACAGGTAGTGATCTCAAGGCAATATGAGCAGAACAAAATAACCGGTAAGGAGCACTTTTTCACAAGTGCTCCTTGTCTGTTTTTCTCAGCACTTTTATTTGTGCTGATTATCTCTGTTTCCCCTTCTTTTGCCAAAGCCCAGACAGTTCAGACACCGCTCACTTCCGGCAAATCAGCAAAAGCCCCGCAATTCTCGCAACTGCCGGAAAAAGCCCGGTTGCATATTCTGATGAGAATGATCAGGGCCAATGCACTTGATGATGCCGAACAATTACTGAATGCCAATCCGTTCACCGGCAAACATGCTGAAAATCGCACCCTGTTTCTTCAGGGGCTGATTGCCAAACTGCGCCAGAATTACGATCTGGCAATATCAAAATTCCGCAAGGCCCTGTCAAATGATCCCAAGCTGACACTTGTTCGGGCCGAACTTGCCCACACTCTGTTTCTGACAGAAAATGATGATGGTGCAAAACACCACCTCCAATTGCTGTCAAAAGCCGCCCCGACCACCGATCAGGCCAAACAGTTTGACAATTTCCTTGATGCCATTGATGCCCGCCGCCCGTTCAAGGCCAGCGCCTATGTCGCCATGGCACCAAGTACCAACTACACCAACGGCACCACCACCCGCCAGGTCACCCTGAATGGTCTGCCATTCACCATAACCGGCAATGGACTAAAACAAAGCGGCATCGGGATTCGCGCCGGTGCCAACGCATCCTACACCCTGCACCCGGGCAAGGATCTGTCAGTGATTGCCGCTGCCGGGATAAATCTTACCCAGTATAAAGGTCGCGATTTTGACGACACCATGATTTCCCAGTCACTGTCAGTGGTACGTACCCACAAACAGGGGAAAATCTCTGTTGGAGTATCCGCCAATCAGCGCTGGTCGGGCGCTGATGAATTTATCCATGAAATCGGCCCCGAACTTGCCATAACCCAGCGCCTCGACAAATCCACTTCATTGCAGATCAGAACACGACATTTGCAATCACGTTTCAAAACCTCAAAATTCCGCAATGGTTACACGACCACATCTGACATTCGCTTATCGCAGGGCTTTGGAGCAGACAGTGCCGTCTATCTGCTGAGCGGTGCCCAGCGCACTATCACCAAACGCAAGCATCTTGATTTCTGGATGGGTTATGTCGGTGCCGCCCTTTACCGCGAAACCTCGATTTTCGGGTTAAACCTGTATGCAGAAGGTAAAATCTATCGCAAGCTGCATGATGGAGATTATCCCCTGCTGAGCGCCCCGCAAAAAGATACAAAAATCTCCCTGCTTGCTTCCTTCACCAAACGAGACTGGGATTTTATGGGGGTTGCCCCGCGACTGGATATTACCTATGTCAGGAACATGTCAAACTCGCCATTTTCTGATTATTCAAGCTGGGGTGCCAATATTACAATGACCAAAGGCTTTTGAAGTAAATCACCAGTTGAACCCTTGCCGCCAATACCTGCTTCGCGCTACATATGCGCCAGCAACAACCAACTGAGCAGGGCAGATGAAATTCACCAGTCGCGAGCAGTTTCTTAACTGGCCCAACAAGGCCATAACCATCATCGGTATGTCAGGTGTTGGCAAAACCACCCTTTCCAACCTGCTGCGAACCCGGCAATGGTTCACCTACAATGTCGATTACCGCATTGGCACCCGCTATATGGGTGAGCATATTGTCGACAATTTCAAGCGTGAAGCCATGAAAGTACCGCTATTGCGCGACCTTTTGCGCTCTGATTCTATCTATATTTCATCCAATATCACCTTTGAAAATCTGGCCCCGCTTTCCACCTATCTTGGCAAACCCGGCAACCCGGCCAAGGGTGGTTTGAGCTTTGATGAATACAAAATCCGTCAGGCCCGGCACAGAAAGGCCGAAATTGCCGCCCTGAAAGACATTCCGCAATTCATTCAGCGCGCCCATGACATATATGGTTATGATCATTTTTTCTGTGACACCGGCGGATCGGTTTGTGAAGTCATCGATTTTGACAATCAGGACGATGAAGTGCTGCAAACCCTTAGGGACAATACTCTTGTTGTCTACATAAAGGGAACGGCTGATCATGCCAGAATGCTGACCGACCGTTTCGCCAGCGACCCAAAACCGATGTATTACCTGCCCTCATTCCTTGATAGCAGCTGGGAGAACTACAAACAGCAAAATGCAATCAGCGATGATGACAAGGTCGATCCTGATGATTTTGCCATTTGGGGGTTTGAGCAATTATTGCATGATCGAATGCCTCGCTATGAGGCTATTATCAACGCCACTGAAGGTATCACCATTGCCATGGATGACATACCCGATATCAAGACCGCAGATGATTTTCTTACCCTTATAGCCGACACGATCAGCAACAGTTGATTTTTTCCGGCAAAGCTCCACATAGAGACCTGATATGCCAATAAGAATTCCAGATAACCTGCCCGCCCGCAAAATACTTGAACAAGAAGGCGTGATGGTAATGTCGCAAAAGACTGCGGCCCGTCAGGATATCCGCGCCCTGCATATCGGCCTGTTGAACCTGATGCCCAACAAGATCCGCACCGAGACCCAGATTGCCCGGCTTGCCGGTGCCACTCCGCTGCAGATCGAGTTCACCCTGATAAAGATGACTTCGCACAAGTCCAAAAACACTTCACAGGAACATATGCTGGCCTTCTATCAGGATTTTCAGAAGATAAAACATGAGAAATTTGATGGCTTCATCATCACCGGCGCTCCGATAGAACTTCTGGATTTTGAACAGGTCACCTACTGGGATGAACTGACAGAAATATTTGAATGGAGCAGAACCCATGTTCACTCCACCTTCAATATCTGCTGGGGTGCGCAGGCTGCCATCCACCATTTTTATGGTGTTCCCAAACATGAATTGTCACAAAAGGCATTCGGGGTTTACCGCCATAATAACCTGAAACCATCATCCCCTTTCTTGCGTGGATTTTCTGATGATTTCTCCATTCCGGTATCCCGCTGGACAGAAGTGCGGACTGAAGATTTGCCCAAAGACAGCAATCTGGAAGTGCTGATTGAATCTCCTGCTTCCGGTCTTTGTCTGGTGCATGACCCGGACCACCGCGCGCTCTACATGTTCAACCATCTTGAATATGACAGCAACTCGCTGGCCGAGGAGTATTGGCGCGACCGCAATGCCGGTAAATCCATTGCCATCCCGGTAAATTATTTCCAAAATGATGATCCCAATTCCGTGCCCGAAAATCGCTGGCGCAGCCATGCCCATCTGTTGTTTGGCAACTGGATAAATGAAATGTATCAGACCGTTCCCTTTGACCGTAACAAGATTGGAACCTGAGCCGTGCTGCAACTGTTTCTGCTACGCCATGCCAAGTCCGACTGGAGCAGTCCGGGCGAAGATGATTTTGATCGCCCCCTGTCAAAACGCGGTGAAAAGGCAGCACCTCAAATCGGTCGCTATATGGAAAAGCATGATTTGCATCCAGCTCTTGTCATGTGCTCCAGCGCCAAACGGGCACAGCAGACAATGCAACTGGTTTTGCCAGAGCTGTCTACCTCACCTCAAATTGATATAACAGACGATCTGTACAGTTTTGGCGGCACTCACAAGCTGGTCAATATCATCCGCAAACAGCAACCATCACCCCTGATGATCGTAGCCCATAATCCAAGCCTTGAATATCTAACCAAAGACCTGACCGCTACCGGCAGCAGTTCGGCCCGCGCCCGTCTGGCTGAAAAATTCCCGACCGCCGCCCTTGCTGTATTGGAGTTTGACATCCCCGAATGGAAGCATCTGCAAACCGGCATCGGTACGCTAGTACATTTCATCCGCCCTCGGGATTTATAATAATTATTGTAATTCATACAGTTAGGGGGAATAGGTGAATCAGTTTATCAAACAGGTCAGGTCAGGCACATGAAACTGTCCAACCTCACAGACGGCGCCAGGATCGCTTTCTCCAATCTGGCTGATTTCACCGGCGATATGGTCACCCCGTCTATTCGTCTGGGGGTCACCGGCCTGTCACGTTCCGGCAAAACTGTATTCATCACCGCCCTTGTGCATAATCTGATCCATAATGGCCGCCTGCCAATGTTTACCGCATCAGCCAAAGGTGCCATCAAGCGGGCTTATCTGGAACCCCAGCCGGATGATGATCTGCCGCGCTTTGCCTATGAAGACCATCTAAAACACCTGCTGGGCAAAGATCGGCAATGGCCGCAAAGCACTCACCGCCTGTCGCAGCTACGCATCACTATCGAATATAGCCCGCAAGGCTTTTACGCCCGCAATTTCCATGGTGGCAAGCTGCATCTGGACATAATCGATTATCCCGGTGAATGGCTGCTGGATTTGCCCCTGCTCAACCAGTCCTATGAGCAATGGTCGGCCAATGCCATAAAAGCCAGTAACCAGCCACCTCGCGATACTCTGGCCAGACAATGGCACCAGTTCACCCAAACGCTTGAACCGGCAGAACCGGCAGATGAGCTTGATGCCGTCAAGGCGGCAAAGCTGTTCACAGAATATCTGGCCTCATGCCGTGAGGATGCCTATGCCCTGTCCACCCTGCCCCCTGGCCGCTTCCTGATGCCCGGTGACCTGCTTGGCTCCCCGCTTTTAACCTTTGCCCCGCTGCAACTGGACCCGGACACACTGGCAACTACCGGTTCCCTGCATGCCATGATGCAACGCCGCTATAACGCCTATATCGACAATATTGTCCGCCCGTTTTATGTAAACCACTTTGCCCGGCTTGACCGCCAGATTGTACTGGTCGATACGCTTACTGCCCTTAATGCCGGACCTGTTGCCATCACCGATCTGCGCGCTGCCCTGTCTGACGTGCTGGCCAGTTTCCGGCAAGGATCAAATTCCATCCTGTCCACCATCTTTGCCAAACGCATCGACAAGGTGCTGTTTGCCGCCACCAAAGCCGATATGCTGCACCATGAATCCCATGACCGGTTGCAAGACATCTTGCGCCTGTCAATCGAACAGGCCGCCAGCAGCGCCCAGGATGCAGGGGCTGAAATTGATGTTACCGCCATAGCCGCCATTCGCGCCACCCGCGAAGCCAGGGTCGAATTTGAAGGTGAGGAACTGGCCTGCATCGCCGGCATTCCGCAAAAGGGTGAAGTCATAGATGGTGAAACCTTTGACGGTGAAACCGAAGCGGCAATCTTTCCCGGAGACTTGCCCGCTGATCCGCTAAAGGCACTTGATGGTTCATTAAAGGGGGCAATAAAATTTGTCCGCTTTCGCCCACCGGTTCTGGAGGAACCAAAACCGATGCAACCGCCCCCGTCCCTGCCGCATATAAGGCTTGACCGGGCCATTGAATTCCTGCTCGGAGACCAGTTCAAATGACCAGAAAACCCACCAGCTTCAAGCTTGATGCCAAACCGGACCCGGCCCCCAAACAAAAGCCAGTCAAAAAGCCGCGTAAACCAAGGGCCATGCCTGCCCCTGAAATCATCATCGAAGAAGATATCCCCGAACAACCCATTGCCACCAGCCTGCCCGAAGAAGCAGCCATAGAAAAAACCTTTCGCTGGGGTGGTCTGTTCCTGTCTGCCAGTATTTCCCTGTTCACCCTGTGGCTGTCTGTCACCTTCATGCGGCTGATCGATGAACTGTTTGCCCGCTCCCCCATGCTTGGCTGGGCCGGATTTGCCCTGTTATCCATTGCCGGGATTGCCGCAGCAGCCCTGTTCCTGCGCGAAACATTCGGCTTGATGCGCCTGCGCAAATTATCAACCCTGCGCGATCTGGCCAGCAAGGCCCGCAATGAAAATGATGAAAAAACCGCAGCCAGCGTCATCAGATCATTGAAGAAACTATATGCCAACCGCCCCGATACTCAATGGGGACTGGCAGCACTTAAAGAACATGACAAGGATATTATCGATGCCGCTGACCGCATTGATCTGGCCGAACGCGATCTGCTTGTACCGCTTGATGAGCAGGCAGGCCGGATCATCGCCGCATCCTCGCGCAGGGTAACAGTGCTCACCGCCATCACACCTGCTGCCATGCTGGACGTTCTGTTCGTTGCCGCCCAGAACCTGATGATGTTGCGCCGCCTCGCCACATTATATGGTGGCCGCCCCGGCACATTCGGCACCATGAAGCTGGGCCGCATGGTAATCTCGCACCTGGCGATAACCGGCGGTCTGGCCCTGACTGACGGCCTTGTCCAGTCAATAATCGGCAAAGGCCTGATGGGCCGCCTGTCATCACGCCTTGGCGAAGGCACCGTAAATGGAATACTGACCACCAGAATAGGCCTTGCCGCCCTCGATCTTACCCGCCCCATCCCCTTCCGAGACATGACCAGACCCAGCCTTGCCGAACAGCTGAAAAATGTAATCTCCTTTGATGATGGTAAAAATGATTAGAGTCAGGCCCGCACCACATAACAAATCGTGCAATCAGCATTGTTGCCATTTTGGCTTCAAACCACAGCCGATATGTTATAAAATCCCCTGCCATGGCAGCCAGACCCGGAAAACTGATAGTTCTCAACAAGAAACAGGCCCTGAAAGTCAAGCTGGCATCTTGGGTCCTGATGCTCGCCAGCATCGCCATTGTCTATGCCGCCTTTACCATTTTCAACAGCTGGGGGATTTCACCTGCCGATGGCGGGCAGTTAAAGCCCTTCAACCAGCGTTTGATATTTTCTGGCAGCTTGCTGATAATGGCCATGTCGATAGTTGCAGGCATAATTTACTATCGCCATATCTATGTAATTTCCATAAGCCGCAATGGTGATATTTTGCAGATAACAACTTCACTGCATAAAACTCCCCTGACCTTGAACCCGGCAGATATCACCTCCAGCAGCCATCATTCCGGCCAAATGACAGTAATGCGCTCTTCTGGAGTAATAAGCGTCAACGCCCCCTGGATAATCCTGAAAACCACAAATCCAACCCGACATTTCCTTATAGACGCCCAGTCAGAAATCCTTGATGTGGCAGCGATCAAAAAGCTGGTACGCGACTGAACGTAGCCCAGACCCGATATAGGAATTTATCCTGCGATGCATCTATTATCAAGTCCCTCGTGATTTACGCAGATTTCAGCGACATTGACGACCAGGCAGCCCACAGCAAAACAGCCCAAAGAGACCTGATCCATTTGAGGAGCAGGTGGAAGTTGTATCCTGCGGCGGCCAGGATCGGGTTGATGGCATCGCCGTGCTTGTGGGCGAGGTAGTTTTTGGTCATTCTGTGTTCGTTTTTGATATGGCCAATGACCGGCTCGACGGCGGCGCGCCGTTTCATCTTTCGTTTGATGGCTGGCGTTACCCTCCGCTTCTGGCCAGTGGTAAAGACCTTGAACTTGTGCTCAAGGCGGGCATTGTGGCCTCTGTATCCGGCATCTGCCAGAACCCGCTTGAGAACCCCGCCGGTTAAAGCCTCGATCTGTGGCAGGATGGTTTCAAGCGTGTGTCCGTCATATGGGTTTCCCGGCAGGGCTTTGGCATGAACAGCGAACTGGCCGCCCTTGCAACGGTTGAGCGTGGTGGCGATGGAAGCCTTGACACCGAACTCATAAGGCTTGTGGGCTTTGCCTTCCCCCCTCTCAGCGATACTTTGTATCGCTTGCCGGGCAGTGAATGCACTCAACCTCGGGCGCGTGCAAAGAGTAAATCTTTTTGGGGATGTCATCACGTGGTTTCTGGGTGCGCACCCGTTCGGCCTTCCACAATTCGGCCCGGAAGATGTCTTCCAGCATGCCGTTGCCTTTGATCTGGCGGCCAATGTCACGAATGGTCCGGCCAAGCCAGGTTTTGAGCCTCCTCAACTGGCGTCTGGCCCGCTTGTACTGCTTTGCATGGGCATAGCGCCCATACATGATCAGGGCATATTTGCCGACCCGCTTGTACGTTTGGCGCAGCTTGATGTCGTGTTTTTTAGCCATTTTCACCAGCCGTTCGCGCGCCTTGTGGCAAAGCTTGGCATCTGTCGGGAAGGTGATGTTCTTTTCGGCAACCGTGGTGTCAACAATCACCTTGGTGAAGTCAGACGGCTTTGCTGCCCCCAGCTTGAGGGCTACGTTCATGCTCTCGGCCAATAATGCTTCAATCTGGTCCTAGCCCATCGTTGCCCGGCAGGTGAATGAGCAGCAATCACCGAGAGGGGCGCTGGCGCCAGCGGGTCAGGGATGAGCGATCAAATGGCAGTTCATGGCAGAAAAACTCTTCGCCACAAAAATACTGGTAATACGGGTTCTCCACCCAACGCGCGCAGAGTTCTTCGTCCGACAGATTGTCGGCAAATTTGAGAATATGCAGCCCCGCCATCAGCCGCGTCGAAAGCGCTGGATGTCCGGGTTTGGGGTCGTAGTTCTCACCACATTTTTCTGACAAAAACTGCCAGTCAATCGCCCCGACCAAAACCACCTTTTCGTGGCCCATATCGATAATCTGATCCAGTCGCGAACGAAACATGTCGTTCTGGCCAGTGTATACAGGTTCCTTCGGCTTCATATCACCCTCCAATTCGCTCTTTGGAGCAGTGAATCACATAAAATCAGCAAATGCAAATTGCAAGGAAATGCCAGCCAAGCTGTACTTTCCTTGCAAAAGCCTATACTTCAAAATACCGTTTTATTTTGTCAGATCAATGGGTTGTGAATACTTCACGTGGGACTACCAAAAGAATAATACCTCATCAAAGTCTAATACCAATAAACTAGAAATCATGAAAATCGAAATTTGACATTGAGACATCCTGAAAAGTGATAAGAGATTCTTCAGAAACAGAAGTATTTGAATAATATGTAGTAACTTCCATATCACTTCCGTTTTGATCTACATCCAATGTTAGATTCGTGTATTGATATTCACTACTAATTTCATTTGTCAATCCATAGGCCTCATCACCCATCACAACAAATACTGCTTCTGCTTGCGACCTAACACCACTGAAGTCAAAAGAATCAACGCCTGTCTCAAAATCAGAAATAATGGTGGTTGTATCCATAAAGCTGAAATTGAAGGTATCAGACCCCGGTCCACCATATATATTATTGATACCGCTACCGCCATCCAGGATATCATTACCAGCACCACCATAAAGGCTGTCATTTCCCTGATAACCAAATATATTGTCTGCACCAGATGTCCCAAAGATACTGTTTGGCTGATCATCTCCTTGCAAATCGACTATATCATCACGAATGACTGAGACTGGTAAAGCACACCAGTCACTCCAGTCAGTGCCATCATAGACCCTAACAACAATCAGAGCTTCATCATTTTCCTGATCTGCCAGGAATGAAACATGCTCATTAGTAGTAACACTAAGCTCGTCAACAGGTAGATTATCAGGCCCCACCAGTTTACCAAGATTTGGCGAGAGGTTTTTAAACTCAACCTGAGAAATACTATCTCCATTTTCATCAGAAAAGGCCATTAGCACGGATAGGTCAACAGATTCACCAGTAGAAACAATTGCAGAACCTGTAACCAGGGTTGGAGCAATATTTACGGCATCTACCGAAAACTCAACACCACCTAATCGCTGACCGCCAAATGGGCGAATAAGGAAAGTCTGTGATGTTTCTTGAGCAACAAAATTATACACAAGATTACCATTATCATCACTTGCGACTGTTGAGATTGGTATTCCATCAATGTCAAGTATATCGACTGCAGTTGAAACCATTTGCAGAGTTGCACTTTCATCAACTCCCAGATTGATTTGATATACATCCCCGATGGTCAGATCAGAAACCGTAAAGGCATCAATATCATTAATTTTTTCAGCAAAGGCATTTACTGTTTCACCGAGTGCGATTGCGGTTGATCCGGCAACATCATTTCCATGATCATCCGGAGTAGTATCATTTAGCTCAAGTATGTAAGCACCCGTGTAGTCAGATGTTTCATTGGGTACAACTGATCTGTTATGCCCTATGACAACAAGAACATCCATATAGCTATCATTTCCTGTCAGAGGTGTCTGGAAATTTAAGGTACTGGAACCTGTTCGGATTATTTCCTCACCTGTTTCAGGATCGATAATTGCCAAGTAGGTGCCGTGGGCTGCGTTTGTAATATTTGGCCGGTTTATTTCATAGCTGGCACCGCCAACAAAACGGGCAGAAAAGGCATCTACGTCACCATATGTTTCCAGTTGACCTGAAACAGTTCCGCCAATCAAAAGCTCACCAGTTGTTGAGCTTTCACCAGCAAAGTCATCGGTCACAGTAAAGGCTGATAGTTGATAATAACCTTCTGATGAACGCTCCCCAATTTCAAAGTAAATGTGGGAAGGCCCTTCTGGAATATAAACACGCATGTCTTCAACTGCAAAGTTGTCAATATACTCAACACCATAAACATTTCCTTCATCATCAAAGATTCGGATTGAGGCATCATGAATAGTAGGGAATGATGAACCAGGGGCAACATCTCCTTCGGTCACAACAAACCGAACCGAACCTCGCGGACCTGTATATTGGAAAACATCGCCATTATCATAATTCTCTATCTGGCCAGTAGCTATTCCATTCACATCCAATGTAAAAATTTCATTGGGAATTTCAGGTTTGTCATCAGTTTGAACCGATGCAATACCATAAGAAAAATCAGTATTGTTTCCATTGCCTGAGTAGGAAACAAGCACTTTGTAAAAGACTCCAAGATCAGGGCTGGAAGAAAAAGTATACTCATGCCCGTCACCGGGATAATTACCGTGATATTCAGGTGTTATAATCTCTCCGCCCTGAGTAAAGACCTGAACATCAACCCCCCCATACTCATTGCCATTTTCCTTGACATAAATGGTTGCTTCACTACCCATCGAGACGAACAGGTCATAAACATCACCATTGGGGGTAAAGTTATCATAACTCCAACTGATTGGGGTCCATGATGACTGGCTTGTCAGGTTACCTTCGAAGGTTGCTCCAGCAACAGTTGGTGCCGGATACACTACCTGACCATTATCTGTTATCGATATATTTGCCTGCCCGGTTGCCTGTCGCAAAGCATCCAGCGCCAGTTTGAAATCACCAGCTTCATAAGCAACGAACTGAACGGCAAATGTCGATGCCGATTCAACAGAGCGGGTAACAACCATATCTCCGTCTGTATCAGAAACTGCAATTCGTCCATATGTCAGTGGGGCAAGTGTACCAGCTACAGGTGTTATCGTTACTGTATATTGATGACCATAAGCTGTTGTGAAACTGAAATTATCCACATCATCAGCAGATCCTATATATGCTGTGTCAGTACCTCCAATGGCAATAGGTGTAAAAGAACCATCTGGATGATCATCGGGGGGCACAATGGCACCTGTATCCAGATAGCTGATTGCATAACCACCGGTGGCCCCATTTGCACCTAGAATTTCTATTGTATAATAAGGCTGCGAATTGCCTGTTGGGATATCCACATTGAAATGAGCAACATTGCCTGGAGTTGCCGAAGCCGAACTTACATAATTTCCGGCGCTATCGTATATAAACATCCGCAAATCTGAAAGAGCCTGCGAACCTGATGGCATTGCAGTAAATGAATAAGAACGACCACCTTCAAGCAGGTTGGTACGGAAATAATCAAGATCACCGCTTATGCCAATGCGGGCAAATCTGGAGTAACCATCATCACTTATTGAAGACGGGCTGGATTGCGAAGATTCATCTTGAGGCAAGGGGAGCGGTGGATTACTGACCGCGGGTGTGCCATTTCCGGTTCCAGGATCATTGAGCTTCGCAGATATCCGAATTTCACTTGAAGCACCACCATTACCCGTTGATGTCACGATCAAGTAGCGCTCGGCAGAACCGGAAAGTGATTCACTTATTCCCAAAGTCCCGGATGAAACAGAGGCAAGACTAATCTGCTGAATGATCTCACCAGATTGTATGTAGCCATCCCGGTTATTATCACGAGCAAGCGAAACCGTAGCCCCGGCACCGCCCCACAGTGTGGCTGAAACATCAAGGTCACCGGCATAAAGTGTCGTCAACCTGTACACCCAGCTATTACCTGATCCAATCCCGGCACTGAATGAGTCTTCCTCACCAACAGAGAAATGCTCTTCGCGATTGATGCTTCTGACATAAACATCACCTGAAGCTGGTGGTTGGGAAGGTAGTGACGGTATAATGGGGGTTTGGTTACCACCGCCGCCGAATTCAAGTGCTGGTGGGTGGTTTTGTGTATTTTCATTAGGGAGAGTTATATTTTCTAATTGAAACGGCGATTCTCTAAATGAAAATCTATAGTCTTCTGTTGAAAAAAAGGAGGGATCGATAGTTGACCCAATCGAAAAGTTTACGTCTGTTCTTTCATCTAATTTAAAAAACGCAATCTGAGTATGGTTACTTCTGAAACTATCCAGATAGAAAATATCCAGATTGGAAAATCCATACTGCAAGCCCTTGGCTGCGTTCTCATAACGAAACAAAGATTCTTCAACAAGTGTAAAGTAGTAATTCCCGGCATCCAGTGAAATAGTATAATTATCTACATCTTCGTCATTATACAACCTGCCATAATAATTCAATGAACCATTTCTATTATCAGTGGTGTTATCAATATCTAATGTATGGGCAAGTTTGGTAGGCTCGTTTTCTGGTGGAACTACCCCGTAGAATGCTGGCAATAGATCCCTGTAAGCCAAACTTTCATAATCGGAAAAGGAATGTTCCCGAATGAAGACAAATGCATCAATTGAGCCTTCTTCTTCTCCTTCGTTAAAATCCTTTTTTGTATCATTTTTACCTCCAACCCACATTTGAAAGTGAAGGTGTGCGCCATCACTTGCACCGGAACTTGCTATATTACCAATTTGTTGAGAATGACCATATCTGGTACCAAAGAAGGCACCAATTGTGTCATCAACTGAGATAGAGTGATTTTCACCTGCTAAGTCTTCGGGGCCAACTGTGTATGTATCGCCATCTTCGTTGGTTTTTTCTGTTAAAATGTTTTCAAAAAAATCTTCGGAATAGGCTCGATAGTCAACGGTGTTAGTATTTGTATCAAAATCATACATATGTTCATATTCAGAATAAACAAACCGTTGATCGCCATTTTCATCTAAATAATCGTCCCAATCATAAAACCTGCTCATATCATGCTTTATAGCAATAACATTTCCATAGCCGGTGTTTCCTCCTTTATTCCAACTTAGCCCACCTTGTGAACGAACCACTGTTCCGGCATAGGTGGCATATACAGGAGCACCTACATCATCATTTACACCACCATTCTTGGTCCAGTTTAAGTCGTATCCATAATGTACATTATATATACCAGTGCCGTCTGAAAAATCCCGACTGAAATTTCGCCACCACCCGTTACCGGCATAACCGCTGCTTATATCATTCTTGAAATTGGAGATCAAACTGTCAACTGGACTACGAAAACCGATATCAGCCATGGTAAACTCCTCCCCAAACCCCTTTCCCGGGGGACAAGACACAAGCTTACCTTCACTTTTGACTTTCCCCGGTCAAAACATTTCATAATGTGGCAGCAATCCCACATATTGACATATAATAACATATTCATCATAGCACAATAAAAGCTATAATTACAAGCAATACCACTTTGTTATTTGTAGCAGGAGATGCCAATTATGATATTATTCTTTCAATCAGATTTACTGTTCATATCTGCAAAGTCAATTTGTCATGAGTAATATGTTTTGGTTGTCTAAGTTGCCTAAACCATAGACAAAAATGGAGTTTTGCTCCCGTCATGAATAGTTATGCAACTCAAGCCAATGAACAATGCTGTTATCAAGCTGAAACAGGCTTTGTCCAGCCCATCATGCTTACGATCACAAATCATCTACACCCTTTTCAGCCCCGTCAAATCCCGTACCGCTCCCTTGTCTGCCGATGTAGCCATCAGGCCGTAAGCTTCAAGTGAGCGCGATACAATGCGGTCGCGTTTTTCTGCCGGTTTCCAGGCTTCATCTCCGCGTTCATTCATCGCTGTGCGGCGTGCGTCAAATTCTTCATCGCTGACATTTGCCCGGATAATCCTGCCCGGAATATCGATTTCGATTATATCGCCATTCTCAACCAGACCGATATTGCCGCCTGATGCCGCTTCTGGTGATATGTGGCCGATTGACAGGCCAGAGGTGCCACCAGAGAAACGGCCATCAGTAATCAGGGCGCATTGCGTGCCCAGCCCCATGGATTTGAGATATGAGGTCGGATACAGCATTTCCTGCATGCCCGGCCCGCCGCGCGGTCCCTCATAGCGGATAAGCACTACATCACCGGATTTCACCTTATTGCCGGTAATGGCTTTAACTGCTGCATCCTGACTTTCGAAAATCACTGCCGGACCGGAAAAGGTCAGATTATCCTCATCAACGCCAGCTGTCTTGACGATACAGCCATCTACCGCAATATTGCCATATAGCACCGCCAGCCCGCCATCCTGACTATAGGCATGGGCCTTGTCACGGATACAGCCGCTTTCACGGTCCCTGTCGAGTTCACGATAGCGTTTGTCCTGCGAAAATGCCTTGATCGAATGAACCCCGCCAGGTGCCGCACTATACATTTTGCTAATTTCTGCATCCGGTGAATTCATGATGTCATGGCGCTCGATCGCTTCACCCATGCTTGGCGCATGCACCGTTGTACACTCACCATGCACCAGCCCGGCCCGGTTCAACTCGGCCAAAATCCCCATGATCCCACCAGCGCGGTGGCAGTCTTCCATGTGATATTGCTGGGTTGACGGGGCCAGCTTGCACAGATTTGGCACCTGTTTTGACAGCCGGTCAATATCAGCCATGCTAAAATCAATCCCGCCTTCCCGGGCAATGGCCAAAAGATGCAATACCGTATTGGTTGAACCACCCATGGCAATATCCAGCGTCATGGCATTTTCAAATGCTTCAAAACTGGCCAGATTGCGCGGCAGTACCGAACTGTCATCACCCTTGTAATAACGCTCACACAGCTCCACCACCTTGCGTGCGGCGTCAAGGAACAGCCCCTTGCGATCAGCATGGGTTGCAACAATGGTGCCATTGCCGGGCAAGGCAAAGCCCAAAGCCTCGGCCAGACAGTTCATGGAATTGGCTGTGAACATGCCAGAACACGAACCGCAAGTCGGACAGGCGCTCTCTTCAACCAGTTCAACCGTTTCATCAGATACTTGCGGATCAGTCCCCATAATAATCGCATCAACCAGATCAAGCCCGTGATTGATACTGTCATCGCGCCCTGCTTCCATCGGCCCGCCTGACACGAAAACTGAAGGGATATTCAGCCGCATCGCTGCCATCATCATGCCGGGAGTTATCTTGTCACAATTGGAAATGCACACCATCGCATCGGCGCAATGGGCATTGACCATATATTCTACTGAATCTGCAATAATCTCGCGGCTTGGCAGTGAATAAAGCATGCCGTCATGCCCCATGGCGATACCGTCATCTATGGCAATAGTGTTAAATTCCTTGGCAATAGCGCCAGCAGCTTCGATCTCGCGTGCCACCATCTGCCCAAGGTCTTTCAAATGCACATGGCCGGGTACAAACTGGGTAAAGGAGTTGACCACCGCAATTATCGGCTTGCCAAAATCATTGTTCTTGACCCCGGTAGCGCGCCACAAGGCACGTGCACCTGCCATATTACGGCCATGGGTGGAAGTTTTGGAGCGATATTGCGGCATGATCTTTATCCTGTTTCTTGAATTCCAGCTTGCGTCTGTCATAAACCATCAGCACCGGAATAAACAATCAGATTTTCGGCAAAGCCGTGGTAATTATTTCAACTTGCCAATGGCTGTTGGTCAAACATGCGTATTCTCAGCAGGCTTTCAGGAAATATGTGGCGCCTTATATCTACCGACCACAATTCATCAGATCACCGCAAAGTTACCATCATTTGATCAACTGCTTGTTGTTGTCAAACCCTGCCGTCGGTATCAAAGACCCACAATAATCAACAAGGAACAATAACAATGAATCCATTTATCAAACTCATCACAGCTCTCACCATGCTGGTCATGGCAATATCAACTCCGGCATCTGCCATGGGTCCTGGCAATCAGTCTGGCTGGAAAACTGCAAGATCAACTCATGATTATGCCACTTTGGTAAAGCGGGTAAATGCAGCTGCCAAATCTCACAAGATCGGAGTTGTTACCCGTGCATCGGCAACAGTCGGTGCCATGAAGGTTCTGAAAAAGAAAATCCCCGGCAATATGGTGATTGGCCTTTATCATCCCCGTTTTGCCATTCCCATGCTTGAAGCCTCAATCGCGGCTGGCATTGAAGCCCCGATCAGGGTTTACATAACTGAAAATTCAGATGGCACCGCCACCCTGTCCTACAAAACCCCATCCTTTGTTTTTGCTCCCTATATGAAAGAAGGTGGCGACAAGCTGAAAAATCTGGCAAAAGAACTCGACAAGCTGTTTGCATCACTGGCCGCTGAAGCAACCGCCAAATAACCCAAAAATGCGAACACTCATTGTTTACGCCATCCCGGCAGTCTTTTATAAGACCTGCATAAACAAGGAGTCAGTTCCACAACATGTTTTTGAATTTCTTCTATGAACTCAAGGCTGCCCAGATACCGGTGACTTTGAGAGAATATCTGACTTTAATGGAAGCACTGCAAGCTGGTGCTGCCAATTACCGGATGGAAGATTTTTATTATCTGTCGCGTTCATGCCTGGTAAAGGACGAACGCAACATTGATAAATTTGATCGTGTTTTCAGTCACATATTTGAAGGAATTGAATCACTTTGTGATGATATTCTGGCCGAAATTCCAGATGAATGGCTGCGCGCACTAACCGAAAAATTCCTCACTGAAGAAGAAAAAGCCCAGATCAAAGCGCTTGGCGGCTGGGAAAAGATCATGGAGGAATTGAAAAAGCGGCTGGCTGAACAACAGGGCCGCCATCAGGGCGGCAATAAATGGATTGGCACTGGAGGCACCTCACCATTTGGCGCCTATGGCTATAACCCGGCAGGCATCCGCATCGGCCAGCATGAAAGCCGTCACAAGCGGGCTATCAAGGTCTGGGACCGGCGCGAATATAAAGACCTTGATGATTCAGTTGAACTTGGCACCCGCAATATCAAGATTGCCCTTCGCCGACTGCGCCAGTTTGCCCGCAAAGGCCATGCTGACAAGCTTGATCTTGATGACACTATCCGCTCATCAGCCAATAAGGGATATCTCGACCTCAAAATGATCCCTGAACGCCGCAACACCGTCAAGGTATTGCTGTTTTTTGATGTTGGCGGCTCGATGGACCCGTTTGTCAGAACCTGCGAAGAGCTGTTTTCAGCCGCGCGTTCCCAGTTCAAACATATGGAATATTTTTACTTCCACAATTGTCTGTATGAAAAGGTATGGCGCAATAATTCACGCCGCCATACCGAAACCATAGACACAATTGATCTGCTGCACACATACCCGTCAGACTACAAGGTGATCTTCATTGGCGATGCTTCCATGTCGCCATATGAACTGACCCATGCAGGTGGTTCGGTTGAACATATCAATGATGAGGCAGGCCTTACATGGCTGCACAGAGTACGACAGACCTGGCCCTCATCTGTCTGGCTCAACCCGTCTCCTGAACAATATTGGGGCTTCACCCAATCCATCAAAATGGTTTCCCAAAGCTTTGAAGGACGCATGTTTCCCTTGACTTTGGAGGGAATTGACGCCGCAATGCGCGAATTAACCCGCTAATACAGATAAAATTCGAACAGTTTGTAACAAACATTAAAGTTTTTTGCGCCATTATATAAGATACAGACTAATGTATTGGGGCGTCCGATGGGGATACTGACACAAACGCTGACCAGGAACACAACGGGTTTTGATATCGATGGGGATCGTGACATTCACTCAAAAACCGAAACTTCCAGCCGCTCAGCAAAGACCGCAGGTGATTTTAAAATAAAAATCGCCACATCACTTGAAGATATGGTTGCTCTGCACATGGACTGGGTAGAGCTGGAAAAGCGGTCAGCCATTGCAACCCAGGTTTTCCAGAGCTTTGACTGGTGCGCCAGCTGGGTAGAACATATCGCCACCAATAGTGACGCATATAAAATTCACATTTTAACTGTCCACCTGCAGGACCGCCTCATTATGGTCTGGCCAATGATGACCACCTGTGTCGGCCCGATTTGCATTCTAAGATGGCTTTCTGATCCCTTTGCCCAATATGGCGATGTGCTTATCGACAAGGACATTGACCACCAGCAGGTTTTTGAACTGGCCTGGCAGGAATTGACTGCAACTGAAGAAGTTGACGCCATTCGCCTGCGCCATGTTCGCAAGGACAGCCTGATACACGATTTTTTGCATACCAAAGCACATATGGTCGGTGAACCTGATACCGCTCCCTACATGGACCTGACCCAATATAAAAACGAACAGGACTATGAAGCAAGATACAGCAAATCGCAGCGCCGCCGCCGCAAACGTATCCGGGCAGGTCTGGAAAAAGCCGGACCGCTGGAATTTTCCATGATGGATGACCCTCAAGGCAAACAGCGCGAAATCAAACATGCGATAATCGAAAAACGCAAATGGCTCAATGAACGCGGCCTGCAATCCTCGCCCGTGCGTTCCGGCAGTATCATCGACTTTCTTGGCAATCTTGGAAACAAGGCGAGCGGCCTTGAAACCACGGTTTCTGTCATGAGCATCAACAAAAAGACTGTTTCGGTTGAAATCGGCTTGCGCTACAAAAATCGGCATTTTGGCTATGTCACTTCACATAATAATGACATGACCAATGCTTCTCCTGCCCGCCTGCATATGGATCTTTCACAAAGAAAAGCCCTTTTGGATGGCATGGATGTATTCGACCTGATGGTTCCCGGTGATCGCCACAAATTGTCGTGGAGCAGCGGCAGCGTTACGACATGCGATTTCTGCATGCCTCTGACCGGACTGGGCAGCCTGTATGCAAGAGTATATCTGGCAATGGTTCGCCCCATGATCAAAAAAGCCTATCACGCAATGAGCCCCAAATGGCGGTCCCGTATCATTCATCTGATTTGCGATACCAGCTCAGACTGAATGTTCCAGGCTGTTTCAGCTATCCTGTAGAGCCTCTACATGCTACAGGCGATGGATGATACAACGCAAATCCATCCCCATTGATCTAGCAACCGGCTGGCAGCGCCCTTTCGTGTTTCTTGTCATTACCGTTCTTGCCAACTGGATAACATTTTCAGCCTGGAGCGCCTTGCTCAATAATTTCTCGATTGAACAGGTGCATTTTACCGGACGCGAAATCGGTATCCTGCAATCATTACGCGAGATACCTGGCCTTTTGGCCTTCACCGCCATCGGCTTTTTGCTGATTTTTCGCGAACAGACCTTTGCCATTCTGGCACTGGTAACTCTTGGGATCGGCACAGGACTTACCGGTTATTTCCCCAATGAGCTGGGCTTTTATACCACCACAATCATCATGTCGGCAGGTTTTCACTATTTCGAGACCATAAACCATTCCCTGACCCTGCAATGGCTGCCCAGAGATGAGGCCCCGGCCTTGATGGGAAGAATTTTGTCAATAACCTCAATTGGAAGGGTAACAGCCTTTACGCTTATCGGGGCTGGATGGTGGCTGTTTCACCCCGAATTTAAAACCGTTTATCTGATTGGCGGCTTTTTTGCCATAATCATAGCAGCCATCGCCTGGTTTGCCTTTCCCGACTATGAGGAAAAGGTTATCCAGCATAAAAAGCTTATCCTCAGATCGCGCTACTGGCTGTATTATGCCCTGACCTTCATGGGCGGCGCCCGGCGCCAGATATTTGTGGTATTTGCCGGATTCTTGATGGTTGAAAAATTTAACTTCACAGTTCCAGCCATCATCGCCATGTTTCTGGCCAATGAAGTATTCAATATCTTTTTCGCTCCCCTGATAGGCCGGTTGATAGGCAAATGGGGTGAGCGCAATGCCATGATATTTGAATATACCGGCCTGATAGGCGTATTTACTGCCTATGCTTTCGTCACCAACCCATGGGTGGCATCAGGCCTGTATATTATTGATCACGCATTTTTTGCCCTTGCCATTGCCATGCGCACCTATTTCCAGAAAATCGGTGATCCGGCAGATATGGCACCAACTGCCGGTATTGCCTTTTCAATAAATCACATAGCAGCTGTAATCATTCCGGTAATATTGGGTTTCATCTGGCTTGAAAACCCGGCAGCAGTTTTCCTGATCGGCACCGCCATAGCCACAACCTCACTAATCCTGGCGCTGCTGGTTCCGCGCAACCCAAAACCGGGCAGGGAAACCATCTTGAAACACTGAATCACCTGCCTGTGGACAGAATGTGGACAACTCGAATCAGTTAATGACAAACCCAATTATCTGCGCAATAATACACTTGCACAAACCGCCAAGGTGGTTGGCAGAACAAAGTGAAAAGAAACTTGGATTTCAGGCTTTGGTACAATAGAAATTGCTTGCAATTGATATAGGACCGTAAAAGTCAGGTTGAAAAGTGAAACAGAACTTTATTCTGGCTCATCAAAGCAGAAACATGGCAACATGTGAAAGTTGAAAATGAGCAGTGCATGTTGTGATAATGCGACAGCAAATGCCGCGCCTGAAATGGCTGCAGCGCTGTTGGACCTGAATCACAGCTAAAAAGCGCGGGATTGTCTTTTAAGGCAGTTCCGCGTTTTTATTTTGCCCGGACATTTTTTACGGACAAAACATCAAAACAGCGCCAGAACCCGCTTTACCACCCGTTCAAGCTGCTCACCTTGATCATAACCGCTTTCACCAAGCTGCCTGTGCAACCTTGTCATATCGCGTGGCGGTGTCAGAATACCGTTGCGGGCCAGGCTTGCAATAAGTCCGCCATCAGCCCGCCAGCGGATAAACGGATAGCCAACCGGCAGTTCAAATACTTCAACCGGCCTGCCAGTCATCATGGCATCAGAAATCATTGAAGCACTTTCACCGGTCACCAAAAAACTCTCCGCTTTTGCCAGAATTGCTGCCAGCGGGTTATCCGTTGCCTTTTGCCAGTCATAAAAATAACTGCCTGTCGGCAATTTGCGCAAAATCGCATTTTTAATATTTTCTGGAGTTCTGGGCGAAGTGGCCACCAGCGAGCTGCCGCCGGTTGCTTTGCCATGCTCGATCAGCCGCTCAATCATCCGGTCAACAGCCAATTCATTCAACACAAACGGGTATTTTCCAGCCCCGACCAACACCCCGAGAAATGGCTGTTTATATGATCGAAACACCCTGTCCCACTCATCTTCATTGCCTGTGCCTTTGCCGGCCTGGCTAAAGGGTAGCGGTATTACTGCAACATTATCATCAGCCGGCAATCCATATTGCGGCGTAGTCACCACCAGATCAAACCAGCCAAGTGGTGCGCGCGGGCGGCCAATATGAACAGTTTTGGTCTTGCCCTCTGAAAGTTTCTGAATTTTCTTCACTACCGGCACCGAACGTCTGCCTGCTGCCACCACCAGATCAGGCCATGGCGGTTCCATTTCCCCTTTGAGTGGCATTCTCCCGGAGCTGAACAGCAGGTTCGGCAAGCCAAATCCGCGATGAAACTGCATCTTTTTCACCAGGACTTTGCCGTCACAGGCTTTCGCCACAGCATCGGCTATAACCGAAACCTGCGAATTATCCCCGGCCCGCTTGCCATGCAGCGCCCATATAAGCAATTGCCTGTTATTCATGAGAACAGGTGATAGCCGGGAATTGGAAATTTTGGAAGTGCTTCACTCGGCAATCGCTGTCCCGCGAAAGTGAAAAGTCATCGGTTTCAGATATTTGTCCGAATAAAACATCTCCAGCTCATTGATCCTGAACCCGGCATCGCTGATCAAGACAGCCATATCGCGGTTAAGCTGACAACCTCCCCCGATCCTCGACCAAAGCGGGTTCAACCGGTCCTGCCACTTGGCAATATTGGGGTCTTTGGAGCGACCATGTTCACAAAACACCAGTTCACCACCCGGTTTTAATACCCGGCGCATCTCGCTTAGCCCCTTTTCAATATCTGGTATGGAACAACCCGACCAGGTCAGCAGAATACTGTCAACCTGATTGGCCTCCAGCGGAATATCTTCAGCCGATGCCTGCAAGACCTCAAGGTCAAGGTCCGAACCGGCAAAATGCTTTTCGCCCAGCTTCAGCACTCCAGTTGCCGGATCAATACCAATGACCTTTTTCACCCTGTCCCGGTCGTAAAATGGCAGATTAAGCCCCGGTCCAATACCAACCTCAAGCACGGTTCCTGAAACCCTTGGCACCACTATCTGGCGCTGTGCAACTATGGTTGAGCTGCCACAGGCAATATTGATCAGGCGCGGCAGTACATATCTGTCATATAATCGGCTCATCAATGCTCCATATAAAAAAGGAGGCGCCCCCGCACCCCCTTTACAGGCACCACCTGTCAATCAAGACTGAAAAGCGCTGCCCAATTTGTCAGCAACAACAAATATTACTGTTTCTTGATTCTGCAGGTGCTCATGCCAAATGGCAGATAAGCCGGACACCAGCCGATAAGGCCGGTAAAAATAGGCACAACACCAATCCAGCCAATCCACTGATACGAGCTGCTGCCGAATAATCCAAGGGCAAAGGCCAGCAATACCAGTCCGACTACAACGCGCAGTGAGCGATCAACGCCGCCAACATTCTTGTTCATAATAATTCTCCTGTTTCAAATACAGACTTGATCCACCATGATCTGTCTTTGCATTGATAATGCACCCAAAGCATAAAAGCTGTCAGTGACAAGGTCACATTGACAATTGTTGTGGTGATACAATTCGTATTCTTCCACGCTCCAGGCCTACTATCCCTCTGCCTTCAAAATCTTTCAAAACCCGGCTGACTACCTCGCGCGCCGTGCCAAGTTCAACCGCAATTTCCTGATGCGTTGCCCGCACCTCACCAGCTTTTGCCTTTTTCATGAGATAAGCTGCCAGCCGCCGGTCAATCTGCCCGAATGCCACCTCATTTATCAGCACCATAAGATCACGCAATCTTTCCGAAAATGCCCCAAATGCCAGTTGCCGGAAACTTTCAGACACTTCCAGCAATTGCAAAAATACCGAACGCGGCAATCCAAGCGCCACAATATCAGTCTCCGCCACCCCTTCTGCATTATATTCCAGACCACCCAGCAGACATGATGTAGTCAGCACACAGCTTTGCCCACTCTCCACCCGGTAAAGCACGATTTCGCGTCCGCTGTCAGATACCATCGAGGTTCGCACACTTCCCTCAATCACAATGAGATAGGTTTCACATACAGAACCTGGACGAAAAATCACCGATCCCTTTGCAACCTGAATGATCCGCCCATGCTCATCCAGAAGCCTTCTGGCAGCTGCATCCATTTGTGAGAATTGCGGCAGCAGTGATAATATCTTGTTGTTATCCTGTTTTTTATTCATCAACTGAGCTTAGACTATTTTAGCAAAGACTAAAAGTCTCATAAGCCTTATGCTGCAACGCACAACTTCTGGTCGGTTTCTTGACCAGAATCAATTCTTTTTTCTTGTTTCAGAGATAGAATTTATGGGACTCAATCATGACAGCGGAGATCAAACCATGCCCTTCAAAGACTTACTGGTCCATATTGATGACAGCAAAGACTGCAAACATCGCATAGGTGCCGCTCTGGCTCTGGCCAAACGTCAGGATTCGCGAGTTCGCGGTGTAGCTATTGCCCTGAAATCAACCATTTCCAATTATATCGGCATTGATCTTCCAAGTTCCCTGAGCGCCACGCAAAAGGAGATAGTCAAAAAAGCTGCTGAAACCAGCATTGCCGAATTCGAAGAGGCCGCCAGACAGGCAGGTGTCGAATATACCAGCGAAATCATTGAATGCGGGGCAACCAAGGCCCCTGCCCGCCTGTCATTTCACGCCCGCCACACTGACCTGAGCTTCCTTGGCCAGCCAAACCCGGATGAAGCAGGCGCATCATTCAAGGAATCACTGCTTGAGGGTGTTTTGTTTGCTTCTGGTCGCCCGGTCTATATAGTTCCCTATATTGGCCGCCCCGACATGAAACACCGCAATGCGGTTATTGCCTGGGATGGTGGCAAGAAATCCGTTCGTGCAGTAAATGATGCCATCCCCCTGTTGCAGGGACGCGGTCAGGTGACAGTCCTTGTCATCAACGCCAAGGACCGAAAAAGTGCCCATGGCGACAAGCCGGGTCAGGATATAGCCGCCCATCTGGAACGCCACGGCATCAAAACCAAGGTCGAACATCAGACCTTCAAGGATGCAGCCATAGATACAGTTATCCTCAACTATCTAACCGACGCCGGTGCCGACCTTTTGATAATGGGCGCCTATGGCCACTCCCGCCTGCGCGAAAAAGCCTTTGGCGGCGTAACCGACACTATCTTGCACCAGATGACTGTACCGGTTCTCATGTCAGAATAAAAAATGGCGGGAGCAACCCCGCCACACTTTATTGCCCCTATAAGTCAGGCATCAAAAGATAAAATCACTGGCATCTATACCTGATGATATGCCTGCAAGTGTTATTGTATCACTGATTGTCGCATCAACCTGATCGAAATGCACCACAGTATCACTGCCAACCACTTCAATCCGCAAATCAGCCGCACTCAGTGACGAGGCACTCATATCCATGAATTCGGCACCATCGGTGAAATCATGGATGACGTCATTACCGAAATTATCATTGAAGGCAAAGGTGTCGTCTCCGGTAAGGCCAAACAGATGGTCACCGCCTCCCCCGCCATTTATGATATTGCCAACACCATAGCTGCCAATCAGCGTATCTCCGGTATTGGAACCAAGGACATTATCAAACCCGACAAGAGTGTCACCGGTGGCATCGCCTCCAGTTCCAGTGCTGTTGTACAGCCTGATAGTCACACCACTTGCCGAACTGGCATAGGAAACAGTGTTACTGCCAGTCAGGCCATTCAGATAATCAGCCCCGGCCCCGCCTTCCAGCATATTATCAACCCCGTAAGCCCCGATCAGCGCATCATCAAAGCCAGAGCCTATAAGGTTTTCGATATCAACCAGAGTATCCCCATGCGCATCATTGCCAGAGCCGGTCCCATTATACAGGCGAACAGTAACCGCACCTGCAGAAGATGCGTAGCTGGCCGTATCAATGCCAATCGAACCATTAAGAGTATCAGCATCACCGCCCCCCTCCAGCAGATCGTTACCCCAGCCACCATAAAGTGCATCAATCCCGCTCAGGCCGAACAGATAATCATTGCCGACACCACCAGACAGAAAGTTACTTTGCCCGTAACTGCCAATCAGCACATCGGCACTGGATGAACCTATCAGGTTTTCAATACTGATCAGCGTATCACCTGTCGCATCACCGCCACTTGCCGAGCCATTATATAGTTTCACAGTAACCCCGGAAGCAGAATTGGCATAAGTTACAGTATCACTGCCGATACTGCCATCAAGCCTGTCTCCCTGTGAGCCACCATCCAGCAGATCATTACCCCAGCCACCATAAAGCGCATCATACCCGGACAGACCGAACAGATAATCATCTCCAAGACCACCTGACAAGAAATTGCCAGTACCAAAACTGCCAACCAGAATATCACTATGGCTTGAACCAATTACATTTTCGATACTGGTGTAAGTATCCCCGGCTGCATCTCCTCCAGAACCAGTGCCATTCCACAACCGCACTGTCACCCCGGAAGCAGAAGAAGCAAACGAAACTGCATCCGAACCGGCACCACCATCAATAACATCAGCCCCGGCCCCACCAATAAGTGTATTAGCGCCTTTATTACCGCTTATCACATCAGCACTTGCCGTACCGGTAGCATTGATATTGGCAACCCCGAGCAGGGTAACATCATGAGCACCCGAACCAAGGCTGATGGTCCCGGATGACAGGATTTTAGTTGTGTCAACCACATCAAGCTTGACATTGCCAGCGCTCAGATCAACCTCCACTGTCATGGCAGTTGCTATTCCTCCACCGGAAAAAGTAACGCTATGTGCTGCTGCCGTCACCCCAAGAGAATAGCCACCACTGGCCCCTGATGTAGTTGAAGAACCTGCCGCGATGATCACACCGGATGCACCCTCGCCAACAGAATAAAAATCATCATGGTTGCTATCGCCATATATTACTCCGGAAATAAAGGCATTACTTCCCGATTTGGCAAAATCCTGGGTTACCATTGAGCTATTATAACCGTTAAAAACACCGGATTCCTGACCGATACCAACTTCGCGAAACGCATCATTGAGAATATTCAGCCTGTGCCCACGCCCGCTTATTCCGGTATCAACGAACAAATCTTCATGCTGGGTTATTATCATCGCTGTCAGGTCAGGTGCTCCGCTAGTACCGCGCCATGCGATATTCTCCCCCCATGTCCATGAACCGGTAAACACATAACCGGCATTGGCCATGCGGTCCCCCGGACTGGTGCCACCAGATCCGGTGTGAGAAAACGTATTGGTAGCGATCATCCATGTGCTGTGTCCATCGGCACTGGCCAGCAGAAAATCATTCATCGCCAGTGGCTGTCTTGCAGTTGAAGCCAAAGTACCCGGCGCCAGACCTTCATTCAGATCAATACCAAACCTTGCAGCCTCTCCTGCAGGGTCAAGCCGTGCCCTGTTCGTCAACTCAAGCATTAATTGTTCATTGTCAGACTGATTAGCCATCGGTATATCCTCAATTTGTGCCTGTCAGACATTATACTGAAAACATGCCGCCTTCAGTTAATCATTTATAGCACATTTTTTCGGACAGAAATATGTCTGTTTAAAAAACAGAATGACAATATTACCCTGAGTAATTTCAAACTTTCGATTGCAGGCTGATTTTCAAGTTAACTGGAAAAGATAAAATCACTGACATCAATAGCTGAACCAAACCCGGTAAGGGTGATTGTATCGGTGATGGTCGTATCCACCAGATCAAAATGGACAATTGTGTCAGCCCCGATAACTTCAGAACGCACATCAACCGCACTTAATGATGAAGCTGACATATCAAGGACATCGCTTCCATGAACAAAATCATATACAGTGTCATTGCCAAAATTGTCTTCAAAGACAAAAGTGTCATTGCCGGTCAGACCAGCAATAAAATCATCGCCCTGACCGCCTTTGAGAACATTGTCAGTTCCATAGCTGCCAATCAGAATATCATTGTTCACTGAGCCGGTCAGGTTTTGAATATTGGCCAGTGTATCGCCATGGGCATCACCACCATCTGCAAAACCATTATACAGTTTGACCGTAACTGCAGCCGATGATCCGGCATAAGATGCCGTATCACTGCCGCTAAGTCCGTCAATATAGTCAGCTCCGGCACCACCTTCCAGCACATTATCATCATTATAGGCACCAATCAGGGCGTCGGCATAATCAGAACCAACAATATTTTCAATATCAGCAAGCGTATCACCATGTGCGAAACTGCCAACACCGGTTCCATTATACAATCGCACGGTTACTGCGCCATTAGAGTCAGAATAAGTGGCTGTATCTGTTCCAATACCTCCGTTGAGTGTATCACCGCCAGCCCCGCCATTCAGCAGATCATCCCCCCAGCCGCCATAAATAACATCAGCTCCAGAAAGACCGAACAAATAGTCATTACCCTGACCACCGGAAAGGAAATTACTGGCTCCGTATGAACCAATCAGCACATCATTACTGGATGAGCCTATCAGATTTTGAATATTGGCCAGTATATCACCATCGGCATCTCCACCAACACCGGTTCCATTATACAACCTGACGGTTACACTTGCTGATGAGTTAAGATAGGTGGCACTGTTACTGCCACTAAGCCCGTCAATATAGTCAGCCCCGGCTCCTCCCTCGATAATGTTATTGCTTCCATAACTACCTATAAGAGCATCATTATTGCCTGAACCGATTATATTTTCAAAATTTACCAGCGTATCACCCTGGGCATCACCGCCAGCACCTGTGCCATTAAAAAGTCGAACGGTTACACCGGCTCCAGATCCAGCATATGATACTGTATCAACATCGCCACCGCCATCCAATATATCAGCCCCGGCACCGCCATTTATCAGATCATCACCAGCATTTCCGTTAATGGTATCGGCACCATCATCGCCTCTAATATCATCTGCCTGTATAGAACCACTGATGGTTTCAGCATCTGCATCACCATATATTTTCAGTAATTCCCCAGAATTTCCCCACTGCTGGAAAGTCCATGCCGATGCATCAAAATTACCGGCTGCTGCCATGTAGATTTGAATTGTTTCAGTTGCACCATTTACCCCATTGCCGTCAATATGAAGGTCACTGACAAAGTTCTGGGCGCCACCAAATTCACTTGCATGGAAACTCACAGATTTGTCCCAGTCACCACCACCATTAAATTCTATTTCTTCAATGGAAACAAAATCAGCATGGATAAAATTATAGGTGCTCATTGCAAGATCGGAATAGACCAGCAATCTATCATAGTCTGAGCCACCATCAACCAGTTCACCGGCATCTGCATCCTGACCATCTCTGTATATGAAAGTATCATCACCCTCTCTGCCATACATGGTGTCACTGCCACCTCTACCCTCCAGAGTATCACCTTCAGTTCCGCCATCCATGGTATCATCGCCATTTGAGCCTATCAAACGGTCAATACCTGCATCACCATATAGAAAATCATCTGCATTTGAAGCGTCGCGATGAGCCGCTGTCATCGAATAAATGGTATCATTACCAACGCCGCCATGAATTATATCAGCGCTATAACCTCCCTGTATGACATCTTGGCCATTTTCACCCCAAAGCTCATTTGCCCCATTATCACCAATAATGGTTTCATCGCCCTGACTTCCCCTTACATTCTCAAAATTGCGGATTGTATCAAAAGAACCGGCGGTATTGGATACTGTTTCATCAGCAAGAGAAATCGTTACCGGGGTGCCACCAAAAGTGATACCGGAATAATCAATAGTATCACTGCCTCTTCCACCCAAATCATTGCCGCCATCATGAACGTCCTTGTTAAGTCCGTCATTATCCCTGATGATATCATCACCCGAACCGCCAAATGTCTGGTCTTCCCCGTCACCACCATCAATTGTGTCATCATCACCATTGCCGAAAATAATGTCATCATCACCATTTCCGAATATAATATCATCTCCGTTATTTCCATTAATTGTGTTTGCGGCATTACTCCCGTTCAGAACATCAGCGAACCCCGACCCGTCAATATTTTCAAATCCGCTGATAGTATCACCGGTTGCATAACCGCCAGTGACCATATTATTACCGATATTGATACTGACAGCGCTGTTTGATCCGAAATAGGATACAGTATCATTACCACTGCCTCCGGACAGAACATCTCCACCGGCACCACCCTGGATAAAGTCGTTGCCGCCCTTGCCGTCGATATGATCAACCTCACTTGAACCATAAATGGTTTCATTGGTGCCATCGCCAACAATCTCAATCAGATCATTCTGGGAACCGCCACTATTCCAGTCCTTGAAGGTCATAAATCTCAGATCAAGCAGGCTGGCCGATCCCATATTGATGTGCAGAATATCCTGGGCACCACTGGAACCATTTGAGTCCAGTTTTGCGGCATTAAGCCCGCCAGTCATGAACTCACCACCATCAAACACAGCTGTCATCACCCGGTTTGAACCATTACCGCGAAATTCTATTTCTTCCAGATTGGCAAATGAATAATTGCTAAACACCGTCGTACCAGTGTCAAAAATACGCAATGTATCATAGTTATCACCCCCATCAATCGATTCACCTCCCTGGGTATCGCCAATGCCAATATTGAAAATATCATCGCTGGCACCGCCTTGCATATTATCTGCACCTGCCCCACCAGTAAAAACATCTTCCCCAAGCAGGCCAATAAGCGTGTCATTACCGGCACCACCGTTTAATACGTCGTTTGCCAATCCACCCGTCAGCAGGTTATTTCCACTATTACCGGTAATATTATTGGCACCCAATGCCGACCCGGTGGCATTCTCAAAGCGTTTGATAGTATCGTTCTGACCAAATCCACCCGAAACCGACTGAAAGCCTGCCCCATCCGCATTAAGATCAATGGTTACCCCGCCAAGACTGTAATAATAGCTTATCAAATCAGTCCAGCCACCACCGCCACCATCAAGATTATCAGCCCCAGCGCTGCCAAAAATCACATCCGCGCCTAACCGGCCATAAATAACATCATCTTCGGTAGAACCGCGAAAAGTCTGGTTGCTGGCATTACCATCCAGAATTATCTGGCTTGCATCACCATAATCCAGGGAAAATGTAAAACCTGAAATATCAAAGTTTGTACCATCAACTTCTATAATAAGGGATTCAGAATGTGTATATCCCGAAATAAATGAACCATGCACTTCCAAGTCCATGGCCAATTGTCCGCCACCAAACTGGCTATCGGAAAATCGCATAGTCAGGGAAGTATCATGCCAAACATGATCATCAAATCTTACTGCTTCAATACTTGAGATTGTATGACCAGTAAAATCCACATCCAGATTATAATAATGATCATTTCTCTCAATCTTGATAGAATCAAACCCATCACCCCCATCAATAATTTCAACCTGACCGCTTGTCAGATCTCCATCTTTGTATATTAAAAAATCGCCACTGTTCCCGCCATGCACTTCATCACGACCTTCTCCACCATATAGAAAATCAATTGAACTGCCACCATTCAGGAAATCATCACCTTCCTCGCCATAAAGAGTATCTGTACCTGCATCGCCAAATAGATGGTCATCACCATAACTTCCATGCAGTTCATCATCATTATTACCGCCATACACAAAATCATCACCAGAACGAGCCCAAATGATATCGTTACCATCAACTCCACGCAGCAAATCCCCAAAATCTGACCCACGTATTGTATCATCACCTCCCAGCACTGTATTGATAAAGTTCAACGGACCACTGGTAATGGTAACCAGACTTTCATTTGCTATGCCGTTTACAACAACATCCGCAGCGCCGCCATTATTGCCAAGATCAATATTAATTGAGTAAACTGTACCAGCTGTCGGATTGGTTCCATTGTTCGCAAGGCCATTTCCCCAGGCAAGAACATCATCACCACCAGGTGTAAGCCAGGAGTAATAATTCAGACCGCCAATAAATCCGAAATTATCCTGACTGGAAAAGCTGAATTGATCACCGGTAAGCATCTCAAGCCCAACAGTTGAATTATGTCCATCCCAAATTGCCATTTCTGTCCCTCTTTGCTGTTTTGCAATTATTATTTTTGCGACACCCATATGCACGCAATTATCCATTGAATTGTCTGCAATCATGATGTCTGTCAGATTACCTTACGTATGGGTACGGGTTTTTTTGTCGGTAAATCAAGCTATCACACTGACATTTTCGTGAATTTCACATTTTTTTCGTGAATTTGTATGAAAAATCGTGAATATGAAATCCACACTCAATGATTGAGCTACTACCTATAACCCCTATGAAGCAGGCTTTTAATCATATTGAATGGCCAAGATTATTGGTGATACTGATGGCTGCAGTATTACTGTCCACCTTTATCGGCCCCTTCAACACCTACCAGACAATGTCAGCAGGCAAAAGATTTGCTTTCTGGTTGGCATTGATAGGTGGCTGCGGATTATTTGCCCATGTGACAATTCTTTACGTACTGATGCACCCGCGCCTGGCACAGCTTCCACGTCTGGTCAGACTGCTGGCTGGATCATCTGTGGTTTCATTTCCCGGTCTGGGAGTTTTTCTGATCGTTGATTATTCATTCCGGGACCGGGTCCACGGTTTCGATCATTATTTCTTCCTGTGGCTGACCGTTCTGGTTTTCACCAGCATTATTGCCTACCTCAACTTCATGTTGCCCTATAACCTGCCTGAAGCAGACAGCCAGGACGATATCGCCAATAATTCTGCAAGATTTATGCAACGCCTGCCCGAACATCTGGGAAACAAACTGATCTCTCTTTCCATGAACGATCATTATGTTGAGGTAACCACCAGCAAGGGAAGCCAGATGCTGCATCTCAAATTCTCCCAGGCAATGGAAGAACTTGCCAATTATCCCGGCATCCAGATCCACCGCTCCCACTGGATTGCCAAAGACGCATTACATTCCATAGAATATTACAACCGGACCATGTTGGCTGTAACCAGTGATAATAGGAAAATCCCGGTTAGCAGCCCTTATCGCCGATCAGTCAAACAACTACTGCCTGATTCCCCGAAATAAAAGACAAACCAGCAACCCCATGTGATCAGGCAGCTACACGTTTACCAATCATAACCCCGGAAATATAGCTTCCGGCAAAACCCGCCTAAAAGATAAAGTCACCCGCATCAATGCCAGCTGCCACACCTTCTATGGTAATCGTGTCGGTAATTGTCGCATCCACCTGGTCGAAATGAACAATGGTATCAGCACCAACAACCTCAATCCGCAAATCAGCCGCACTCAGGCTTGATTCAGTCATGTCCATGAACTCGCTGCCATCGGCGAAATCGTGGATTACGTCATTGCCGAAATTGTCGCTAAACATAAAGGTATCATTGCCGGAAAGCCCGAACAGATGGTCACCGCCACCACCGCCAAACAGGATGTTGTCAGTGCCAAAACTGCCAAGCAGTGTATCGCCAAATTCTGAACCCCTGACATTGACAATATTGACCAGCGTATCACCTTCTGCATCACCGCCCGTGCCGGTGCCGTTCCACAGACGCACCGTAACTCCGGTTTCAGAATGTTTATAGGAAGCAGCATTGTTGCCGCCAAGACCGTTTATATAATCAGCCCCGCCACCACCTTCGATGAAATTATCTACCATATTGGAACCAATAATCGCATCATTGTGATTTGAGCCAGTAACATTTTCGATATCTACCAGAACATCACCTTCGGCATCACCACTCGAACCGGTACCATTCCACAATCTGACCACGACGCCATTACTCGACCCCTGATATGAAACCGTATCATCACCTCCAAGACCATTTATATAGTCAGCTCCTCCACCACCTTCGATAATATTATCCACCATGTTGGAACCGATAATCGCATCATCGTGAGATGAGCCGATAACATTCTCAATACTTGCCAGAGCATCACCATCAGATGCGGTACCATTCCATAGTCTGACAAAAACACTCTGTGAGTTCATATAAGATACTGTGTCGGAACCAGCGCCACCATCCAAATTGTCAGCTCCGGCACCGCCTACCAGAAAATCATCACCCAAACCGCCAGATATTACATCATCCCCGGTCAACCCGAACAGAAAATCGTCTCCGGCTTGACCATTCAGTATATTGGCTTCACCAAAGGTTCCAATCAGAATATCGCTGAAATCAGTACCTGTGACGCTTTCTACCATCGTGTATGTATCACCCTCAGCATCACCGCGTTCTCCGGTACCATTCCATAGTCGAACAGTCACCCCTGATGAGCCACCATAAGTGACCATATCTTCTTCCACCGAACCATTAAAAACATCCATATCCGGCGTTCCAATGAAATTGCCGGAAACATTATCAACCGTAACCGAGATCAATTGAGCATCACTGCCGCCATTGCCATCACTGGCTGTAACCTCAACCTCATAGACATTATTGGCCCCGGCATCACCGGGATTCTCAAAATCCGGCGCTGCAAGGAAGCTCAACGCACCGCTATTTGTATCAATGCCAAACATTGCCTGATCTGCCCCGCCACTGATCGAGAACACCGGTATATCACCAGCATCAGGATCACTCGCCGTCACTGTCATAACCGCCGTGGTGTTTTCATCCACACTGGCCGTAGCAGGAGAGGTCATGGTCGGGTTCAGATTGACCTCATCAACAGTCACCGAGATCATCTGCGTATCACTGCCACCCACACCATCAGTGGCAGTTATCTCAACTTCATATATATTGTTGGCACCGGCATCACCGGGGTTATCATAATCAGGTGAATCAAGAAAGCTCAATTCACCTGTCCCCGCATCAATGGCAAACAGCGCCTGATCATCACCTCCGCTAATTGAATAGCCCAGAGTACCACCTGGACTGGAATCATTGGCAATGACGGTCATTACCGTTGTTGTGCCCTCATCGACCATAGCCGTGTCTGAACTGGTAAACACCGGCGGAGCATTGCCAAACACCACATATGTTTCACCTGCGTTGTAATGCCCGTCCGGATCACCCGCATCAGTGCCGATTATTATATCGTCAACACCATCGCCATTAACATCCCCGGCTGCGCTGACTGACCAGCCGCTCCTGTCATCAACATCAATACCATCAAGCCGGAAGCCGTTTGAACCGTTAAGGCCAGTCAGGTCAAAGCTGGCAGAAAAACCCGAACTGGAGCCAAATACAACATAGGTTGCACCTGCGCTTGAATCCCCACCTGGATCAGCATCGTGAGCTCCAATAATAATATCATCAATGCCATCGCCATTGACGTCTCCAGCATTACTGACTGATGTGCCGCTAATATCTCCGGCTGCTATGCCATTGAGCCGAAAACCATTTGTGCCGTTAAGTGTAGAAAGATCAAGGCTTGTAGAGAATCCGGTACTGGAGCCAAATACAACATACGTCTCGCCTGCATTTGATTCCCCGCCTGGATCAGCTTCACGTGCGCCGATAATTATATCGTCAATGCCATCGCCATTAACATCTCCGGCCCCGCTAACCGCCCTGCCACTTTGGTCTTCAGCATCAATACCATCGAGGCGAAAGCCGTTTGTTCCATTAATCGAGGAAAGCTCAAAACTGGCAGAAAAACCCGAACTGGAGCCAAATACAACATAAGTCTCACCTGCGTTAGTGTCTCCTGTCTGATCTGCCAGGTAAGCGCCGATAATTATATCATCAACACCATCGCCATTAACATCCCCGGCCCCGCTGACTGACCAGCCGCTACGATCCTCAGCATCAATGCCATTGAGCTTGAAGCCGTTGGAGCCATTTAGCGTGGAAAGATCAAGGCTGGCCGAAAAGCCGGTACTGGTGCCAAATAAAACATAAGTTTCGCCTGCTCTGAAATTATCGCCCTGCTTGCCCCCATAAGCGCCAATGATTGCATCATCAATACCATCACCATTAACATCTCCGGCTCCACTGACCGAGAGACCGCTAAAGTCAATAACATCAATGCCGTCAAGCCGGAAACCGTTTGAACCGTTCAGTGTGGAAAGATCAAGGCTGGCCGAAAAACCGGAACTGGTGCCAAACACCACATATGTCTCACCCGCACGTGAATCTCCACCCGGATCGGCTTGGGGTGCGCCTATAATAATATCGTCAATGCCATCACCATTGAGATCACCGGCTCCACTTACCGATCTGCCACTTCTATCTTCAGCATCAATACCATCAAGCCGGAAACCGTTTGAACCGTTTAGTGTGGAAAGATCAAAGCTGGCTGAAAAACCGGAACTGGTGCCAAACACCACATATGTCTCACCCGCGCGAGTATTTCCGCCCGAATTAGCAAGTGAGCCGATGATGATATCATCAATACCGTCGCCATTAACATCCCCTGCCCCACTGACCGACACACCACTCTCATCATAAGAATCAATACCATCAAGCCGAAAACCGTTTGAGCCATTAATCGTGGAAAGATCAAAAGTTGCACTGAAGGATATGGACATGATTAAATCCTGTTCTTGTTTGTAGTTAAATACCGATAATTTTTATCAGATATAAAACTCCGGTAAAACTCAAATTTCAGATTCTTCCCTGGCAAATAGATCGTCACCAGCATAGCCAAGATCAGACTATTTTATAAAACACATTTTCAAAAAGTATCTCAACTTATAATTGAATCTGCAAAGCCATTACTTTAATACTATATTACCGGGAAAAAACAAGCTTTTTCATCATGACAAGCATCTGGCTTCACCTATGGAGGGCAATTCCTTGCTTGCCCGTTCAAAATAAGTGAATGGTTTCAGGATGTAAAAGGGTCGTTTGAAGGTCAGATTTATAAAACCTGACCTTCATTACTGCATCAGAACAGGAAGTCACCCGCATCAATTCCCGCTGCCACACCTTCTATGGTGATGGTATCGGTAATTGTGGCGTGCACCTGGTCGAAATGAACGATGGTGTCAGCACCAACAACCTCAATCCGTAAATCAGCCGCACTCAGGCTTGATTCAGTCATATCCATGAACTCGCTGCCATCGGTGAAGTCGTGGATTACGTCATTGCCGAAATTATCGCTGAACATGAAGGTATCATTGCCGGATAGCCCGAACAGATGGTCACCGCCACCACCGCCAAACAGGATGTTGTCAGTGCCAAAACTGCCTAGCAGTGTATCGCCAAATTCTGAACCCCTGACATTGACAATATTGACCAGCGTATCACCTTCTGCATCACCGCCAGAACCAGTGCCGTTCCACAAACGCACCGTAACTCCGGTTTCAGAATGCTTATAGGAAGCAGCATTATTGCCGCCAAGGCCATTTATATAATCAGCCCCGCCGCCACCTTCGATGAAATTATCAGAAAAGTTGGAGCCGATAATCGCATCATTGCTGTCAGAACCCCTGACATTTTCAATGCTGACATATTGATCACCAGCAGCCTCACCACTGGAACCGGTGCCGTTCCACAAACGGACAATAACACTGGTTGAGTCAACATAGGATATGGTGTCATCTCCTTCACCACCATCCATCTGGTCAGCCCCGGCACCGCCTACCAGCAGATCATCACCATCACCGCCGCGCATTTCGTCATCACCTGACAGGCCAAACAGATAATCATCCCCCGCCCTGCCATCCAGCTGATTGGTCTCATTAAATGTGCCAACCAGAATATCGGAAGAATCAGTGCCTACGGCATTTTCAATGCTGGTATAACTGTCACCTGCAGCATCACCGCGTTCCCCAGTACCACTCCACAGATGCACCGTGACCCCGGATGAACCACCATAGGTGACCGTGTCTGTTTCGATCGAACCATTGAAAACATCCACATCCGGCGTTCCAAGGAAATTGCCGGAAACATCATCAACGGTCACCGAGATCAACTGCGCATCACTACCACCACTGCCATCACTGGCTGTAACCTCAACCTCATAGACATTATTGGCCCCGGCATCACCGGGTGCTTCAAAGTCGGGTGCTGCAAGAAAGCTTAACGCACCGGTTGTAGCATTAATGGCAAACAGTGCCGCATCATCACCGCCACTGATCGAGAATGTCGGTGTATCACCATCAAGATCATTGGCGGTAACGCTCATCACCGCAGTTGTATTTTCATCAACATTGGCCGTTGCAGAACTGGTTATAAAAGGTTCTGCATTGTTCAACCAAACCCTGTTGAGCTGGTTTTGCAGCGCAAACAGCACATCAACCGTACCATCAATGTCAAAATCACCAGTAGCAAGATCACGGGTAGCACCAGCTCCAAGCGACTGGCCAGAATCAGTAAAGGTTCCAGTGCCATTATTGAGCCAGACCCGGCTGGGTTGATTGTTATTGGCCACCACCATATCCAGATCGCCATCACCATCCATATCAACCAGTGAAAGCTGCTTGCTGTCTGCTGTTCCAAGCAATTGGCCTGTATCAGCAAAGGTACCGCTGCCATTATTCAGCCAAACCTGATTTCCAGCCCCGTCAACAGCAATAACCGCATCAAGATCGCCATCACCATCAACATCACCCAGTTCTACGTCCCTGTTGTTGGTCGAAGCAAGCGCCTGACCGCTGTCTGTAAAAACGCCTGCACCATTATTGAGCCAGATCCGGTTATTATCATTCCAGTTGGCAACCGCCAGATCCAGATCACCATCACCATCAACATCGCCAAGCGTTACATTTTCAGCTTCTGCATTACCAAGCAACTGACCACTATCGGCAAACACGCCACTGCCATCATTCAGCCAGACACGATCACCAACAAGATGATTGGCAACCACCATATCCAGATCACCATCGCCATCAACATCACCAAAGGTAACATTACTGCTGTTGTTGGAACCCAGCGACTGGCCGCTATCGGTGAAACTACCTGTACCGTCATTCAGCCACATAGTATTTGTACCGAACCAGCTCATCAGAGCCATATCCAGATCACCATCACCATCAACATCACCAAAGGCAGCATCAGCACTGGAATCTGAACCAAGCGACAGGCCGCTATTGAAGAAGCTACCCTGCCCATCATTCAACCAAAGGCGATTGGTATCATTCCAGTTAACCGACAGCATATCCAGATCGCCATCACCATCAACATCACCCACAACAACAGCAACACTCTCATCTGAACCAAGCCCCTGGGCTGTCTGTGTAAGCATACCGGCATCGGGTATCTGGATGTTGACCGTAATATCACTGACCTGAGAAGTGCCACCATCTCCATCATTAACTGTAACGCTGACAGTACGTGCTTCAGTTGCCAGACTGGTGGTATTGGTATTTTCATATTGCATAGCCCGTATCAGCGTCTGTACCAGAGCCACTGTGGCATTAGCATTGAAATTGACAACAAGATCATTGCCTACGGCAATATCATTGGCAAGCGTACCTATTAGCGTGCCTGATACCGATACTCCCGAACCGGCAGCAGTTCCACCCAGAACCACAGGGCCAGTATCTTCAAACTTCAACAGATCTTCTGCCGGTTGGTGATTATTGGTAATGGTAACACTGATATTGCCACCATTAAAATTAACCGAATCCGCATCACTCAATCCGGCCGCCAGCGGCGCCATACGGTGATTATCGCTACCGGTTCCAGCAGCATCAATATTAACAGCTCCAAGCCCGCTGGTAAAGGTAACCCGATCGCCATCAAGATCGATAATAACAGGGGCAGCCGGCAAGGCGTTCATCCACACAGTATTGCCCGTATTATACCTGGCTGTGACAATATCTAGACTTCCATCACCATCCAGATCACCAAGCGCATTAGCTGTACTGAAACCTGTCTCAAATATATACTGGGTAGTAGAAAAAGTCGCAGAACCATCGTTTAACCAAACCCGATATCCAGAATTTGTGAAAACAACATCAAGATCGCCATCACCATCCATATCGCCCAGAGAAACACCGTAAGTGTTGCTACCGAGGTCTTGACCACTATTTGTATAGCCACCCGACCCATCATTCAGCCATACATCATTGACATCATAAGTACCCTCCGCAAGCACCACATCAAGGTCACCGTCACCATCCAGGTCACCCATAACAATACCCAGAGTTGTACCCGATCCAAAATCCTGACCACTATCTAAATAGTGGCCCGAGCCATCATTAATCCACAATCTGGTTCCCTGGCTCGAAGTCGAACCTGACCAAGATTGGGTATTGGCCACGAACATGTCGAGATCACCGTCACCGTCAACATCACCAAGCTCAACACCATTACTTGCATTTGACCCGAGAGACTGTCCACTATCAGTAAATGTTCCAGAACCATCATTTAGCCATATCTTATTTCCCTGCAACGCATTCAGATCACCATTTGCGACCGCCATATCCAGATCACCATCGCCATCAACATCCCCAAGAGCAACACCAAAGCTTCTGGAATTACCCAGTAACTGACCACTATCAACTAAAGTTCCTGTACCATCATTCAACCACACAAATGATCCGGAATTTTTATTAACAGTTACAACATCCAGATGACCGTCTCCATTTATATCTCCCATTGCTATGCCACGACCGAAACCATTGGTTCCCGACCATATCCATTGGCTGAAACTGTAGCTTCCCGACCCATCATTCAGCCACAATTGATCTGCCTGACCTTCATTGGCAATGACCATGTCGAGATCACCATCATTATCAATATCACCAAGAGCGGTAGATCTGGAATTATTTGATCCTACAGCTCCGATTGACTGACCGCTGTCAGTGAACACACCCGTTGCCGGAACTTGAATATTAACTGTCACTTCTGCCGTGCCATTACTCTCAATCCCGCCATCATTCACAGTGACACGCACTGTGCGTGCAGCGATATCAGGATCAGTCATATTGGAGTTTTCATATTGCACAGCTTGCATCAGCGCTTGTACTCGCGGCACTGTTGCGTTGGCATTGAGGTTGACAACAAGATCGTTTCCTGCCGCAATATCATGGACCAGCGTACCAATCACTGTTCCCGAGACCAGAACATCAGATCCGGCAACCATACCCGAAAGAGATATAGTACCAGAAACATCGAAACCAAGTACATCCTCGCTGGCCACAGCCCCGCCAATGACAGTCACAGCAAGACGGCCCATATTAAAATCCGCAGAATCCGCGTCAGACAGACCCAGTGCTACAGGTGCCACGCCTTGGCTACCTGTACCAGTTGCCGAAGCATCGAGCAAAATTGCTCCAAGTCCTTTAGTATAAGTTACACGATCGCCGCTAAGATTTATGATTACAGGTGATGCCATAGTAGTTCTCCAGATATATCTAGCTGATTAAAAGCCAAGCAACCGCTCGTTTCGGTCTTTCAATCCCAGAATTATCATGGTGAAATTCATTGATAAGAATGGTAGACAACGAAACCTCCGACAGCGCTTATCACATCAACATTCAAAGTCTGCCTTGCTTCACTCCCTGCCTTGTGAAGAAAACAGCTTGTACAGTTCGGCCTGTCAGGACTACGGTTCTTGCAATGGTTTTTTATTCTTGTCTAAAACCGCTATCAAACTTGATATTTTTCATAATTGCCGATTTTCACACATCCATTACCCCACCTTTCAATACAACTCCCGGTTATCAAGAATCTTCGTTTGTTGACAATTATTTCAAACTCAGAAACAAGCTTTCAAACAAGCTTTCAAACAAGCTTTCAAACAAGCTTAGACCTTACTGGAGGTTATGAAAATACGATAACCTACTTAGAAAATCAGAACCTGTTGAATCTAAAGAATTATTTTGCTAATATCTTTAGTTGTAATGATTACTCAGCGCCAAACCCTCAACCAAACACTCAAATTTGGGGCGTCACAGTACTTAAATCCAAACCTTAACAAATCTGCACTGAGTAATTATTTTTCATTATTTATAGACCTTGCATCGCCTATGAATAGTATCATTTTTATCATGACACTATTAACTGCAATTGGATTATCCAGTTACTCAGCCAATGCAGAAACCATCAAACCGGAAAAACAATATTTGGGCCTGTCTGTTGCCTATCAATTGCCTGCCTCTACCACGATAGATAATATATGCTGCCAGACAGGCGGCAACCTGTTCACCGCAATTGATAGCCAGGGAATATCCATCCGCATGCACGCAGCACCAATATGGGTAAAAATCAGGCCACTACTGAAAACCGGTATTCTTTACCTTTCATCCGGAGTGGACAGGGCAGAATTATACAGGCTGGACAATACTGGCAAACCATTCACCATAGGTATTTCAGGTGATCATGTCCCTGCATCGAGCCGATCAATAATATCCCCCAAAATAGCCTTTGCCATTGACAGCAATACGGTTGGAAAAAATCTGTTTTTACGTCTGGAGCAACAAAACCCCCTTTTTGTCACATTAAATTTTGTCAGCTCAAAACAGTTTGAAACCATTATCACTCGACACAGCTATGCTGACATTATGCTGTTTGGGGCGATTACAATGATGATATTATTCAATATCACAGTATCAATAATCATCCGGCAACTGGCGTTTTTACTGAATGCCTTGACTATATCTTCTCTTTTGGTGTTGAGCATTACCCTGTCAGGAACAGGCTTCGCCTATATCTGGCCACAAAGCACCGTAATCAACGACTACGCCTTGATCTGGTCGATAGCCAGCGCCATTTTTTTCGGCAATGCTTTCCTGCTGGTGTTTCTGCTACCATCATCGTCCAGTTCCCTTTCAAACCGCAACCGCTATCTACTAATAATTCTTGCTGTAATCCTGATAACAGGCGGCATTGCATTGCCTCACTGGCAAATGTTCATGCTTGAAATAGTATTAATCATCATAATGGCAATATACCCAGGCGGATGGATTCTTCAGCAATCCATAAAAGGCAACAGCCACGCCCGTATATTGCTGTATCCAGCTATTTTGGTTATTCTCCCAGGTATTGCAATAAACTTCCTGATAAAGCTGAACGGATTACAGTTCGGTGAGTTCAGTGATCATATGCTAAACATAACATTGACAATGGAGGCACTGGCATTTTCTCTGGCGCTGTCTTCTCGTATCCGCCTTGCCGAAACTGAGCGGGAAAAAGCAGGAGCAAAACTGGCCGGGTTTGAAAAAGCTGCACGAAAAAATATTCTGGAAGCCATCGATGAAGACAGGCGTCGCTTCGCCTCAGACTTGCATGATACAGCCGGTCAGGGGCTGGTCATGGTTACCAGTCAGATAAAACAGATTTTAGCCCGGTACAAACTAAATGACGATATCCGTAAGGCAATAACTGTGGCTGCAACCAACTCACAGGAGATAATTGGAGATATAAGACGAATTTCCCATGAGTTGCACCCGGCGGTAATTGATCACCTTGGCTGGAGCGAGGCAATTCACACCCTGTTCACTTCTCTTGAACAGGCACATGATTTATCTATAGATTATACAAATGAAATTGATGATAATATACTCGACAAAACCCATCAGCTCCACCTTTACCGGATAATCCAGGAACTGACCAGCAACATAGCGCAACATTCCAACGCCACCCACTGCAAAGCTGTATTCAGACTGATTGATGACACCGTCATGATAGAAATAACTGATAATGGTTCAGGAATGAAAGAGCACAAGAACAACGAGAATTATACTGGTGAGAAGGTTTCGATGGGTCAGACAATTATAAAAAACCGGATTGACATTTTATCCGGCAAATGGAGCATAAAGAACCTGAATCCGGGACTGAAGATAGAAATACAAATCCCGGCATCAGCCAACCAGGAACAGACACGCCAATGAAAACAGTGTTACTTGCTGATGACCATCCAATCTTTCTTACCGGGCTGCACCAGATTATTGAAGAAAAACCCGGATTTCACATTATTGCCCAGGCAAATAATGGCAGAGACTGCATAGACCTGGCCAGTCTGCACAAGCCTGACATAATCATTACCGATATATCCATGGAAATCATGGATGGTTATGAAATATGCAGATGGGCAAATTCCAGTCTTGCCGATACCAGAGTGATCATTTTGTCCATGCATTCAAGTTATGGTTTTGTGAAAAAAGCCCGGCAATACGGTGCTGCAGCCTTCATAGCCAAGGAAGACACCGGCTGCGATCTGATTGAAGCCATGAAGTCCACATCAGATGATTTTTTTACCAGTTCAACCATAGACCTGGATTTTTCCAAACACGACCTGTATATCAATCCCTCATTATGTCTTGATCAACTCACAACCAGCGAGCTTTCCGTTTTATCAAGGATTGCCGATGCCTGGACCAGCCATATGATTGCAGATGAAATGCGCCTTAGCATCAGAACCATCCAGACTCACCGGCAGAACATTTCACGCAAGCTTCATTTGAGTGGCGCAAATTCTTTGTTGAACTTTGCCCTTAGCCATAAACAACAGCTTGCCGATTACCCCGGACAAAAGCCTAAGAGATAAAATCACCAGCATCAATACCAGATGTAATGCCGCTCAAGGTTATGGTATCGCTAATGCCAGCATTCACCTGATCAAAATGCACAATCGTATCAGCCCCGACAACCTCAATCCTGAGATCAGCCAGCGTCAGTGATGAGTCGCTAATATCCATAAATTCACTACCATCAACAAAGTCATGAATAGTGTCATGGCCAAAATTGTCATTAAAGGCAAAAGTATCATTACCTGACAGACCAAACATATTGTCATCACCGCCACCACCATTGATGATATTGTCAGTGGCAAAACTGCCAAGCAGGGTGTCATTATTGTTTGAACCGGTTACATTGGCAAAATTAACAAGTACATCACCCTGGGCATCACCTCCAATACCGGTGCCATTCCACAAGCGCACAGTAACACTGTTCGTCGAATTGGCATAGCTGACCGTATTATTGCCACTCAACCCGTCCAGGTAGTCTGCCCCTGCTCCCCCTTCCAGAATATTATCAACACCATAGGCACCTATAATTGCATCAGCAAAGTCTGATCCTCTGGCATTTTCAATACCGGTATAGCTGTCACCATTGGCATCATTGCCAGATCCGGTTCCATTATACAGGCGGACCGTAACTGCCCCGGATGAGGCTGCATAGCTTATTGTATCAATTCCAACCCCGCCATTGAGCGCATCAGATCCCGAACCGCCATCAAGCAGATCATCTCCCCAGCCACCATAAATGACATCATTGCCGGAAAGGCCAAACAGAAAATCATTGCCCTCACCTCCAGACAGGAAGTTAGAGGCAGCAAAAGTACCGATCAGTATATCAGCATTGGTTGATCCAATAGCATTTTGAATATTGGCTATTGTATCACCTTCAGCATCACCACCGGACCCGGTGCCATTCCACAACCTGACTGTCACTCCGTCTGTCGATCCGGCATAGGTGGCACTGTTATTGCCTGTAAGGCCATTAAGATAGTCAGCCCCGGCTCTGCCTTCCAGCAGATTATTGGCTCCATAGGCACCAATAAGCACATCATTATTGGCTGAACCGATCAGGTTCTCGATATTGGCCAGTATATCACCATCAGCATCACCACCAACACCGGTACCATTCCACAACCGCACCGTAACACTGCCTGCTGAACCTGCATAAGAAGCAGTATCAGTGCCACTCAAACCGTCAATATAATCTGTCCCTGCTCCACCTTCCAGAAGGTTGTTAACATTATAGGCCCCGATCAGGACATCATTAAACATTGACCCGACAACATTTTCAAAATTGCTCAGAGTATCACCATCAGCATCAGAACCAACCCCGGTACCATTAAACAGACGAATAGTCACCGATCCGGAAGAACCGGCATAGCTGGCAGTATCAGTTCCACTACCTCCATTCAAAATATCAGCATCAGCTCCACCTTCAATGAGGTCATCTCCTGAATTACCATCAAGAATGTCTGCACCGCTCAAACCGTACAGAAAATCACCACCTGATCCCCCTGAAATATTATTATCCACTCCGGCAGAACCGACCAGCGTATCAATCTGCGCCGATCCAACCAGATCTTCAATACTGGTCAGCATGTCACCTTGAGCATCTCCGCCAACACCAGTGCCAATATCCAGCCGCACAGTCACACCGGCCGATGATCCGGCATAGGAAGCTGTGTCATTACCTGCCCCGCCATCTATAATATCTGCACCTGCACCACCTTCAATATTATCATCCCCACCCTGACCGTAAAGAGCATTGTCAACAGCACTGCCAGTCAGCACGTCACCAAAACCGGTTGAGCCCCAGATATTCTCAAAATTGGCGATAATATCACCATCGGCAAACCCTCCACTTGCCGTCTCATCTGCAAGAGAGATTTGAACTGCGGCATCAGACTCATCATAATGCAGATCATCAACCCCATCCCCACCGTCCAGATCATCGCCGCCATCACCACCGGTAATTCCATCATCACCACCATAACCTTTTATTTCATTGGCTTGAGCTGTTCCGATCAGTGTATCTCCGTATAACAACGATCCCCACACATCTTCAAAATTGGAAATAACATCACCATCGGCATGACCACCCGATGCTGTCTGGGTTTGCAAATTAACCGAAACCGCCGCCGTTGACTTGTCATAGCGGACCAGATCACGGCCGGTCCCACCATTTAGAGTATCGCCACCATCAAGACCTTCAATTACATCATCATCAGCCAGTCCTTGAATATTATTGACCTGATCAGTACCAACCAGACTATCTTTAGCCCCCGAACCAATAACGTTTTCAAACCCGGAAATAACATCTCCATCAGCATAACCACCAGCAACAGTCTGTTTACTCAGGTTGACAATTACACCGGCAAATGAACTACCATAGCTTACAGTATCATTACCCGCTCCCCCAGCCAGAACATCACTGCCACTACCACCTATGATGATGTCATCACCGCTCCTGCCATCAATATTGTCAGCACCCCCGGAACCAAAAATATAGTCGCCCTGTACAGTACCGACAAAGGTTTCATCATCACCATCACCAGTGATTTTTATAAGGTCATCACCACCCCCCCAGTCCTGAAAAGTCCACCCTGAAAGGTCAATATCAGTTTGCCCACCCATGGTTATTTCGATTTTATTATCAGCATAGATAAATGAATTTCCATCAACAAGTAACGTTGGAGAGAACGCCTGGAAACCTTCAATGACATCAGCATTGAACATCAAGGTGGTATCGATATTTCCAGCTTCTTCAAATTCCAGTTCTTCCACCAGATGCACTGAAAATCCTCTGAAATCAAAAGTGGTGGTGGTTGATGCTACAGCCAGCAAACGATCATGGCCAACAGCCCCATCAATCACTTCCCCGACACCGGCACCGGTGCCATCGCGATAGATGAATGTATCATCGCCCGCCTGACCATACATACTGTCAATGCCACCGCGTCCCTCAAGCGTATCATTGTCATCACCACCATACATGGTATCAACGCCACCTGAGCCGACCAGTGTATCATCACCCTGATCACCCCACAGCTCATCGCTGGCAGCAGAAGCATCAATATTGGACTGGCTCATTGAATATATTGTGTCATTACCCAGACCGCCATGTATGGTATCAGCACCAAATCCTCCTTCAATTGTATCGCCACCACCATTTCCAAACAGATCATTGCCTGAATTATTGCCAATAATGGTTTCACCCGACTGGCTGCCCTGAATATGCTTGAAATTGACAATCGTATCACTGCCGCCGCCACTGGCAAATACGCTGGATGATGCCAGTGATATGGTAACACCACTCCCGAGCGACAGATTGGAATAATCAATAATATTATCACCGCTGCCACCATCATAATGGTCTGAATTCAGACCATCATTATCAATTATCGTATCATTGCCCGCACCGCCATCAACTGTATCAGCCCCGTCTCCGGCATCTATTTCATCAGCGCCATCATTGCCATTAATTACATTCGCACCAGCATTTCCGGTAATCACATCGACAAAGTTGGAGCCATTGACATTTTCAAAATTCATTATTGAATCAAGCCCGGAAACACCCTCTTGCTTAAAAGTTTGCAAATCAAGGTTGACCAGCCATCTGTTTGTCCCGCTGGCTACTGCCAAGATGTCAAAAGTATCAGTATCATTGCCACCATCATATGTTGTGCCGACAAGAAATCCATTGGTCCTTATAATATCATTACCGCTATGGCCATTATAGGTTCCCCCATCGCCCTCAGCATTTATCGTATCATTGCCACCATTGCCATTAATGTTGTCAACGCCGCCGCCGCCAGTCAGTATATCATCGCCACCACCGCCATTTATGAACTCATCACTGTCATCACCGATTATGGTGTCATTCTGCTGAGTACCAAAAAAAGTCTCAATATCGGTTATGGTCCGGGTGCCGCCAAACCCGGTGAAAACACCGGTAACCATATTAATTGTAATCGCCTGCGAACCGGTAGCCAGAACTGCGCTCATATCAAGCCGGTCAATCCCGGGACCACCATCAACATTATCTATAGATTCATAATTGAGAATATAAATGCTGTCATTGCCTTCACCGGCAAAGATTGTATCTGCACCGCCACCGCCATAAATATTATCAGACCCATCATCACTGCTATTTTGAACAGCATCTCCGCCATAAATAATATCATTACCGCCATTACCGTAGATCGTATCACCCTTTAACTGGCCATATATGATATTGTCATCATTATCACCATTAATGGTAGTGCTGGAAACCTGTCCGGTTATGACCTCGGTATCAACAACATTCTTTTGATTCAAATCATAGTCAGAAGCATTTATCGTCGATGAACGCGGGTCCCATATTACAGCATACACCTTGCCCTGAACAACATGGTTCCATGTAAACAATATCCGACCGTCACTGGTAGCCCCCATTTCGAGCGCATGAGCATACTGATTGGAAACTACAAAACCACTGCCATCAGTTGTTCCATCAGCATTATAGCGTTGAGCACTTATTGTTTTGCTTGCATCAGATGGAGCATTTCCCCATATGCCAATGACAAAATCACCATCGGGAAGTGCCACTATTTCAGGAGTTGACGCATTGGAACTGCCTGAACGCACAAGGGGGGATGTAACTGTCGTGCCATTGCTGTTGAAAACCTGATACCACAGCTTGGTGTTGGTTCCGTCATTTTCTTTCCAGGCCACCACAAATCCGCCACCAGCCAATGATGCGACAGCAGGGTCATAACTGGTCGGATTACCAACCTGTACAGCTGCAACAGCCGATGCGCCAGTATGGGTCCTGACAACGAATTCCACACTTGATCCGCCTGCATCTTCTTCTTCATAAACCGATACTATATTACCATTTCTAAGAACAGCTACTTCGCTGTCTCGATCATAGCCTGTTGAGTTTTGAGCCGCATCAAACTCAAGGCCAGTCACTCCCGCACTACTTATAACCTTGGCCTTGACATTGGTATTCGTGCCTATCTTGTCATCATATGTAATAATTGACTCATGTGTCAGCTGATTGACAGCAACTTGCGGATTTGACAGATTGTTGGCTGCAACATTTTCAGTTTCAACCGTAGCTGACGCCAAAAGCGAACCGACTGAACTGTGATGTTCCCAGCGTATTGAGGTCTTGTTTGTATTGGTAAGGTCAGCATCTACAAATACCAGCACATATCCACCCGAATGTGTCGCTGCTATATCATAATCACGCTCATCATTAACTACCCAATTATTATTTAACCGAAACGAATCCTGGACAACATTACCTTCAGCATCATAGATTTTGCCGATAATATCATCACCTGGCTGCCCTGAAATACTGCCATTTGAAGCCTCTCGCCAGGCAACCAGAATATTGCCATTGCTAAGACCGATAATATGCGGGTCACTTTGAGTCCCAAGGTTTGCCGTTCCACTATTTACATGAAACGGCCCTTTCCATACTACGGGAATTGCCATATTTTTCTCCAATCATGCACTTTATGCAGCTTAGGCCATGTCAATCATGTATCATTCCTAAGCATCTGATAATTAAGCTTTTTGTAAGCGTGTGATTCATGCTGACAATTTTCATTTCAGTTGAATCCGTTTGTATCTGTGAGCCTTTACCCAAGAAGGTCACCACAGTTTTTTCGCACGCCAAATGCACACCGCTTTTGAAAAGCCATACATCTTGCCTGTTACACGGTTGATTGGCATATTCCCTCCGGTTTTCATTTTTTTGCCTGCCACAGGTAAAAATATCTGACCAAGTCTGTAATATCAGGCTTGGCCTGTCAGCTGTGCCTGTCAGCATCCAGTAAATTTACCGTTGCGTAATAATGACCTGTATAAAAAACCATTGTCAACCCGCTCACATGTTGATCGTTCCAGGTTTTTCGTGGATTTGTTCATTTTTTCGTGAATTTGTCAGTATGGGCGGCAGGCTGTTTTGCCGATTATTCACCACTCCAGGCGATCAACAGTCATTCAATTGAGCGCTCAACCATAAAGATGCAAGCACATTCGATTTCCCGCTAATTATCACCAGTATTGCTGTTAGTGAACTTGCCCAATTAAGCAGCAGACATTAAAATACCCGAAACCGGATACTGGTTTCGGGTTACATATTGCAATAAAATCAGAAGACCTGATTATTTGACGCCAAGCTTTTTCTGTAGCTTGGTTGACGATGTTGTATATTGGAACATCAGCCTTGCATCAGGATTTATATATCTAAATGCCTGTTGCGCCATCAAGGCAGCTTCATGGAAGCCTGACAGGATCAGTTTCAGCTTGCCGGGATAATAATTTATATCGCCAATCGCAAATATTCCAGGGATTGAGGTTTCAAATTTTTCAGTATCGACCGGAATGAGATTGTCTTCAAGTTCAATGCCCCAATTGGCAACCGGCCCGACCTTCATGGTCAGCCCAAAGAAAGGCAGCATTGTATTGCAGGCAATATCAACATCACCATCTTTGGTTTTGGCAGTTACCCCGGTAAGCTGGCCATTCTCGCCCCTCATGCTGGTTACCTGCCCGATAATGAATTCCATCTTGCCGGCATCGATCAGTTCCCTGATTTTTTTCACACCTTCCGGTGCTCCGCGAAATTCGGGGCGGCGGTGCAGAATTGTCATGGATTTGGCCAGCGGTTGCAGATTGCGGCACCAGTCCAGCGCACTGTCGCCACCGCCAACAATCAGAATATCACGGTCACGGAATTGCTCCATATCGCGAACCGAATAAAATACCGATGTGCCTTCATATTCTTCAATGCCTGGAATTGGTGGTTTTTTGGGAACAAAACTGCCACCACCAGCAGCAATAACCACGATCTTGCATTTGAATGTCTTGCCACTATCCGTTTTTACTTCAAAATCATTGTCACCATGTTTGATCACTTCTGTAACCATCTGGTTATAGTGATATTGCGGACCAAATGGCGATGCTTGTTCGATCAGGCGATCTGTCAGCTCCTGACCGGAAATTTCCGGGTATCCGGGAATATCATAAATCGGCTTTTGAGGATAAAGCTCGGCGCACTGGCCTCCTGGCCTGTCGAGAATATCAATCAAATGACATTTGATATCAAGTAATCCCAACTCAAAAACAGCAAACACACCGCAAGGACCGGCACCAACAATTACACAATCAGTATGGATAGTATCGTCAGACATCTGACAACTCCCCTGTTAAAATTGTTTTTCGGGTAACTTCACTACCAGACCGTTCAGTTCATCACTGATCTTAATCTGACAGGAAAGTCGGCTATTTTCCCTCACATCAAAGGCGAAATCCAGCATGTCCTCTTCAGTTTCGCTGACCTCGCCGGTTTTTTCCATCCATTCAGGGTCAACATAGACATGGCAGGTTGCACAGGCACATGCCCCCCCGCAATCAGCATCAACACCTGGAACAGCGTTTTTAAGCGCCACTTCCATGAGTGTCATGCCATTTTCAGCTTCAAGCGAATGTGTTGTTCCATTATGTTCCACAAAAGTTACTTTGGTCATAAGCTGATCCTGAATATTATAGATTTCTGATATACCTGTTTAAGCTTACAGGAGAAAAAAAACAATGGAAAATCAGCGCCTGTTTCAGCTTTTTATATATATGGCAATTTCCTCAAGACATCGCTTGCAAGCAACCTTCAGGTCAGTCAGGTTAGCCCCGGGTCCAGACTTTTCAAGTTCAGCGCATATTCGGGCAATTTCATGCGCTCCCACCCCTCGCGCACTCCCCTTTAATGTATGGATTGCCAGTTTCCATTCATCTGGGTCAGACACATTGTTTATTGCGTTCAATTGCTGAATTATTTGCAGCCTGAAAAGACCGACAAGTTCACTTTCAAGCTCATCATCGCCAAATGTATATTGCCGTAAATGCTCAAGGTCCAGAACATCGCAATCTGTCGATTTGCGTGATTTTTCATCTTCTGGATGAAGTTTTCCAGTCATTTCCCACTCCGCAACTACATTTTTTCAACTGCCAAGTGGCTTACATTGAAACAGCCAAAAAACCACTAATTTAGCCAGATTCTGCCAAAAACAGTGAATCAATCCTTAACCAGGTGATTCAAATTTGAGCACAATCTTAACCAAAAACTTAAAAATATCCGCCATATCAGCCCAAATCAGTTCAGAAACTCCCGCCTTTAGGGTATATTGAGCGGTGCGGCTACATAAGGGTGTAGAGGAGGCCAGTTTATTTCTCGCCATCTTGTTTGAATTAACAAATCTCAAAACTCGCCATAATTGCGTGTTTTTTGTCAGGTTTATATATTCTGCAACAAGAGGTGGAAATATATAGGGTTTCTCAAAATATCTTTATGCCGTGTGTTTCAGGCAACGAGAAAGTTGTTTCTGAGACAGCAGCAAGAGCAAAGTAATTTTGAGTAATGCGTATCAGGGCAGTATAAAATATGGCAAAAAGCAATCGGAATGAAGGCCGCGGGAAAAACCAGGCTCCGGCAGCTGCAAAACCAGCAAAAGGCAAAGCGATACCCAAAAAGCCGTTAAAGGCTTCATCAAGGCGTCCATCGCAACCAACATTGCGTTCCAGTCCGGCCAATGAAAATGAACCGGGAACCGCAGCCCTGATTTCAAGAATGCGGCGGCGTCCTTCTTCTGTGCCCTTGTGGAGTGCCTTTGCCATCTCATTATTGTGGGTGTTTGCCTTTTTTGCCCTGTTCTCGGACAAACTGCTCGCATTGTCAGATCCGCTTGCCGCTCATAATATGCCACAGATCGTTACCGGTGTAATGATCCTGTTCCTGCCGATTTTACTGGCATTCTCCACTGCCTATCTTCTTTGGCGCGCCCAGCAGATGCGCAACGTTTCTGAAGGTCTGATACACACTGCCCTGCGTTTGATCAGACCACAGGAAGTTGCTGCAGACGGTCTTATGTCAATATCTCAGTCAGTTCGCTATGATGTTGACCAGCTGGTTGGCGGCATTGAACATGCTGTGCAGCGCGCCGGTGAGCTTGAAGGCATGGTTCATGCTGAAATAGCCAATATTGAACGCGCATTCGGTGCCAATGAGGAACGTATACGCAATCTTCTGTCCGGTCTGGAAAACCAGCGCAATGCCCTGCGTGAAGCCGGTGAGATAATCAGCTCTGAAACCGCCCCGCTGCTGGAGCGGATGGAAGGCTCATCCAATTCACTTGCCAGCCTTGTGGATTCTGCCAACAAGACCCTTGGTTCGCTTGATGATACGCTTAAATCAACATCTGGCGAATTGCTGCATACAGTTGAGGAATTCTCCAACCGCGCCACCCATGCCGGCAATGAAATGGGCAATCAGACCTCCCGCATGGACCAGATGTCAGGCATACTGGTCAATGAGATGAAAGCTTTCTCTGAAAGCCTGTCAGGTCAGCTGGATGCCCTTTCCAAGTCGACCGATACCATAAATCGCGAATCTTCCGGTTTCAAACAGACAATCGAAAACATGGAAACAGGGCTTGTAACCGCCCTCAAGACCAGCGCTGAAGAACTCGCAACGGTCAACACCGATGTGGTGGGCCGGGTTGAAAAGATGACCGGTTCAGTATCTGAACAACTAAAAGAAACCGGGGACCAGTTCTCTGAGCTGTTGCACTCAACCAGTTCAAACCTGTCCTATCACCTGAAATCAACAGCTTCTGAAGTTGCCCAGCAAATGGAAAAATCAGGCATTGATATTTCCCAGCAGATTGAGGCCTCAGGGGTTAATCTGTCCGACAAGCTGCTTTCAGTTTCTGGCGAATTTGTACAAAATGTTGCCCAGTCACGCGATGAGCTTTACAACTATCTAGAAGAAGCCTCTGACAATATGAGGGGCAAGCTGGAACAGTCTACCAAGGCCCTGTTCCGTGAAGTTGAAACCTCAACCGGCCATATTTCTTCCAAGCTGGAAGAAACCACCGGCATTCTGTTTAACCGGGTTGCCGAGGCTACCGGTCAGATGTCTGCTCACCTTGATGAATCAACCTCTCGCTTGTCCGGTTCAATTGAAGATACTTCCGGCAAAATGGTCGAGCGCCTGGAAACCTCTACTTCACGCCTTTCAAGACTGCTGGATGTTGCTTCCAGTGAAATGACTTCCAAACTGGAAGACACAACCACCGGACTTGCTGAACACTTGTCTTCTTCAGCATCCGACATGGCCAGCAAACTGGCAGAAACTTCCCAGTCCATCACCGGGCAGCTTGATGCGACCTCAACCAATCTGACAGTTCAGATGGACCGTTCAACCACTCTCATGGCTGAACAGATGGCTGTTACCTCTTCTGAGATTACAGACCGGCTTGAAAACACTTCACAAGCCATCACATCGCGTCTGGACACAACCGCCAATAATATGGCCGAACAGATGGCCGAAACATCCGGTGGCATTACCGACCGTTTGGAACAGGCATCTGAAGTCATAACCGGCAAGCTGGACAGCACCTCCTCCAGCATGGCTGAACAAATGGAAGCCACATCCACCGACCTGACCGAAAGGCTTGAAGCAGCTTCTGAAGCTATTACCGAAAGACTGGACAGCACCTCTGGCAGCATGGCTGAACAGATGGTATCCACATCCACTGGCCTGACCGAAAGACTTGAAGCAGCATCTGAGGTTATTACCGGCAAGCTGGACAGCACCTCTCGCAATATGGCTGAGCAGATGGCCTCTACATCACATGATATTAGCGACCGGCTGGAGAAAACCTCTGAATCCATTACCAGCCGTCTTGACGCCAGCGCCAACAGCGTTGCCGGACGTCTTGATCGCACATCCGGTGAAATTGCCGATCGCCTGTCAAACACTTCCCAGCAGGTTACCGGACAACTGGATACAACCGCCACAGAACTTGCAACCCGTCTTGATACGACTTCCAGCAAGATTACCGACCAGTTGAATTCGGCAACCGATAATATATCCGGTCGCCTTGAAGATACATCCAACCGGGTAGCTGAATATTTCGACAAGACCACTGGCGATGTTACCAGCCATCTGGCCGACACCAGCACCCGCCTGCTCTCTCAGCTTGATGAAGCCGCCGGTGACATGACCATTCGTCTTGATGACACCACAACCAAACTCAGCCAGCAGCTGGACAATATTACAGACGGCATGACATCTCGCCTGTCAGATACTACTGTTCGTCTTACCGACCAGTTGTCTATCGCTTCTGAAGACATGACATCAAAGCTGACTGACTCAACTTCTCATATCGCCCTGCAGCTGAACGAGACTTCCAGTGATCTGACTGCCAGACTGGAAAATACCACTACCAATCTGACTGAAAAGCTCGACAAGGCTTCATATGACCTGGCTGAACGCCTGGATTCAACCACCAACAGCTTCAATGAACAGCTGGAAGGTGTATCCACCCATATGATCGGCCAGCTCGACAACACTTCCCAACGCCTAACCTCGCGTTTGACAGATGTTTCCACCCAGCTGACAGACCGGCTTGATGATACGACAGAAAAACTCTATGAGCATTTCGAACGTTCAAACGACATCATGACCGAACGTTTCAAGGGCACTTCTGAAACTGTCGTCAAAAAGCTCGAAGATGCTGGCGACACCATGTTTGTCCGGCTTGAAAACACTGCTCGTCAGCTTGGTGAACGTTTCGATATCTCGACCAATCTGCTTGAAGAAGTAACCGGTGACATAACCAGCCGCTTTGACAATACCAGTGACAAATTCACCCGTACTCTCAACTCTGCCAGTTCCCAGATATTGCAGGAGCTTGGCGCTGCTTCAACGGCTTTCTCTGAAGGTTTGCAGGTGAATACTGACAAGATTACCTCAACTTTTGAGAACACCACCAACCGGCTGGCAACCCGGGTTGATACTGCAACTGATGCGATTGAATCACGCACCAGCGCCACTGCCCGCCGCCTTGAAGAGGCTGGTGAAAAATTTGCTGATCACATTGAAAAGGCCAATGAATATCTGTCAGACAAACTGGCAGAATCAGCCGGCCACCTCGATAACCAGCTTGAATCCACCACCCTTGAGCTGACCGGCAGGCTTGAAACCACTTCCAGCAAGATTTCCAGCCGGCTTGAAGATGCCTCAAGCATTGTTGAGCGTTCGGTTGACAAGTTCAACAACCAGATGGATCGCGCCATTCATACCCGCGAAACCCAGATGGATGAGCTGATCAAGCTTCTGGCCAACAAGGCAGAAGATGTTGACACCATGATGCGCAATTTCATCTCGGTGGTCGAAGACGGTCTGAATAATGCCCATACACGGGCTGAAGACATTGCCCGCCTCCTCACCGCCCAGTCAGGCGCTGCAGCCCAGAACCTGCAGGCTGAAATCGCCCGGATTGAAGCAACCTCTGACCAGCAGATTGCCAAGGCTGCCAATGCTCTTGGCCAGCAATATGAAAAAGTCATCGACAGCCTGAACAACATGCTGGCTGCAACCACCGGTGATTTTGCCGATACCGCCAAATCCATGCGTGCCACTGCCCAGCAGGTTGCCAAGGATATTGACTTTACCCGCAATGAACTGCGCCGCACCATCCTTGACCTTCCCGATGAAACCCGGGTTAATGCTGATGCCATGCGCAAGGTTGTTTCTGACCAGATCACCGCTCTGAATGCCCTTGCCGATGTGGTCAAGCGTCAAACCGGCATGATCGACCTGTCAGGGCCGGGCATCTATATGGATGACCAGCCAAAGGAGTCTTCGCCGGGAAAGCCTGAAGGCACCGCGTCTGAAAAGACCGGTGCCCGCACCCAGGCATCAGCAACTTCAATAGCTAAGCCCCAGGCTTCTGACGCCCATCAGGCAACTGTCCGCGGGCGCCCGGTAGGCGATCCCATCAAGTCCCGCGCTGAAAAAAACAGTGCCGACCTGATGCCACATCTGGTAAGGGAACAGCCGCAAACCCAGCCGCAAGACAGTATTTCGCGTCAGACCGAAAGGCTCGTCATCAAGCTGAACGCTGCCGCCCGCGATCTTACCGAAGCCCTGGAAGGCAAATTGAGCGCCAAGATGGAGCGCAGCTACAATGCCGGCGAGGCTCATATCTATACACACCACCTGTATAAGGCACGTGGCAATGCCATGTACAAGTCAATCAAGGAAGGCTATGCCTCCCAGCGTCTGATCCGTGGCCGTGTTGATGCTTTCATCAGGATGTTTGAACGCCTGCTCGATACAGTATCAAGTGCCCCGAACAGTGATAATATGGTCGATGCCTGTCTGGCATCTGAAAGTGGCAAATTATACTTGCTGATGGCAGAGGCAACCGGACGTCTGCAATAATGCGCAAGCTGACCATTGAAAGCCAAAGCTGGCCGGTCGCCGGTAAATTCACCATATCACGCGGCTCCAAGACCACCGCCGATGTGGTGATGGTAACAATCAGCAAGGATGGTGCTGCAGGGCGAGGTGAATGCGTCCCCTATCCGCGCTATGGTGAAAATGTCGAGCAAACCATCGCCGAACTTGAAGCTGCCCGCTCTCAAATAGAAGCTGGCCTTCAACGCGATGAAATATCATCTGTTCTCAAAGGCAAGGCTGCCCGAAACGCCGTTGATTGCGCCTTGTGGGACTTTGAAGCCAAATATAGCGGCTTTCCAGTCTGGAAACTGGCTGGACTGCCAGAACCGGAACCGGTTGTCACCGCCTATACAATCAGCCTTGATACACCCGCTGAAATGGCAAGGATTGCCGCAAGCCATTCACATCTTCCGCTGCTGAAACTCAAACTTGGCGCTGAAGGTGATGAACAACGCATAAGAGCCATTCGCAAGGCTGCACCCAACACCCGCCTGATCATAGATGCCAATGAAGGCTGGAATGAAGATAATATCCAGACCATGCTCAATGCCTGCGCTGCAGCAAATATAGAAATGGCCGAACAGCCGCTTTCTGCTGACAGCGATGATATATTACAAAAAATCACCTCCCCCATCACCCTGTGCGCAGATGAATCAGCCCATGATATTGCCAGCCTTGACGGGCTTACAGGTAAATACAGCATGATCAATATCAAGCTGGACAAGACCGGTGGCCTGACCCCGGCGCTGGAACTGGCCGCGGCAGCCCGCAAAAAGGGCTTTGAAATAATGACCGGCACCATGCTGTGCACCTCACTGGCAATTGCTCCGGCATTCCTGCTGGCTCAAACATCTGCCATTGCCGATATTGACGGTCCGCTGCTCCTGGCAAGGGATCGCAAGACTCCAGTAAAATATGAAAATGCCACAGCATTGCCACCTGCTGCAAAACTGTGGGGATAGCGGCTCTGCTTGGAGCATGTCATTATTCATAAAACTGACAGGCTGAAATAAACTATTCGCTAACCATTTTCCTAAATAATACCGGTTGAAAAGCATTTTTTCCAAATGGTTGCAAAGCTGGAGTGAGTTAGTCGTGAGCGAATTGTCTGAACTGGATTATGAGAATATTGAAAATGCAGTTATGGAAACAGCACGCGGACGCTGGTTCCTCAATGAATATAAAAAACGCCATGCACTGGCAGATACTTCAACCCTGCTGGAAGCAATAGGCAAGCTTGAAAAAGTCATTACCTCAATGACGCTGGAAGCAAAAGCTGGACCGGCCTTTATTGCACCACAACCAGTTGTAAAGCCAGAACAAGATCTGGAACCGGCCCCGGAACCGGTACAAATGATCAGTGAACCGGATATCGAAGTTGCCAGCGAAGAACTGAGCGATGAGAATCTGGCATTTTTTGATGATGATATCGATATTTTCGAAGATGAAGCCCCAAAACTGGAAACGCCTGTTGGTGATGCTGCCCCTCAACTGGAAATCCCCACCGGCAATACAGATTTCCTGGCTTCTGATACTCCAGATGCTCCACCAACGCTGGTTGTTCCTGAGGCCATTGTAGAAACCAGTGAAGATACAAAACCGGTTGAAAAAGAAAAGTCTGCTTCTACTGAACCTGTAACCAAAGCAGAAACCGATAATAAAGAACCATCTGTCAAGCCGCCAGAAGATGACCAGCCGCGTTTCAAAGTATTCAAGAATACCAGTGACCGGGACAAGCTGGAACCACCCCTTACTCGCGGCAGCTTTAACGCTCCAAAAAATGATCCGGCAGAAGAAAATACAATTAAAGAGGAACAATCCGAGCCTGAAACAACTCCCATTGAGGCAGCAGTTCCTGACCCTGAACTTCTGGCAACAGATGATGAAAAGGACCGTATAGTGATCATTCGCCGCTCTGCAGGCAAAGCACCAAAAATCCCTCTGGCTGATGAAGCTGAACACACAGGCAATTCAGCCACTCATTAAGCCTCTTGCAATAATTAAAAAATACCGGCTTGTCTGATCACGGCAGGCCGGTTTTTTATTGCCCGGCCTTGCTGATCATCCTGCCAAACATGTCAGCACCAATATTGCCACCAGACAAAATTATTGCAATATTGCGATCACGGCAATCAATACGTCCGGCAAGCACTGCTGCCAGTGCCACAGCCCCACCTGGTTCAACCACCAGTTTCAGGACCTCAAAGGCAAAGCGCATGGCCGCTATCACCTCTTTGTCGGACACTACCAGACCTTCACCAAGAGCTTTTTGATTGATCGCAAAAGTCAATTCCCCCGGCTCCTGCGCCATCAGGGCATCACAGACAGAGCCACTAAGCAGATTGTTAGCCACCCGCGCCCCAAGTTTCACTGATCTGGCATAATCATCAAAGCCTTCAGGTTCCACCGTGCGCACCACACATTCAGGCATGGTTGCACCAAGGCCCAGCACCACACCAGCCGTCAGCCCGCCACCGCTGGCCGGCACCAGCACATTATCCAGCAGCAAACCCCGCTCACCTGCAACATCAGCAATTTCAAGGCCGACGGTTCCCTGACCGGCAATAATGTATTTATGCTCATATGGCGGCACCAATACTGCACCGCGTTCCTGCATCCGCTTCTTGCCCAGCTCCTCACGGCTCTGCTTGTCGCGATCGTAGAACTCAACCTGCGCTCCAAGAGCTATGGTATTGTCAATTTTCATCTGCGGTGCATCTTTGGGCATTATAATCAATGCCGGTACTCCATGCAGCGCAGCAGCTGCCGCCACACCTTGCGCATGATTGCCTGATGAATAGGCAACCACACCATTTCGGCCCTCATCACCATCCAGTCTGGAGACAAGATTATAGGCCCCGCGAAACTTGAATGAGCCGGTTCTTTGCAGGGATTCCGGCTTGATCAGCACCCGCCCACCAGCCATGTCATTAAGCACAGCAGATTCCAGCAACGGGGTTTTCACCGCCACATTTTTCAGCCTTTCAGCAGCATCTTCAATATCTGTAAAAACCGGAAGCTTTTGTTTTTTCATCTGCTCATGCCTTGAAATTGCCAAATAAACGCTTATGTTAATGATCGTAACATCTTTTACCGGAGGCACATAATGTATACAACATCATCGCCATATCAGGCAAAGGTCAATATTAATCGTGGGCGTGTTCGCAAACCATCGCGCTGGACGCCTGTTGGCATCGCTGCCATTGTATTCGGTTTCATGGTCTGGTGGCCGCTTGGCATGGGTATCTTGGCCTATATTGTCTGGGGCGGCAGTGTTGACGACCTGATCAGCGATGGAATTGACAAGCTGCGTGGCACCATCAACCCGGCATCAGCTCCAGCCTCCAGCGGCAATGCGGCTTTTGATGCCTACAGGAATGAAGTCCTGCGCGATTTGGAAAAGCAGCAGGAAGAATTTGACGATTTTGTCGAACATCTGCGTCAGGCCCGTGACCGTGAAGAATTCGAACGGTTCATGGATTCACGCAAAAAACCGGCTCGTGACACAAAAAAGTAACAATTGACTGTTACAACTAATCTCAACAAAGCAATTCCCGCGCCGGAACCGGCACTCAAGCGGGAAGTAGGACCAAGGCCCGGAAATCATATCCGGGTCTTTTTTTGTTTGCCAGCCTCCTGTAATGGTTGGAAAGGCCTGTAACATCGCTGACATGATGATTTGGCCTGTCTGTATGGCTTAATACTCAAGCCTATAACAACACTACAAACAGGAGAACAATATCATGGATCTGGGAATTTCTGGCCGCACTGCCATTATCTGTGCTTCAAGTCGCGGACTTGGCAAGGCCTGCGCCATGGCACTGGCTGAAAACGGTGTTGATGTTACCATTAACGGGCGTGATGAAAACACACTCAAATCGACAGCTGAAGAAATAGCTGACCTCACCGGGGTCAGGGTAAATGCCATTGCCACTGATGTTTCCAGCCTTGATGGCCAGCAAAGGCTTTTGGCAGCAAATCCGGCACCTGATATTCTGATCAACAATAATGGCGGCCCACCCCTGAAAGATTTCCGCCAGCTTGACCGGCAGGCCATAGTGGATGGAGTTATCCAGAATATGGTCACCCCTATCGAGCTGATAAAAGCCGTATTGGAGCCGATGTGCCAGAACGGCTTTGGCAGAATTGTCAACATAACCTCACTATCGGTAAAAATGCCAATTCTGGGACTTGACCTTTCATCTGGTGCCCGCGCCGGTCTGACCGCTTTCCTTGCCGGTCCCGCCCGCGAGATCGCTGACAAGGGCGTTACCATCAACAATTTGCTGCCAGGCATGTTTGATACTGACAGGTTACAAAGCTCTACCCGGATTCAGGCAAAAATGAAAGATATCAGCGAGCAGCAAATGGCCGAAAATCGCGCGGCAACCGTTCCGGCCAAACGCTTTGGCAATCCGCTTGAGTTCGGTCAGACCTGCGCCTTTTTATGCTCGGCCCATGCCGGTTACATAACCGGGCAAAGCATCATGATAGATGGCGGCCTGCATAATTCGGTAATGTGATCAGTCCAGAAAATCATCCACTGACATGACTACCCGTGGATCAATATCCCCGATAACTGCATCATCGCGACCATCATATTCAAACGAGCTTAGAACAGTCTGGATAGATGCCAGCCGTGCCCGTCGCTGATCATTGGAATCAACTATGGTCCATGGTGCATATGATGAATCGGTGATCTGTAACTGGTCCCTTATGGCGCTGGTATATTCATCCCACTTGCCAACCGCCTTGTGGTCCATTGGAGACAGTTTCCAGTTTTTAAGCGGGGATGATTTGCGCTCGTAGAACCGTTTCAACTGTTCAGCCCGCGACACGGTCAACCAGAATTTGAACAGATGAATGCCTTCGCGCACCAGCATACCTTCAAATACCGGCGCTTCCGCAAAGAACTGCTGCACTTGATCTTCTGAACAAAATCCCATGACCCGTTCAACCCCTGAGCGGTTGTACCAGGAGCGGTCAAAGAACGCCATATCACCCTTTGTTGGCATATGCGGTACATAGCGCTGAAAATACCATTGCCCGCGTTCAACATCTGATGGCTTGGACAGCGCCACCACATGCGCATGGCGCGGATTGAGATACTGCATGAAGCGCTTGATCGTACCGCCCTTGCCAGCCGCATCACGCCCCTCAAACACCATGACAAGGCGCTCATTATTCTCACGCACCCATTTTTGCAGTTTCACCAACTCAACCTGTAACTCCTCCAGCCGCCGGTTGAATACGGATTTTTTCATCTTTTTGGCAAAGCTGTAATCACCATGCGGAAACGCCATGGCAGCGATTTCATCAGGCAGGGTTTCATATTCAAGTGAATAGATGGAAGCAGCTTTTGTCATTGTTATACCTCAAAAATACAGTCCGCCAATCCTACCAATAAAAAAGGCCCGGCACCAGTGCCGGACCCTTTTCATCGGAACCCCCCCGGTCCCACTTTGTTAAACTCTTGCCTGATCAGAATTTGTAAGTACCAGACAGGGAAATAATATCCACATGCTGCTTGAAATTGGCATTAAGACCAGGCAGTCCAAGCGCAGGATTTAAGGGCAGGTTAACCTTGCCAGTTTTTGAAATAATATGGGTATAACCAATAGTTGCGCGCATATGATCATTGACCTGAACACTGCCACCAATCGACAGCCAGTAACGATCAGCATCAGGGATACGCACTGCCCGGGTTGAATCAGGAACACTGGTTTGCTCATAGGCAAAACCGGCGCGTGCGGTCATCATGTCATTGACCTTGTATTCACCGCCGATTGAATAGAAATATGAGTCTTTCCAGTTGAACGCAGTTGGCGCCGGTACTGGAATTGCTGTTTTGCTTTTCAAGCGCAATTCTTTCAACTGCGACCAGTCAGCCCATTCAAACCCCAGCAATACTGTAAAATCTTCACCAACCTTCTGGCGCAGACCAACATTCAAAGTACCCGGTGTAGTCAGCTTTGATGTAATATCTGTATTTAGAAAGGGTGCAAATAGCACATTTCCATATTTGATACTGCCATCATATTTGAAATCCGTTTGCGAATTATACCCTATACCTATCGTTGTACTGCTGGTTGGCTTGAAAGTCAGACCAAGTGAATAATTCACTGCCCAGTCCTTACCTTTCAGCCTGACAATACCGAGCCCCCCGCCATTCGTGGTCAGTTCAATAGTGGAATAGGCACCACGCACAGCCGCAGCCACAGAAATCATGTCATTGACTTTCCAGCCAACAACCGGCCCGGCCTGAATCATGAACACATCAGATTTAATACCGTAATATGAACCTGCCCAGTTGGCATCGCCCTTGGTCACCAGACCAAAAGGTGAATTGGCCGTGAAACCAAGAAACAGATTGTCATTAAACTGGTAAGAGGCATAAGTTGAAGGAACAACAGCAAATTTGCCGATATTTCCACTATTTGTCCCCGCACCGACTGGAACAATATTTCGACCATCCTTGACTTTCGAATAAGGGATGATCAGCCCGGCATTACCTTCAAACTGCAAACCCTCATGCTGGGTGATTGTTGCTGGATTAAAGAACATCGAGGAGAGATCGCTGCCACCAGCGGCAATACCGGCAAAAGAAGCACCCTGCCCCATGGCTGATTGTTCGCGCACCGCAAAGCCGGCAGCATTTGCAACGCTGCTTGCCACCACCAGAGCTGATGCTGCCAGCAAGGCAGAACAGATTGTCTTGTTTATAGATTTTTTCATGCGCCAAACGCCCCTTTGCAATTCTTCATCCCGAATAAGACAAGCTTCTCCACTTGCCAAAAATTACCAAACACTTAATGATGAGTCATGTCACACAGGCAACTATTATATAAAGTGTTTTGCCACATTTCCGCCATAAGTTGTATTTTAGCCACAGTAAAAACCGGGGAAAAACAGATTTTCAGGTATTTTTCAGCAATATTACTTGGGTTTTCAATAATCCTGTCCACAACGGCCTTGGCCGGAAACGGCGCCAAAATACCACTGGAAAAGATGGTCGGCCAATTGATCGTTGCTGGATTTGCCGGCAGCAAACCAACTGATTCCGGTGTTGTCAAAATCCATAAGGCCCTTGCCTCGGGACATGCAGGTGGTGTTATTCTGTTTGACAACAACATCAAAAGCCCGAAGCAATTACAAAAACTGACCCGCTATCTGGCCGGGGCATCACCATTCTGGCCGGTACTTATCGCCACAGATGAAGAAGGCGGGATTGTCGAACGGCTTGGCCGCAAAAACGGTTTTCATCGCGATCCAGGCGCCTCTTATGTGGCACGCACCCGCAAGGCTGAAAAAGCTCTGGCAACCTACACCATCATGGCCACTGAACTGGCAAAGAACGGCATAAATCTTAATCTTGCACCTGTAGCTGATTTGCGTCTTAACCGCTATAACCGGGTTATCGGGCGCACCGGGCGCACATTTGGCCGCTCGCCAGATCAGGTTATCCCCTATATTACCGCATTCATTCAGGCTCATAAAAATGCCGGGATAATCACAGTCCTCAAACATTTCCCCGGCCATGGCTCTTCACGAAAAGACAGCCATACCGGTCTGCCTGACATTTCAAAAAGCTGGCGTAAATTCGAACTCGATCCATATCGGGCCATGATCAATAATAATATGGCAGATATGATAATGACCGGTCATTTGTATATGAAAAGCTGGGGACTGCCCGCCTCACTTTCCAAAACTGCCGTAACAGGTCTGCTAAAACAGCAGCTTGGCTTCAAGGGGCCGGTAATAACCGATGATCTGCAAATGCGGGCCATATCACGCAAATATACTCTCAAACAGGCCGCAATCATGGCAATCAATGCTGGCAATGACCTGATTCTTGTCGGAAACACTCTGTCCAGGCAAAAAGCAAGCCTTGAGCTGTTGCACTCGGCAATTATTGATGCGGTCAATACCGGTAAAATCCCCTTATGGCGCATAAGAAACGCTTATAATCGAATTATTGCGTTAAAATGGCGCTTGCTTGACCAAAAACATTGAAAATTCCACCTGATGGGCCATATATTAGCATCATCTAATATTTTCATCTTTGAATATCGCACCAAATATGCAATAATATCTTCGAAACAGTAATAGAGTGCAACATTCTGAACAATAACGGAATAATAACAATGACCGTATCAGTACCAACAATAGCACCATTCCTCGATACTACCGACGGGAAAGAACGCGCCAGTGAAATATCACTGGATACTCTGGTAAAACGTGCCCATACAGCATCTGAAACGCTTAAAGCCATGGCCCATGAATCAAGGCTGGTTATCCTTTGCCTTTTATACCATGGTGAAAAGTCGGTGACCGAGCTTGAAAATATCCTCGAATTGCGCCAGCCAACCATTTCCCAGCAGCTGGCCCGCTTGCGCAATGATGATCTGGTGGTCACCAGACGCGATGGCAAGCTTATCTACTATTCGATAGCCAGCGCCGAGGCAGAACGCATCGTTGAGTTAATGTGCGATCTGTATAATATCTAGACCGAAAGCCTGACAGTAAAGCTGACAGTCAGTTATGTATACTATATTCCTGCTTGCCACACAGGCGGCAAGCGGGATACTACTAGTGGATGATTGACGCCCCTTTTTCATTCTATATGGCAGGTCTTGGCCTGCTTGGCGGACTGGTTTGTGGTTATTTTGCCAGATTAAGCAATTTCTGCACCCTTGGCGCCATTGAAGAAACCTATTATGGCACCCAGCGTTCGCGCCTGCGCACCTGGGTACTGGCCGCCGGCATTGCCATTGCCGGAACCCAGTTGCTTGACATCACCCATATAATCGATCTCGACAAGTCTTTTTATCTGAACCCGACTTTCCGGTTTCTCGGTTCTGTCCTTGGCGGCATTATTTTTGGGTTTGGCATGGCACTGGTTGGAACCTGCGCCTTTGGCATGCTTGTTCGTGCCGGCAGCGGCGATATGCGAGCCACGGTATCAATCCTGCTCCTGGCTCTGGTTGGATATACGACTGCCAATGGTATTCTTGCCTATATCCATGTCTGGCTGATTACCCCAACTGAATATCACTTTGCCTCCACTCAAACGTCGTCAATACCCGACATATTATTTGGCTCTTCTGATGCCGCCCAGATTATCTTTGCCATGTTGCTGGCTACCCTGCTCATTGGCTGGTCAATATCTTCAAAGCGTTTTGTTACCAATAAAAGAGCAGTTGCCGCCGGTATCGCCATAGGCTCAGCCATTATCTATGGCTGGTGGGTAACCGGCACTATCGGCCAGGACCCATTCACCCCGCAAACCTTTGAAAGCTACCGTTTTGCCCGCCCCATGGGCAATACATTGCAATATCTGATGACCTTTACCGGTGCCTCGATAAATTTTTCAATTGGCGGGGTGCTGGGCGTACCACTTGGTGCCCTAATCAGTTCTCTACAAAGCAAGTCATTTCATTTTGAAGCTTTTGATGATGCCCGCGAAATGCGCCGCCATTTTGCCGGAGCAGCTCTCATGGGAATTGGATCAATTCTCGCCCTTGGTTGCACCATCGGCCAGGGCATGAGCGGTCTTGCAACCTTGTCGATCAATTCATTTCTGGCAATAGGCGCAATTGCCATCGGGGCATGGCTAGGTGTGCGCTATCTGATAGAAGGTGAAATCCCCTCAATCCATGAAGTTATCTCAGGCATGTTTCACCGCGAGCATTAATCATGCCTTGCGTGACCAGTAACCGGGTGAATACACTTCCTGATTATCGAAATACAGATCCAGTATCTGATCTGCCTCATAATCTGAACGCATATGCCACATCGCCAGAACAGCGATGGAAACAAACAATAAAAGCAAGGCCACAAGCATCGTGATCACCCTTTTTAATGAATCAGATATGATCACGATGCCGATTTTTGGTTAACAAATTATCAAGGACCACCGCGGCGTGCTTCTTCATCCAGATCTTCAACCGAGCGCAAAGCCCCCTGCTGACGTTTGATTTCCAGCTTGTTGATTGCCGCCAGATAGGCCTTTGCCGAAGCCACCATAGTATCAGGATCAGCCGCCCGTGCCGTTACCTTGCGCCCGGTTTCCCTATCCTCCAGCCGCACCGAGACTTCAGCCTGGGCATCAGTGCCACCGGTAACCGCATGTACCTGATACAATATCAGTTCAGCATCATGCGGCATCAGTTCCCTGATCGCATTAAAGGTGGCATCAACCGGACCATTTCCGCTCGCTTGTACGGTTTTTTGACCTTCCCCGGAAATATCAACCGTCAAGGTTGCCATTTGTGGACCCATGGTTCCAGCAATGACCGTCAAGGCTTCCACCTTCACCCGGTCAGCCGCATTGGCGATCTTTTCATCAACCAGCGCTTCAATGTCTTCATCAAACACTTCCTTTTTGCGATCTGCCAGTTCCTTGAACCTAACAAACGCATCTTCAAAAGCATTGTCAGACAATACATAGCCCAGCTCTTCCAGCTTGGTTCTGAAAGCATTACGTCCTGAGTGCTTGCCCATGACCAGATCTGTCTTGCCTGCCCCGACACTGACCGGCGTCATGATTTCATAGGTTTCGGCATTTTTCAGCATACCGTCCTGATGAATGCCCGATTCATGGGCAAAAGCATTTCGCCCGACAATTGCCTTGTTATACTGCACCGGAAAGGATGTAACCGCCGACACCAGTTTTGAGGCCCGTGTCAGCATGGTGGCATCAATATTGGTGTAATATGGCAGAATATCGCTGCGGGTATTGATAGCCATCACCACTTCTTCCAGCGCCGCATTACCAGCCCGCTCACCCAGACCATTAATCGTACATTCAATCTGCCTGATACCGGCATCAGCCCCTGCCATAGAATTGGCAACCGCCATCCCCAGATCATTGTGACAATGAGCCGAAAAGATCGCCTTGTCGGAATTGGGCACATTCTCCCTGATTGCCCTGATAAAAGCTGAATATTCATTCGGCATGGTATAACCGACAGTATCTGGAATATTGATAGTGGTAGCCCCTGCCCTGATCGCAGCTTCCACGCACCGGCACATGAATTCAAATTCGGTGCGGGTGGCATCCTCGCCGCTCCACTCCACATCATCAACAAAGTTTCTGGCCCTGCTGACGGATGAAACAACCATATCAAGAACCTCAGACGGTTGCTTTTTCAGCTTGTATTTCATATGCACCGGGCTGGTGGATATGAAGGTATGAATACGCGGTTTGACTGCATTTTTCACCGCTTCAGCCGCCCGGTCAATGTCCTTTTGCCCCGCCCTTGCCAAACCGGCAACCGTTGCATTCTTTACCAGATCAGCCACTGCTGACACCGAATTGAAATCACCTTCAGAGGCTATTGGAAAGCCCGCCTCGATTACATCAACCCCCATCTTGTCGAGCAATTCGGCAACCTGCAATTTTTCTTCAAATGTCATGGTTGCACCTGGTGACTGCTCACCATCACGCAATGTGGTGTCAAAAATTATAATCTGTTCTTTGCCATCTTTTTTATTGGCGTTCATCGGAATATGTCCTTGTCTATCATCAGAACGGCACTATCAGCCTGTTCTGGAAAATTCAAAACTGTTCTGGAAAATAAAATCCCCTGAATACCCGCTCGCATCGCGTGCAAGCCGTCGATAATCAGGGGCAGATAAGTAGTAGCAGGCCATGTGCGGGCGCAATCAGACGCAAATCGCCGGAGCAATTCTCGTTCAATATTGGCAATTTCTGGCACATGTTCATTGGTAAAACCATCTTTGTTTGATCATGGTTTCATACTATCGATGAAAAATATTAACAACTGTTTTTTTCTTGTCCTGCCATAAAACAGCAGCAGGACCGCCGCATTTCCACCAAAAACCTGAAAAAATGGCGGTAAAAACAATTAATCAACACAACAAAACCCATTTGCCGACCTCATCGCAACACATGGTTGCAATTAACTTGGCCTCGATCCTGATCACGGGATCAAACCTGAAACAACAAAATGAGGTCCATAAAATGAAAACACTTATAGCTGTCTCCACCGCCGCAATGATGGTTTTTGCTGCCAGTGCTTATGCCGGTGATGATTGTAATGATGCGCTGGTTAAAGTTGACCAGCTTTTGCAGACAGTCAAGATTTCTGATGAGGCAAAAGCCAAGGTTCTCGAATTGCGCGAACAGGCTGCCGACCAGATTGCAGCCGGCGACAAGGCCTGCTCTGAAACCCTTTCCATGGCCTTGCAGACATTGCAGCAATAACCAGACCAAACCGCTCCTGCTCTCTCACAGGAACCTGTTAGCCCAAACCGGTTGACAGGTGCCCGGAAAGTTCTCAAAAAAAGCTTTCCGGGCCGGTTTTAACAACTGATTTCACCTTCCAGCACATTAACCG
>JALXCV010000022.1 GCA_026990765.1 Hyphomicrobiales bacterium | reverse complement strand
TTTGATGTTACGGGCATTTTTGGTCGCGGGGGCAGGATTTGAACCTGCGACCTTCAGGTTATGAGCCTGACGAGCTACCAGACTGCTCCACCCCGCGCCAAGGGAGTTAACTAACGTGCCAGACAACATATTTTCCGGTGCTGGTAGAACAACCGGGGATATTCTGGTTTTGTTGCTGGGTTGGCGGGTTTTGGCTTTGCCTTGCCCGTCTTTGTTGTTAACAAGAGGTGTTTTATCAGTGTTGGGCAAAGTTGCAAGTGTTTTGTGAAGTTTTTTTGCCTTGCATGAAAAAAATGATGCAACAATCCCTGCAATAGTGCAGATTGCCCGCAACCTTGCCAACAGATCAAGCATCATGACTACAAGCACCTGGACAGATTCAAGCACCCATGAAGTGCTTAAAAAGACCTTTGGCTTCAATGATTTTCGCCCCGGACAGAAAGCTCCTGTTGATGACCTTTTAGCCGGCCATGATGTATTTTGTGTAATGCCTACCGGGGCCGGCAAATCCCTGATTTATCAGGTCCCTGCCCTTTTGCTTGATGGCATAACCATTGTCATATCGCCACTTATCGCCCTGATGCAGGATCAGGTCAGCGCCCTGCAATTGCTGGGAGTACCGGCGGTAAGCATCAACTCGGCCCAGCAATATCCCGATAATATAACCAGCTGGGAGGCCCTGCGCTCTGGCAGCGCCAGACTGGTTTATATGGCGCCGGAAAGACTGATGAGTGAAAATACCCTCAATGATCTTAAAGCCATGAACATTTCGCTTTTCGCCATTGATGAGGCGCACTGCATATCGCAATGGGGCCCATCCTTCCGGCCTGAATATGAGATGCTTACCGGGCTGAAAACTCACTTTCCCGAAGTCCCGGTAGTAGCCCTGACCGCCAGCGCCGATGCTGCCACCCGGCATGACATTGCTGAAAAGCTGTTTTCCGGCAAGGTAAGGCAATATGTGGCCGGCTTTGACCGTCCCAATATTTCCCTTGCGGTTGAGCCGAAACTCAACTGGAAAACCCAGATGAAAAATTTCGTTCTGGCAAGGCGCGGTCAAAGCGGCATTGTCTATTGCCTGTCACGCAAGAAAACCGAAGACGCTGCCCGGGCCCTGCGCGATGAGGGCATCAGTGCCATTGCCTATCACGCCGGTCTTGACAAACAGCAGCGCCATGAAAACCAGCTGCGTTTCGTCAAGGAGCCAGGCATCGTGATGACCGCCACCATCGCCTTCGGCATGGGCATCGACAAGCCCGATGTCAGGTTTGTTTTCCACACCGACCTGCCATCATCCATGGAAGCCTATTATCAGGAATTTGGCCGTGCCGGCCGCGATGGCGACCCGGCTGATGCCCATATGCTTTACGGGCTGGATGATATTCGCATGCGCCGCATGTTTATTGAAAATGATACCAGCAATGACACCAGCAAGCGCCGCGAGCATAAAAGGCTGGATGCGCTTTTGTCATATTGTGAAGCCCCGTCATGCCGCCGCCAGACCCTTTTGTCCTATTTCGGCGATGACAGCGACCCGTGCAATAATTGTGATAATTGCAACAACCCGGTTGAACTTGTAACCGGCACCCGCGAGGGCCAGATGGTGCTGTCAGCCATGGTCAGAACCGGCCAGCGCTTTGGCCCGGCCCACATTATTGATATTGTCGTTGGCGCCAAAACCGCCAAAATTGCACAATTGCGCCATGATGAGTTGCCGACCTACGGGGTGGGAGCCGAACACAGCAAGAACCAGTGGCGCTCTATCGTCAGGCAAATGACTGCCGCCGGGTTCATTCATCTAGATATTGCCGAATTTGGTGGCCTTTCGGTAACTGAAAAGGGGCGTCTGTTGCTAAAGGGTGAGATTTCGTTTGAATATCGCCCTGAAAAACTGAAACCGCTACGTGCTGCCCGCAAGGCCAAACCGGTTATTGCAGAACAACCACTTGCCGATACTGACCGCTCGCTGCTTGACCGGCTAAAAGAGCTGCGCATGCAACTGGCCAAGGCGCGCAATGTTCCAGCCTACGTAATCTTCCACGACAAGACCCTGCGCCAGATCGCCAGCCACCGCCCCAAAACCCTTGATGATCTTTCTCAATTGCATGGTATAGGCGAGGCCAAGCTTAAACAGTTCGGTAAAGACTTTCTTGAACTGGTCAGACAGTTCGAAGCTTGACAGTTACCCTGCCAAGGGCACTGGTTTTGCTGCAGTTTGTGTTTTCAGCCTATCTGCCTTAAGCGGGACGGTAGTTGAACTACCGTCTCGAACGTTCATGCAAACAGGGTCAGTTTTTAGCAATTGTGACAATCTTAACAGGCATGAACATTCCGGTCAGGGATACAATCCCAGACCGGCAGGGTCATTCCAGCCCTTCCCGTTGCTACCAGCGCTTTCTGGACTCCAATCCTTTAAACCCATCATCGCTCCTGCTATGCGTATTAACGCTCATCGTTGGAAACAAGGCCGCTTGTTTCTATCGGTTTGTTGATAGTATCTCCTGACAAAGCAATGGCTTTGACCGTCCCGATATATTGTTCAACCGTAAAAGTCCGTTTTAGATGTTCTTCAAAACACCTTTTCTTTTTTGCGTAAACTAACACATATGAATTTCGAACACTCCCATTATCGCCAGCAGTGCGAGGTGCGCGTACTAAAGAATGATCTGCATTGCACATAAAACAAATCTTTGTATTGCAAATTTTTGTTGTTCCATTTTTATGCACAAATGTGTGACCCGGAAGACCGATTACAACACTAAGTAAGTAAGAGGGTAGTTTTCTGCGCATGACAGCAAAATCCAAAACTTTAAGTGAAGGCAAATCATGGGAAACAAGAACGATATCCCCGTCATTTATATAAGGGGAGTTTACTGTGCTTAGCTCTTCATATACCTGGTTCTTGTTGCCAATAATTGGCAGATAACCAGTCATTATGATCAGGACAACTGGTGCCAAAAAGTGCGATACATATAATAAATACCGATTTTGTAGAAACAAGATAACCAAAAGAACCGCTATACTCAGGATCCACACCAAACTGAAAATGATAATAACATACCAGGCGTATACGGTAAGGTAGAGAAAACAAAAATAAGAAGTGATATGTGCCAGAAAGAAGAATATCTGGATTGCCCAAAGAAAACCTGGCTGGCGAAATTCTGCCAGATAAAATTTTAAACCCTCTAGATATCGCTTTACCAGGCTCACTTTATCCCCTTTAAACAATCAGAGTTACGGGATTACGGTCACCAAATTAATCACTGTTTTCTTACTTCACTTTACGGCGGCGGTTAACCAAAAGATGTTTAACTGCCCTTTGTCGTTCTAAAATAACTCACCCGCAAACAGCTGCCGCAATTTCAACCGCAATATAGTTATGCTTTACTCATATATTGTGCCGCAAACACGAGTCAACAGTTAGCATAAGCGGGACGGTAGTTGAACTACCGTCTCGAACGTTCATGCAAACAGGGTCAGTTTTTAGCAATTGTGATAATCTTTACAGGCATGAACATTCCGGTCAGGGATACAATCCCAGACCGGCAGGGGGCCAAACCGGTTATTGCAGAACAACCACTTGCCGAGACTGACCGCTCGCTGCTTGACCAGTTAAAAGCGCTGCGAATGCAACTGGCCAAGGCAAGCAATGTTCCAGCTTACGTAATTTTCCACGACAAGACCCTGCGCCAGATCGCCAGTCTGCGCCCCAAAACACTGGATGAACTATCCCGGATTCACGGCATTGGCGAAGCCAAGCTGAAAAAGTTTGGTGAAGGGTTTTTGCAGGTAGTTACTCAGTTTGAGGAGTGAAGCAAGCATTAATTTATAAATTAGCAAATCCAATTAGCGTAATTCGTTGACTGCCAATATCCTGCTCGGCCCTATGGTTGAGCCAGATATTTCTGGCAGGATCTTTGGGAAATCAACCCTGCATCCTTGCATGCCTTCAAAAGACGTTTCCCATAGCGCCTGTAACAGGCTCTTGGGTTTTTTCGGGCTGCCCGGCAGGATTGCTTGTACTTCTTCAGTGTCCGGAAATTTCTTTTCGAAGTATTTCCGGCTCTTTCCTTGTTTGTTTTCGCCGGTGTGCTGCGGGTTGTACCAAAGTCTTTATTTGGCACCAGCTTTGGCAGTTGATTGATGCACCTCTCAAGGTTGCGTTCCCTGATTGCCACACAGCTCCGCTTGAAAAGGGTAGTATAGCGCCGCCGACATGATGCATATCCCAGTTTGCTTTCCTTGCAGTATTTGAAGAACTGCAACACAATTTTAGGAACCGATGGCCGCTTTGGTTCATTTGCGCGCAGAAGGGGCGTATCTTTCTTCTTTGGAGGCTTTGGAACGAAGTTTTTCTTGCCGGGGTTCCCTGGTGTTCTAACCAGAGGCCGCGAAGGACGCACAACCGGGGTTTTGCTTTCAGGTGGCGAGCCTTTGAAACCTTTGTCAACAGGTCCACCAGGCAGCTTGTCCACAAGGGGTGGGGCTGGTTTTCCGGGTTTCTTGGCCGGTTTGAATGGAGAAGTATCACCAGCTTTTTCAGGAAGAATGCCTGACAGGTCAATTTCCGTTGATTTGATGTATCCCCCTTCACCAATCGCAACCACCAATGCCGATGCCTTTGCTGCTATGGTGTCAGTTAGATAGTCGTGAGATATTGTATATGTGCTGTTGCTACCATCCAGCAAAATGAATGGATTTTTTCCAGCATGCCGATTGTCGGGCTTCCATTCAATGTAAATGCCCACCGGCTGTTCATTTGTGGCGTTGGTAACAACGGAAATAGTGCGAACCTTTGTATTAAATGCTGTCGGTTTCTGCTTGACTGAGAATTCAAGCTCGTTTGCTGCAACGCAGAGGTTTTTTGCTCCACTGGGGTTGGGAGTATCAACCAATCCTGCGATTTCTAATGGATTGGGCAATCCGGTTGTTTGTATCGCACCGTAAATAATGTCATACCCACAACGATCGACAAAGCGGTCATAGAAACTGTCGCGTGCAAATTCGTCAGATGAAGATAATTTCCCGCCTTCAGGCGAACCCCAAAGGGTGCTTGCCTTAGGATATGACGACATCAATCGCAGCGTTGCCAAATTCAGCATGTCATCTATTGAGCCGGTTTTGGAGTGCAGTTTTTCCGCCTCATATCCAGCCTTCAAACAACCGCGTCCTGTGAGCAGGTCGTGAAACTTGTTGTAAGTGCAACTTCCATATAAAGGTGTATCGCCATCGCCGGAACCTTTCACAGACTTGGCATATAATTCGGCTATTTTGTCCCGGATTTGCTTGTATTTGATCAGGAAGAGAATTCCGGGGCGGTCTTCCGGGTTCGTAGATTTTCCATCCTTGTCTCTTTTTGTGTAGCAATCTTTGTATATGGTGCACACTGAGCCATTCGTGGAAATTTTTTCGGCCAGACCAATGAAAGGAAAGCCGTTACGGGGACAATCATAGCTGGAATGCGCCGTTTTGCATAACCCACCTTTATCAGGGTCATCCTGAAGGGGAATAAGGCAGCATTGGAGAGGACCTAATTGATTTTCCGGGTTGCAAAAGGGATTATATGAAGACAAGGGGATTATCTGGTCGAGATTGTACTGCAAGACGGATGCCACAGCAGATGCAGGTGAAATCGATGGTATGGCAGACAAAGGATTTGCAGACAGACCAAGATATTTGGAAATCTCGCAAAGCGATTTTTCAGCCGTCTTTGTGGCGCAAGACTTGGTAAAACTTTCATTTGCATCAACACAATCAGCGGCTGTTTTATAAATTTCACAGATATTGTTGCCAATACCCAGATATTTGGTGAAGTTATCTATTGCTCCTTTCGTCTTTCGATAGGGTTTGGTAAGGGTGGTCTTTTTACTGACCTCGTTCATTGCTGCTTTAAATGGATCGAGGTAAGGTGTGCTGGGCGCCTCGTTTTTAAATGGATTGACGATACCCAGGCAGGTTTTCGGTGCCGCATATACAGAATTACTGAAGTGCAAAAAAATCATAAAAAAGAAAATACTGCTCAAGACAGTTTTCATGAGAGTTTTTGCTATGCACAAAGCCGGGGCAAATCCAGAAATTAAACTTGTAATACTTAATATATGACTGGTGGTTTTTTTCACAAAATGCCCTTTTCTAAATATTAGTTCTGTCAAAACTGCAGCAGCCTCAATTCCATGAAGTGTAACCTTGCATTATCACAGATTGAAGTTTTGATGTAAATGTGACTGAATTATGGTACTGGCTCGAGTACTTGCTTGTCAATGTCATGTTTGTTAGGCAATCCATCAATTACAGCCTAACAAGTATACTGCAAAATACCTTAACTTATTGATAATAAATAATAATTTAGAGGTGAAAAAATTAATTATTGCAAGGAACATTCCGTGCTAAAGCGAGTCCTTTGTTAATTTACTATATCAGCTTTATATATTTCACCGCTACAGATTGCTTTCTGTTTACATAAATTCAAGCATTTATTTTCATGATTGAGGCAGGGTTGTTTGCCAAAACCGTCCAGCCATTAAAATGAATTCATTTCATGACGACAAGCATTGAATAGTGACCGGGGTCGAAAGCATCACCGAAACAAAAACCAACATTTTAGAGAAACTTGCAATTCACCAATCATTGTTATCCACGCCGTAAGAGTGCCCGCAAACTACTATATGTTTTAATAGCTAACATAGCCCCAAAAGAAAAACCCACTTCACTTTGCTGCCCCCTGTTCTATTTTACCCAACTATCTGCTTTAACGCCTCATAAGCCCGCTTGTAGCTGGCATAGGCGTCGCTATATTGCTCATGTACCTGCATATCCGGTTCAACCACCCGTTCAATTGCCACCATTTCATCAGCCGCTTCAACGATGGAGCTGAAATGCCCGGAACATACCGCTCCCAATATTGCGCAACCAAGGCTTGGTGCATCGGGAACTCTTGTCAGGGTTAACGGTGTTGCTGAGACATCGGCGTGGATTTGCAGCCACAGATCAGAGCGGGTTGCACCACCGGCTATTACCAGCTTGTCTGGATCATAACCGTTTGAGCGCATTGTCTCCAATATCAGTTCCGAGCCAAAGGCGATTGATTCCAGAATGGCGCGGAACATATGGCCTCTGGTGTGTTTCAGTGTTAGTCCGGTAAAGGCACCGCGCGACAGGGCATCGGTATAAGGTGTCCGGTTGCCCTGAAAATGATCCTGCACGATCAGCCCGTCAGAACCGGGAGAAACCAGAGCTGCTTCGCGGTCAAGATCATTATAGGAAACCTCACCGCCCAGCAGCTTTTTATACCAGGCCACAACCGAACCGGTTGAGGTCTGGCCACCTTCCACCACATGCAGCCCCGGCAGCAGTCCATCTTCATAGGTGCCCCAGATACCAACACCGTGAAACGGTTTGTCTGACAGGCCAAGATGCAGATGCGATGAACCGGTAAGAAACGCCATTGATCCAGGACGCACAACCCCCAGACCGATCATGCCGATAAAGGCATCTGCCCCGCCCTGTGCCACCGGCAATCCGGCAGGCAATCCCAGATGTTCAGCAGCTTTTGGACAAAGCCCGGCAATTTTCTTACCCAGCGGGATAATTTCATCTGGCCATTTGTCTTCCAGATCCTCCAGCCCCAGCTTTGCCAGCATTGAAGTCTGAAAACCGCCATTGGAGCGCTGATAGTGCCAGCGTACCGAAACATTATTTACCGATGCCACCATGCGGCCAGTCAGATGATAATTGAGATAATCCTGATATTCACAAATAGTGGCAGCCTTGTCATAGATTTCCCGCTCATGCCGTTTCAACCACAAGGCCTTGGGAATCATCCATTCTGCCGAAACCTGCCCCTGCCCGTTACTGTTAACGCATAATGCCCGGTCTTTGGTGCTGGTTACTTCATCTGCCTCTACAGCTGAGCGAACATCCATCCATATCAGCGCCGGACGCAATGGCCTTGCCTGATCATCCAGTGCCACCACACTGCAACAGGTGGTATCAATGCAGATCGCGGCAATATCATTTACTGATATTTTGGCACTTGCAACTGCTTCACGCACCGATTTGCCAATCGCGCGCCACCAGTCATCCGGGTCCTGTTCAGCCCAGCTGTTTTGCGGAAAACTGGTTTTGTATCTGGTTGCCGCATAGGCAAGCGGCACTCCGGCCAGATCATATATGCCAGCTCTCAGGCTTTCAGTGCCACCATCAACCCCGATTACATAAGCGCCGGCCATCTCAAACCAGCCCGTCAATTACCCGGCGCAGCGCCAGCATGCCCGGATCATCAAGTCCGATACTCTTGTCACCATACATTCTGGCCCGCCCCAGTTTTGACGGTTTGGCGCGGAAATTTTCCATGGTTTCACTGGCGGCCTTGTCACAGGCTTTGAGAATCTCGGCAGAATCATCAAGCCCTTCAGTTGCAATCCGCATGGCCTCCAGCATATCCAGCACCGTCTTGTCACCAAGCGCGCCTTTTCCGCGTTTCATCATTGCTTCAATCGCCCCGCCAATCAGGGATGAAACTTCAGACCATTCCGCCTTGCGCTTGCCTTTAAGTGCCTTGGCCGCACTCATCAGGCCAGTTGCCAGCAAGGTTCCATAGCTTGAACCTGAAACCCTGGTAAACTCCTTGGCACAGGCCAGAAACGCCATGCCAAGATCATCGTCAGGCAGATCATCGGCAATACCGGCCAGTCCTTTCATGCCGGTATTCATGGTAATGCCAATATCGCCATCACCAAGCTTGCCATCTGCAGTGTTTAATTCATCAGCGCTGATTGCCATTTGCACGGCAATCTTGCCAATCGCAGCCCGCAGCCGGTCAACTGTCATGTTGCTCATGATTTACACCTGCCAGAAAGCGCATTCAGCCGGAGCCTTCAGCAAGGCTTCCAGTTCATCATCCAGCTTGCACATGGTCATGGTAGCACCGGCCATTTCCATCGATGTTGCATAACGCCCGATCAGCGGCATGATGATTTCAGCCCCTGTTGCTTCGATAAGCTGTTTAGCCTTGCCATACATAATGTATAATTCTTCTGGTGGTGTCGCACCCAGCGAATTTACCATCAGCGATATTCTGTCACCCTTGCCCAAAGGCATGTCAGCCAGCAGGCGTTCAACCATTTCACCGGTAATTTCATCGGCAGGTTTAAGCTTGTCGCGCCAGATACCCGGCTCGCCATGAATACCCATACCCATTTCCATTTCATCTTCGCCAATTTCAAAAGTCGGCTTGCCAGCTTCTGGTACTGTGCATGGTGAAAGGGCCATACCGATTGAGCGGCAGGCATCGGCGGCTTTTTGCGCAACTCTTGTTACTTCTGCCAGATCAGCCATCTGGTCAGCTTTGGCTCCGGCAATCTTGAAGGCATAAACCATACCGGCAACGCCGCGTCTTTTTTCGGCCTCCTCAGGCCCGGCACTGGCCACATCATCGCTCAGCAAAACTGTGGTTGATTCAATATCATCTTCCATCTCAACCATTTCACCAGCCATGTCGAAATTCATTACATCGCCGCCATAATTTCCATATAGTCGCAACACCCCGGCCCCGCCATTGGCAGCGCGCATCGCACCGGCCATCTGCTCGGCCGATGGTGAAGCAAATACCCCGCCAATGGCACAGGCATCAAGTAACCCCTTGCCAACATACCCGGTAAATACCGGCAAATGCCCCGAACCACCGCCGGTTACAATCCCCACCTTGCCTTTAACCGCCCCGCCTGGCCGGGCAATGACGCGAGGTTCAGGCTGGTCATAATATTCAGGATGTGCCGCACACAAGCCATCCAGCATTTCATCAACAAACTTTGCCGGACTATTGAGTATCTTTTTCATTATTATTGCCTTTCATTGACTTTTAAAAACCATGACCAGTCGTCATTTCTGCGAAGGTAGCAACCCACACGGGAGCAATGCACCTTTTGCGCTACCCATCCAGATTCCGGCCTTCGCAGGAATGACGAATTCACTACCCCAATATAAACCCTCCCCCCATGAGGGGGAGGGATAATTGTTGCATCAAATCTTGTAACCCAGTTTGCGGGCACCATTGATGAAGTTCTGATACTGGCGTTTTTGTGAATCCAGTCCCAGTTTCTGGGAAATCTTCACCCATTCTTCAGCGGCTTCATCCAGCGCCTGCTGGCTGGTCAGTTTACCTGATACTGCCTTGGAGATATTGCGCCCAAGTGCATCAGCATATTCAGGAGCACCTTCCCAGAAGATTTGCGGATAGCCAACTTCAATATTTGCCAGACCGGCAGCCAGATGATTCTTGGCCGTATCCAGTTCTTTGAAAATACCACCATTGGTTTTCCAAAGCTCATTATCAGTTCCGCGCTGCGGATTTGCTTTGAGATAAAGCTCGGCTGCTGCATCACCATAGTGAGATTTGCCATATGGATCAGAACCGCAATATTCATCAGCCACGAACTCATTGGAGTAATCTGGATGTGACATCCTGTAGATGAAGTAGAATGCTGCATCCTTGGTTTCCTGCGGCAGGTTTTTCGGGATGGACGCTGTACGGCACCATAGTGACATTGCCCTGTTGGTGATTGAACCATCATCATTTTTCCAGCCGGGAACAATAGCGGCGCGCTGGTCTTCTGCTCTTTCAACCCCTTGCTGCTGCACGGTAAATTCAGCCAGATCAATCCACCAGATTGACATGACATCCGAACCTGACTGCCAGCGCTGAATGGTCGTGCCAATATCCATGGCTTCGGCACCGGGAGGTCCGAACTTGATGATTTCCTTGTACATATCAAGTGCTTCGGCAGCCTTGCCCTGGTTAATGACCGGGTTCATGTTTTCATCAAAATAATTAACCCCGGCTGATGCTGCAATATTCATCCAGAAACCCCAGCCAAAGCTTGGCGGGTTGACAACCATGGAAGTACCATAGACCCCGTCACCTTTCAGTTCTTCAGTCATGAACTGGGTAACTTTCAGGAAATCATCCCAGGTCTTGGGAACTTCAAGGTTCTGCTGGAATCGCTTGGAGAATTTGCCCTGCAGATCAGAGCGTTCAAAGAAGCTCTTGCGATAGTGCATCACATGAATATCACCATCCAGCATTACCCCGTAATTCTTGCCATCCCATTTGGTATAGAATTCAGAATATGCCGGCATTACCCAGTCAAGATAATCCTGGGAACCTTCATATTTGGCAAAATAATCATCAAGAGGTTCAAGCTGACCGGTTTCGGCAAATGCGCCAAAATACAGGCTTGGAAACTGCACCCAGTCAAACCGTGGACGTTTTGACAACAGCTGCGGCAATATTTTGGCAACCGCATCCCCGCCATCATACATTTCACGGCCCTTGATGCCAACGCCAGCTTCTTTTTCAATAAGCGGTGACAGCCACAATGGTGCATGCAGCCAGTTGGAATCCTGGAAATAGTTGAGCTTGACATCCTTGAACAGCTTCTTGCCCGGTGGCACCATGATACCGGCATTTGCCGGGCTGATGATGCTCGGCGCCATTGCCGCTGCTCCTGCACTGGCTGCAACATTCTGCATGAATTTGCGCCTGGTTATTGCACTGAATATACTCATCTTTCTTTCCTTTCCTGTTGTGCCCTTAAGTCTCCCGTTTTTATTTTGGGGCTTATTATATGGCCCGGTACGGACCCTTGCTGATCGCTCATGCGATCAAATTCGTTGTTTTGGCATCAAACAGCATCAAGTCTTCTGGCGCATAATGCAGCTTGACTGTTTCACCCTTTTTCGCACTGGTATATGGAGGCACCAGCGCCCTGAATGTTTCATTTCCCGATTTCAACGTCAAAATGGAGCGTTCACCCAGATATTCATTGATATGTACTTCAGCTTTCAGGCTGCAGCTCTTGCCATCAGTTCCACTCAACCCAAGATGTTGCGGGCGAATACCAAGCGTTACCGCATCGATGTTGTTTGTCGCCAGCACCTTTGTCAATTTCTCAGGCGGGCTAAAGCTGATTGCTCCATCTTCACTGACAATATTTACATCATTGCCATTACGCCGAACCAGCATGTCAAAAAAATTGGTCGGCGGTTCGCCGATAAAATCAGCGACAAATCTGTTGGCCGGTTCGCGGTACACTTCATTGCGGGTCCCGGCCTGCTGCAACAATGCATGATCCATAACCGCTATCCGGTCAGCCAGCGCCAGCGCCTCCATCTGGTCATGGGTCACATAAACCATGGTCTTGCCCAGTTCGCGATGCAGGATTTTAAGGTCATGCAGCATCTGGAATTTCAGATTGGCATCCAGATGGCTCATCACCTCATCAAGGATAAACGCATCAGGATCACGGATCAGTGCCCGGCCAAGCGATACTCTTTGCTGCTCGCCACCTGACAACATTGGCGGTTTCTGCTCAAGAATGCTCTCCAGCCGCATTATCTGGGCAATCTTGTCGATTTTCTTCTTGCGTTCAGCCTCCCCCATACCGCGCACTTCCAGCGGAAAGCTCAAATTTTCAGCAATGGTAAAATTGGGATAAAGCGCATAGGTCTCAAATGCCATAGCCACATTGCGATCCCTTGGCTCAAGCTCATTGACCCGGCGGCCATCAAACAGGATTTCGCCGGAACTAATGGTTTCCAGCCCGACAATCATCCGCAATGTCGAGGTCTTGCCGCAACCTGACGGCCCCAGCAGGGCCACAAATTCACCATCGTTGATTTCCAGATTGAAGTCTTTTACCGCATGCACCGGTCCATATCTGGAAGGGTAGATCTTGTTGACGTTTTTAAGGGTAATTCCAGCCATTACAGAACCTTCCCCGTTTTCGTGTCAAACAGATGGAACGATCCGGTTTCAACCGCGACGGTTACTTCCTGACCATATTCATACATCGCATCTGGTGAGCCAAGCGCTGTTATCATGGTGCCGCCAATATCAACAATGATGATCGAATGCGCACCCAGCGCATCAAAAATATCCACACTGCCCTTGAAAGCCTGATGCCCGCGCCCCGGCTTTTCATCACCTTGCAGAATACGAACATTTTGCGGCCTTATGCCAAGCGATATTTCACCTGACTTGTGCCCGTTCAGCAGGTTTTGCTGTTTTGCCGACAATTTGAACGAAGCACCCGGCGACTCAAGTTTTTTGCCGGCAATTTTAGTCTCAATAATATTGATCGTTGGCTGGCCAAGATTGCGGGCCACGAACAGATCACCGGGTTTTTCAAACAGTTCGCGCGGTGAACCGGTCTGCACCAGCCCGCCAGAACCCATAACCCCGATCCGGTCACCCAGTGACAGGGCTTCAGAATAATCATGGGTTACATACAAGGTTGCCACCTTGCGCAATGCGTCAAGCGTGTGAAACTGCTCACGCAACTCATGCCGGATTTTGGCATCAAGATGTGAAATCGGCTCATCAAGCAGAAATACATCCGGGTTGGCAACCAGAGTGCGCCCCAAAGCGCAGCGCTGTTTCTGACCACCTGAAATTTCACCCGGTTTGCGATCTAAAAGCTGATCGATCTGCAACAGTGAGGCAACCTCGCTCACCCGCTTGTCAATTTCAGCACTGTCAGTTTTTCTGGCTACCAGAGGTGATGCAATATTTTTAAAAACCGTCATATGCGGATAAAGCGCATAGCTTTCAAAAGTCATTGCCACATTGCGCTTGTAGGGCGGTATTCTGGTGACATCGCGGCCACCAACAATTATCGATCCGGCATCAGCCGTTTCCAGCCCTGCAACCAGCCTTAACAGCGTGGTTTTCCCGATACCGCTTGGCCCGACGACCACAAAGAATTCGCCTTCTTCCACCGTCAGATCAAGTCCGTCAAGCACCGGAAAATCCCAACCCTTGCATAATCCCTTAACTTCCAGTCTGGCCATAGCGTTACCCTTTCACCACGCCAAGCGACAGCCCGCGAACCATATATCGCCGCAGCAGGATAAACAGTGTAACCGGCGGTATCATCGCGATCAGCGAGAATGCCATTTGCAGGTTCCACAAGGTCTGGCTGCCATTGGTAAATGTGGGAATGACAATGGTAAAGGTTCTCACCGCCGAGCCGACAAACAGATTGGCAAACAGATATTCATTCCAGGCAAATATCCAGCATAAAATGCCCACTGAAACCATACCCGGCAACACCAGCGGCAAAGTCACCCGGCGAAATGCCTGCAACGGGGTAAAACCGTCAAGATAGGCAGCTTCTTCAAGCTCGCGCGGTGCATCTCGGAAAAACACCATCATCAGCCAGGTGGCCAGCGGCATATTGAACACCAGATAAAGAATAATCAGTGAAATATGACTATCCGTTCCCCATGGCATGGCATCAAACAGGAAAAACATCGGTATCAATATGGCAACCGGTGGAAACATGCGGTTTGACAATATCCAGAATGACAGGTTTTCACCACCTGCCTGACGTGGGAAGCGGGCAAAGGCATAACCGGCCAGAGTTCCTAAAAACAGCGAGGCCAGAGTATTGCCGGTGGCAATGACAAAACTGTCAATCAGCGCCCCGAAATTGGATTTATCAGCAAATACCGCAATAAAGTTTTCCGGATGCCACTCATCGGGCCAGAATGTGGGAACCGTCAGATTGGTTTCTCCGGCAGATTTGAAAGCGGTTATCAACTGCCAGTAAAGCGGAAACAGGGTAAACAACATCCAGATGCCAAGAAATATCAGCAACAGAACCTTGACCAGAGCATAGTTTTTCTCACTCATCATCCAGTCCCTCAAGCAATCGCCTGCGCCTTCAGCACCTTTTTAAGATACTTCAGGAACAGGGTGATAATAACAGCAGAACAGGCAAAAATAACAATTGCGTAGGCAGCAGCTTCACCAATGGCAAATTCGCGAATACCGCGCTGGAAGGCAATATAGGCAGGCAGTTCAGACGTCTGGGCCGGACCGCCTGATGTCATCACATAGACCAGATCAACAAATTTGAACGCATCCATGAACCGCACAATAAAGGCAATGGCAATCACTTCCTTTAACATCGGCAAGGTTATACGCCGCATTACCATCCATCCGCCTGCCCCGTCGACCCTTGCAGCCTCATAAACCGCAGGTGGCAGTGATACCCGGCCTGAATATATGATCAGCAGCGGCAGTGCTGTCCAGTTCCACACATCAGCAATGATAATCGACCACAAGGACACCCCGGCATTGAACCATTCAACCGGCGTTGAAATCAGCCCCATATTCAAAAGCGCATGATTGACCGCACCATTTGACGGGGTCAGCATGAATTTCCACAACACCCCGACAATAGAAGGCGGCAACATCATCGGCAGCACGATCAGAACCAGCAGGATTACCCTTAACAGTGAATTTTTCACCACCTCATATAATGTCAGCGCCAATATGACCGCCAGCACTACTTCCAGCCCTGTACCAAAAGTCAGATACAACACCAGATGCCAGACAGAATCTCCAAATCTGGCCGAGGAAAGCACAGTTTTGAAATTTTCAAACCCGACAAAGCTCCAATTATGCTGGAACAGCCGCATCATGTTGGTGTCCTGGAAAGCGTGGTAGAACATCCAGATTGTCGGATAGATAACAATTGCCAGCAATGTCAGAACCGGCAGCCCGACAAGTGCTATCGGCACCCATCTGGCTACGATCAGATTGCTTGGATTTTTCTTTTTTGAAGTAAACCAGTCAGGCAATGTTGCTCCGGCACCTGCAGATGCACCTCCGCCAACAGTTACTGCCATAGCAACACCTCCCTGCAATGAATAGTTTTCTCATCGCATAATATGCAGAATATTATTCTTACATTTAGCCAGTTAAGCGCATAATTCATTCGATGGCAAGCAAAACAGTTAACAATGTCTTCACATTTTCATTTACCAAAACATTCAACTGGCCAGCCATGGACAAAAAGAGAACAAATAATGGACGCCATTCCATATTTGTGATATATTGACATGATGGCAGGCAAATTATGATGAAACAGATTGATGTAAATGAAATAGCCATTTCCCGGGAAATCTGGGAAATGAAATACCGATTCAAAAATCCTGATGGCACTGCCATTGATCGATCGATAAATGACAGTTTTGAACGTGTTGCCAGCGCCATTGCCATGGCTGAAAAACCTTCCCTGCGCGACAAGTGGGAAAAACAGTTTCTGGCCGAAATGACAGCTTTAAGATTTCTGCCAGCCGGCAGGGTGCTTTCAGGTGCCGGAACTGCCCGCAAGGTTACCATGTTCAACTGTTTTGTCATGGGTGCCATAGATGATTCGATTTCCGGCATTTTCGATGAGCTGAAACATGCCGCCCAGACCATGCAGCAAGGCGGCGGCATCGGTCAGGATTTCTCCACCATTCGCCCGGCAGGCGCACCTGTTTCCAGCATTGGCGCAGATGCTTCTGGACCTTTGAGCTTCATGGATGTGTGGGACGCCATGTGCGGCACCATCATGTCTGCCGGTTCAAGGCGCGGGGCAATGATGGCAACCATGGCTTGCGATCATCCTGATATTGAAGCCTTTATCGAAGCCAAGCGCGACCCGGCCAAATTGCGCAATTTCAACCTGTCGGTTCTGGTGAGCGATGCCTTTATGCAGGCCGTTGACGATGATCTTGACTGGCCCTTGAAATTTGCCGGCAAGACTTATAAAACCGTCAAGGCCAAAAGCCTGTGGGAAAAGCTCACCCGCGCCTCTTATGATGTGGCAGAACCGGGCGTGATTTTTATTGACCGCATCAACAGCCAGAATAATCTGCAATATTGTGAAACCATCCACGCCACCAACCCGTGTGGAGAGCAGCCCCTGCCAGAATATGGCGCCTGCCTGCTCGGTTCTCTTAATCTTGCAAGATTCATCACCGGCCCGTTCGCCAAAACCGCCCGGCTGGATGAAGATGCACTGGCCAAAAGCGCCGCTATTGCAGTGCGGTTTCTGGATAATGTAATTGATTTGTCAAAATACCCGCTTTCCGCTCAGGCCCATGAAGCCACAACCAAGCGCCGTATCGGCCTTGGCATTACCGGTCTGGCCGATGCCCTTGCCATGTGCAACCAGCGCTATGGCAGCACTGACAGCGCTGAAATGGCTGCAAACTGGATGCAGATCATCGAAAGATCCGCTTACCGGACCAGTGCCGAACTGGCAAGGGAAAAGGGAGCTTTTGCCCTTTATGATCCAGATGAATTTCTAAAGGCCCCTGGAATTGTCAGACTTGACAAGGACACACAAAAGCTGATCGCTAAAAACGGTATCCGCAACGCTCTTCTTACCTCCATTGCCCCGACAGGCACCATTTCCCTGCTGGCCGGTAATGTCTCCAGCGGCATTGAACCGATCTTTGCCACCCAGTATAACCGGAAAATCCTGCAGGATGATGGCAGCAGGCGCGAAGAAAAAATGCAGGATTACGCCGTTGCACTTTATCGAAAACTATTCCGTGGCGATGAAAAGCTCCCCTCACATTTCATCACCGCCAGCCAGTTGACCCCAAAGCAGCATTTGCGCATGCAGGCCGCCTTGCAGCCACATGTGGATTCTGCCATCTCCAAAACCATCAATTGCGATGTAAATATTGATTTTGACAAATTTGCCGATATTTATCGACAAGCATTCAATATGGGATTGAAAGGCTGCACCATTTACCGCCCCAATGCTGTCACCGGTTCAGTACTTGAAGCCACTGAAAGCCAGTCACCCGATCTGGAGATTGCTGCATCCACAGATAAAGACAGTTCTGAAATCATCTATATGAAGCAGCCGCTGGAGCGCGACCCGGCCTTGTCGGGATTTACCTACAAGCTTAAATGGCCAGATTCCAGCCATGCAATCTATATAACCGTCAATGACATTATACAGAATAACCGCTGCCGCCCGTTCGAAGTGTTCATAAATTCCAAAAATATGGAACATTACGCCTGGACCGTGGCCCTGACCCGGATGATTTCCGCAGTATTCAGGCGCGGTGGTGATGTTTCTTTTGTTGTTGAAGAATTACAGGCCGTTTTTGATCCGCGCGGCGGCCAGTGGATGGACGGCAAATATGTCCCCAGCCTTTTGGCCGCCATCGGCAATATCCTTGAGCGACATATGAAAGATATCGGTTTTTTAAAGGACAAGCATTTGCAGGATGATCGGGAAGTCAAAGCTGTTGTCGGCACCTCTTCAACTCAACTGCAATGTCCCCAATGCGGTCAGGCAGCCTTGAGCTTTCAGGAAGGTTGTGCCACCTGTCTTGCCTGTGATTATTCCAAATGCAGCTAAAGGGTTGTAAATAACGATAAATAACAAAAGCCCCTGGCCATTTTAATTTTACCACTTGACACTTTTATAACTGTTCTCTATTTGTTCTTATAACAATAAGGAGACAGAAATCATGGGATATTCAATCGGACTGCGCGAACTCAAAGACCGTTTCTGGTACTGGAGCGGAGCTTCAGGCAAACGCTATATTCATTCTGTCTATCCGCTTGATGCTTGCCCGCCATTGCCGGGAGCAATTTTCACCCTTGTCCGCTGCCTGCCCAATGGTGAGCGAATTGCCCTGGAAGTTGGCCGCTTCAATGAGAACTGGGACTATATTGACGCCATGATTGCTGACAAGGCATGTGGTATCAACACTGCCGATGAAATCCATGTACACTTACTGGCCAGTTCATCTGACAATGCCGACACAATTACCCGCGATCTGGAACGCGCCATAAACCGCACGCACCAGACAGAGTGTTTTCAGGAATCAGCCCCACTATTACCATTCAGCCCCATGGCCGATATGGCCTGACATTCCTGTCTCAGGAAATCATGCCTGGACGCATATCACCTATTGTGGTTTCGCCAATATTGCGAACCGAGCCACCTGATTTTTCAACCAGCAACTCTATCTTGCGCATTTCAGCTTCTTCCTGCGCCAGTTCAGCATTGGCAATCTCTAACTGCTGTTTCAAACCCGAGATAGAGGTCTTGATATTCTCTTTTCTGGTCTGAATCGATTTGGCAGCGATGGGATAGTTGAAATGTGACGGATCAGAAATCCCTGCCCGTTTTTCTTCAATTTCAATCTGTTGAGAATATTCCAGCACCTTGTTTTCGAGGTCTGAAATCATGAAATCAATTTCGGCAACCTGCCGTCGCTTGTCTTCACATTTGAAACGGTGAAGCCGAAGCATCGATTCTTTAGAGCGCATTTTGTGCCTCATTTTTTACTAACGCAACTTACTAACAGGGCCGGCCATAACAAAAACATCAGCAAAGCCCTTCATTGATCAACGCGAATCAATTAACAGTTAAGATTCTGATCTGGATTCATCATGAACAATCAGCCTTAAGAGCGGGTAAATAAGCGCAAATAATTTTAACAATAATAATTAAGCCTGATTATTTACCATAAATCTGCCAATTAAGGTTTCACCGTCCGACCAGTAAAAACAGTTAGTCAGCTAATTTAAGTCATAATCGTTACAAAACAGGATTGTTCCTTAGATTTTGTTAACTATTACCAGCTTATCTTAACAAACAGCGTTAATGCCTGATTTACAGGCGCACGGAAAAATTCAAGGCAACCTGAGCCCGTGCGGGTACGGTAAAAAGGCCACGGAAGGCCCAGAACACAAGGGGAAAGAAATGAGAGTCCTTCTCATAGAAGACGATCCAGCCACAGCACAATCAATCGAACTTATGCTGAAATCAGATGGCTTTAATGTATATACAACTGACCTTGGCGAAGAAGGTGTCGATCTTGGCAAACTATATGATTATGACATCATCCTGCTTGATCTGAACCTGCCGGATATGAGTGGCTATGAAGTCCTCAAATCTCTGCGCGTAGCCAAAATCAGCACCCCCATACTCATTCTATCCGGTCTTGCCGGTATTGATGACAAGGTCAAGGGGCTGGGCTTTGGCGCTGATGATTATATGACCAAACCTTTCCACAAGGACGAACTGGTTGCCCGCATTCAGGCAATTGTCCGCCGCTCCAAGGGCCACGCCCAGTCAATCATCACCACTGGCGAACTTGATGTCAATCTTGACACCAAAACCGTGGAAGTTGGTGGCCAGCGCGTACATCTGACCGGCAAGGAATACCAGATGCTGGAACTGTTATCCCTGCGCAAGGGCACAACCTTGACCAAGGAAATGTTCCTCAACCACCTTTATGGCGGCATGGATGAACCTGAATTGAAGATTATCGACGTATTCATCTGCAAATTGCGCAAAAAACTCGCATCTGCCGCAGGTGGCAAAAACTTCATCGAAACAGTATGGGGACGCGGTTATGTTCTGCGCGAGCTTGACAATGACAATGCCGACCCCGAAGCAGCCCTGGCTGTAACTACCAGCGAATTTATGGAATCTGCCTGAAAAGGCAGTGTCAGACATAGCGTTTCTGCTTCTTGAAGAAAACAGAAACGCTAATTTGGGCACCTTAAAATCCGATACCTTTTTAAGGGTATCGGATTTTTTATTGCCAGCTGGCCAATTGATCAAGCCCGATCAGATCATCAAAAGTCAGCCTTGGACGCACAATCGAGAACTTCTCGCCATTGACCATGACTTCAGGCACCAGCAACCGGCTGTTATATGTACCAGACTGCACCGCCCCATAGGCACCGGCAGTCATTACTGCCAGCAGATCGCCTGCCTTGACTGGCGGCATTTGCTGCCCGCGCCCCAGATAATCACCAGTCTCACAAACCGGCCCGACAATATCAGCAGTAAACAACTCAGCATCATCTTTTGGCTGTTTTACGGTTCTGATTTCATGAAAGGCTTCATATAATGTAGGCCGTATCAGATCATTCATTGCTGCATCAGTTATGATGAAATTGCGCTCATCGCCATATTTCACATGCACTACCCTGGCAACCAGAATACCGGCATTGCCGGCAATCATTCTCCCCGGCTCCATGACCAGCTTCACATCCAGTGACCCAAAAACTTCCTTGACCATATTGGCATATTCTGACGGATCAGGCGGAATATCATTGGTGCCGCGATAGGGAACCCCCAGACCGCCACCCAGATCAACATGCCTGATATCATGTCCGCCAGCCCGCAAACGCCTGACCAGATCGGCCATTAACCCATAGGCTTTGGCAAAAGGTTCAAGCTCGGTAATCTGGCTGCCAATGTGCATATCAACCCCGGCAACCTCAATACCCTCAAGCTCACCGGCCCGCGCATAAACCTGTTCGGCCCGCTGGTAAGCCACACCAAACTTGTTCTCGGCCTTGCCAGTAGTGATCTTTGCATGGGTTTTGGCATCAACATCAGGATTGATTCGCAGCGAAACGACTGCAATTGACCCGATGCGCAAGGCAACCTGGTTCAACAGTTCCAGTTCCGGTTCTGATTCCACATTAAAGCAGGAAATACCTTCCTTCAGCCCCAGCGCCATTTCATGAGCTGTCTTGCCTACCCCGGAAAATACAATCTTCTTGCCCGGCACACCCAGCGCCAGCGCCCGGCGCAATTCACCTTCCGAGACCACATCAACCCCTGCCCCCAGATCAACCAGCGTCTTGATAACCGCCTGATTGGAATTGGCCTTCATGGCATAACAGATCATATGATCAGTTCCGGCAAACGCCTTGCTCAAAACCTTGTAATGGCGCACCAGTGTTGCATTGGAATAGCAGTAAAACGGCGTTCCAACATCTTCTGCCAGATCGCGCAGATTAACATCCTCAGCGTGCATCACGCCTTGCCTGTAGTCAAAATGGTGCATTATCAAACCGTCAGTTAATCAGTCCATCAAGAACAGTTTCATCATCGCTCTGATCAGCTTCGCCCGGTTTTGCAGGTTGCTGCTGCACCGGTGATGCACCCGGTGGCGCTTCCAGTGGTCCGCGCACCCCGCATGATACGGCCAGCCCGCACAAGGATATTACAATCAAGATCTGTTTCAAACGGTTCATAATTGCATTCTAACCTGTCACCCAAGCTTCTTCAACCAGCGTTTTGCCTCTCTGGCCACGTTTTCAGGACTTGTACCGCCAAATGAGGTGCGCGATGCTACCGATGCTTCAACGCTCAACACGTCAAAAACCGACTGCTCGATGCGCGGTTCAATCTTTTGCATGGCTTCCAGCGACAATTCATCCAGCCCCTTGCCTTCAGCTTCAGCCAGACCAACAATCTCGCCGGTAACATGATGGGCATCACGGAACGGCAGTCCCAAAACCCTTACCAGCCAGTCAGCCAGATCAGTTGCCGTTGAATAACCGCTACCGGCATCAGCCCGCATTTTCTCGACATTTGGCGTCAGGTCGCTGATCATTCCGGTCATTGCCGCCAGCGCCAGCGAATAGGAATCAAACGCATCAAAAGCCTGTTCCTTGTCTTCCTGCATGTCCTTGGAATAGGTAAGCGGCAGGCCTTTCATCACCACCATCAGCCCGGTGAGCGCCCCGATAATCCGCCCGCATTTGGCCCGCACCAGTTCTGCTGCATCAGGATTGCGCTTTTGCGGCATGATTGACGAGCCGGTTGAGAAACGGTCGGAAAGCCTGATAAATCCAAACTGTACCGATGACCAGTAAACCAGCTCTTCGGCCAGCCGCGACAGGTGAATGGCCGAAATTGATGCAGCAGCCAGGGTTTCCATGACAAAATCGCGATCTGACACCGCATCCAGCGAATTGCGCGATGGTCCATCAAACCCCAAAGCCTTTGCCGTCACCTCCCGGTCAATCGGAAATGAGGTCCCGGCCAGTGCTGCTGCACCCAGTGGTGATTCGTTCATCCGCTTGCGAGCATCGGCAAATCTGGAACGGTCACGTGCAAACATTTCCACATAAGCCAGCATGTGGTGACCAAATGTGACCGGCTGGGCCGTCTGCAAATGGGTAAAGCCTGGCATCACCGCTCCGGCAAACTCAGCCGCCTTTGTCGCAAGAGCTTTTTGCAGGCCTGCAATCTGCCCATCAAGTTCATCGACACAATCGCGCACATATAGTTTGAAATCAGTAGCAACCTGATCATTGCGCGAGCGCGCCGTATGCAAACGACCGGCAGCATCACCAACAATATCTTTAAGGCGCTGCTCGATATTCATATGAATATCTTCCAGAGAACGCGAAAAGTTGAACGCCCCTTCGTTAATTTCATGTTGCACCTTGCTCAGACCCTGAGTTATTTTCTCAGCATCTTCAACACTGATTATCCCGGTTGCACCCAGCATTTCAGCATGCGCCATGGAACCGGCAATATCCTGGGCAAACAGCCTCTTGTCAAAACCGATGGAAGCATTAATTTCTTCCATTATTTCAGAAGGTCCGCTAGAGAAACGGCCACCCCACATTTTATTGGTCATCAACTTTCCAGTTTTTGCTAATTCAACTATGATAGAGTTTCAAACATATGACTGAAAAAAACAAAAAACAAAAGACCTCAAACCTGCCTGTATTGATCATTATTGCAGTTGTTGCCGTAATTACTGTTGCATACTGGTTTGTTCCAACATTGATTATCAACAATGCCAAAACCGGCAGCGGCCAGACATCTGCGACCAACTCCAGCAAATTCAAGGCTTTGGCAACCGGTCCCATGAAATCATTTGTGGTTCACAAAACCCGCCAGGAACTGAAAAAGTTTACTTTCAAAAATGGCGAAGGCAAGGAACTTTCAGTTGCCGACTGGAAAGGCCGGGTAATGCTTATGAATTTATGGGCGACCTGGTGCGCCCCGTGCCGCAAGGAAATGCCGCATCTGGCTGATCTGCAAAAACAGCTTGGTTCAGACAAATTCGAAGTCGTGGCCATTTCCGTTGACCGCAAGGGGCTGGAAGCATCCAAAGCCTTCCTTTTAAAGGCCGGAGCCGATAATCTCAAAATCTATCTGGATCGCTCAACTGAAGTCCTTGGCAAAATGCACGCTCCCGGTCTTCCTGCCACAATCCTTATAGACAAGAACGGTATGGAAATAGGCCGCCTGCTTGGCCCGGCAGTGTGGAACTCACCAGAAGCCATCAAGATGATCAAGGCAGCTATTGACGAATAGTCACGTATTGGCGAATGGTTCCAACCGCTCAAAAAACTCTGGAAATACAAAAGCCGACCACATCAAGCAAAGCCTGCTTGTGATCACTGTCAGGAAAAATCGCCATGGCATCGCGCGCTATGGTGCCATAATGGCGCGCCCTGTCCTTGGTGTCATCAATAGCGCCATGCCTGTTCATCAGGGAAATCGCCTTTTTAAGGTCAGCATCATCCTGCTCACCCTTTTCAAGACAGCGCTTCCAGAATTTGCGCTCTTCATCATCACCACGCCGGTAAGACAATACCACCGGCAGGGTAATCTTGCCTTCCCTGAAATCATCACCAACCGCCTTGCCGGTTTCAGCTTCACTGCCCGAATAATCCAGCGCATCATCAACCAGCTGGAAAGCAATACCCAGATTACGGCCATATGAGGCCAGAGCCTGACATTGTTCCTGCGGTTTTTCCGCTACCACTGCCCCGACCTCGGCGGCGGCTGCAAACAGTGCTGCCGTCTTGGCTTCAATCACTTTCATATAGGCATCTTCAGTGGTCGCTGTATCCTTGGAAGCGGCAAGCTGCAAAACCTCACCTTCAGCAATAACCGACGAAGCATGCGAAAGGATGGCCAGCGATTCCAGCGATCCGGTTTCCACCATCATCTTGAAGGCCTGACCTAGCAGATAATCACCAACCAGCACACTGGCCTGATTGCCCCAGATCAGCCTTGCCGTTTTCTTGCCACGCCGCAAATCACTTTCGTCAACCACATCATCATGCAGCAATGTGGCTGTGTGCATGAACTCTACCGCTGTTGCCAGCTTGATATGGGCATCACCTTCATAGTCGCATAATTGCGCTGCCGCGATGGTCAGCATTGGCCGCAAGCGCTTGCCGCCTGAATTGATCAGATGATGCGCCAGTTCAGGAATCATATCCACATGGCTTTGGGCCCGCACCAGAATGGCTTCATTAACCCGTTCCATGCCGCCGGCAACCAGCTTCAGCAATGGATCAATACTTGCTTGCGCCTCATTGTTATTTTTATCAAATGGCAAAACCACACCCATCGAGATCAATCCCCAATTAGAAAACTACACAATAAAACCTATGACCCATTTGCCACAAACGCAAGCGCGACCGATAGCCGCCATCGCATTTTAATGAGATTTATCACTATCATTTCAACTCTATTCAAGTTGTAGCTGCTTGCTATTACACAAAAAACATGAAACTGTCTGCAGCATGAAGCCAGTTTTAGCTACAAATGATCCGGTTCTTATGTCCTATACCTGCCACCTGCTGAGTGAAAATGGTATCGAATTTTTCGTTGCCGACAACCATATAAGCTCTATAGAAGGCTCTATTGGTGCCTTTCCAAGACGACTTTTAGTGGAAAATACCGATTTTAATGCAGCAAAAACGGTTTTAGGTAACGCATCAATAACTATATTGGCGTCATAATCACGCCAACTATGCAAATGACTATAGCAACATCACCAGCGCCGCCCCCGATACCTGTCATGAAGACAGGACAGAAAAGCGCCTTTACCACCGATGATTTCCTGGGGGGGAAACTCAAGATACTGCAACCGGAAAAAGGTTTCCGGGCAGGAATTGATTCTGTCTTTCTGGCAGCAACAATCCCGTGCGATCCAGGTGAATCAGTCTTTGAATCCGGAATTGGCACCGGTGTGGCTTCCCTGTGCGTTGCAGCCAGGGTAAAAGACATCCACATAACCGGAGTGGAAATCGCAGCCCGCTATGCAATGATGGCTGAAAAGAATGCCCGCACCAATGGTTTTGGCGATAATGTCAGAGTGATCACCGGTGACATCAAGGATGCCATGCGCAAGGATCTATCAAGCTGGCCTGCCCATGGTTCTTTCAGCCACGCATTTGCCAATCCGCCATTTTTTGACAATAACAAGATCACCAAATCTCCGGTAAGCCTGAAAGCTGTTGCCAACAGTTTTGGTCCAGAAGACCTTGAATTGTGGGTAAAGGTGCTGGCTACCATGGTGACCATCCGCGGCACCGTGACTTTCATTCACCGGGCCGAAGCCCTTGGCCGTCTGCTGACCGCCATGGAAGGCAAATTCGGTGACATCCGGGTAGCGCCCATCCATGCCCGCGAAGGCATGGCCGCTTCACGCGTCATAATTCAGGGCGTCAAGGCATCGCGCAGCCCCTTGCAATTATTGCCGGGATTAATCCTGCATCGCTCGGATAACCGCTTTACCCCCGAAGCCGACGCAATCCTGCGCGGTGGCATGGCATGGCGGCTAAGGTGATAATGGACTTGTCATAAGACCACAGTCACCTTATGTGTTGGTGACCATGATCAAAAAAACCAAATCCAGTCTTGCAAGACTTGTTCCCAAACGCTTCCGCCGTTCGCGGGTAGTCATTCCAATGGTAAGACTAAGCGGCACAATTGCCGCTTCAAGAGGCAATCTTTCCCTTGCCAGCATCAACCCGCTGCTTGAAAAGGCCTTTGCCAAACAATCCACCAAAGCCGTTGCCCTGTCGATCAATTCTCCCGGCGGCTCACCGGTACAATCGGCCCTCATTCACGACCGTATCAGGCAACTGGCAGCAAAAAATGATATTCAGGTTCTGGTTTTCTGCGAAGATGTGGCCGCATCAGGCGGTTACTGGCTGGCAACAGCCGGTGATGAAATTTACGCCAATTCAAGCTCGATAATCGGTTCAATCGGAGTGGTGGCCGCCGGTTTCGGCTTTGTTGAAGCAATTGATAAGCTTGGCATTGAACGACGCGTCTATACACAGGGCAAGAACAAGGTAATTCTTGATCCCTTCCAGCCAGAAAAACAGGCTGACATTGAACGGCTTGAGGAATTGCACAAGGATATTCACTCTCAATTCATTGAACATGTAAAAACTCGCCGCAAGGGCAAACTGCCAGATGAAGAAGGTGAACTGTTTACCGGTGCCTTCTGGACCGCAGCCCCGGCACTTGAATATGGCCTGATTGACGGTATCGGCAATATGTATGCCATATTGCAGGAAAAATTTGGTGATGATGTTGAAATCAAGCCATATGACCGCTTCCCTGGCCTGCTGGCCCGTTTTGGACTTATGCGCAATCACAGTAATATTGCAGATCAGCTTGCCAAAACCATTAAAGACACTAATCTGTGGGCACGCTATGGCTTGTAATCATCAAACTGCCGGAGCAACGACATCATGATCGGTAAAATCATTGTAGCAGTAATCGCCATTCTGGTTGGCC
>JALXCV010000021.1 GCA_026990765.1 Hyphomicrobiales bacterium | reverse complement strand
GCCTATATCTCAATCAATTCCGGCTCAAACCGTGACAGACATTGCGGCCCGTCCTCACCAATTATATATGACCGGCCCAGCGTCATTGCGGTTTCGCTTTCTGAATCCATCAATATCATATGCGCAAAGAAAACCATATTTTTTTGCAGCACCTGCCCATTGCCATGATAGAACATCGGATAATCCATCCAGCTGGGGGTAAATTTAGCCCCTTGCGCATAACCGCAGGCATTCAACCGGTGTTCCTTCATGCCATTTGCATCCATCACCCTTGCATGGGCATCAAACACATCACCTGCCGTCCTGCCCGCTCGCAATTGATCTTCCACCGCCAGCAAAGCCTCATTACAGGCAGCAAACATCGCCTGCTGGCGCTCATTTGCCTTGCCAATTATCACTGTACGCATCATTGCGGCATGGTAATGGCGATATACTCCGGCAAATTCCAGCGTCAACTGATCATTGTCAGACAAAACCCGTCTTCCGGCCTTGTAGCGGCACAAAAGCGCATCACGACCAGAGCCGATAATAAATTCATTACCGGGGTAATCACCACCACCAGCAAAAATTGCTGCCTGCTGGGCTGCCAGTATATCGCCTTCATCAACCCCGGCTCCTGCCACTTCCAGCGCTGCGATGAGAGCCGCATCAGCCAGTTCCCCGGCCCGCCTCACAAATACAAGTTCAGCTTTTGACTTCACACAGCGAATTACCGATACCAGATCATTGGCATCTTCAGTTGCGCAGAACCCGGCCAAAGCTGCATCAACCGCCCGGCCATTAAAATGTGTCAGACCGTATGAATTGCTCTCTATACCAAGCCTTTTGCCCTTCACCCCAAGGCTTTTAAGCATATCGCGCAACTGCCCTGCCGGATTGGCCCCGGCCTCATCTGTCCAGATGCGAATATCCTCAATGATTGAAGTATGGCGTGCCTGACGCAAATCAGGTGCCCGGGTCAATAGCGCCAGCCTGCCATCTGCCCCAAGATACAGGCACTGGAAAAAACAGAAACCGAACGTGTCATAGCCGGTCAGATAATACATGCTTTCCTGATGAAACATCAAAAGCCCGTCCAGCCCGGCATCCACCATGGCTGTCGTTACTTTTGCAATCCGCGCATCATATTCACACCGTTCAAAATGCAAAGCCATTTTCCAGCACCTTTATTCAGATCAGACATACTGCCGACATCTGGCGGCCATAATCAGCCTCTCCCTTATGGGTCATTCTGCGATAGCTGAAAAAGCGATCCTCATCCTTGTAGGTACATAATTTCAGATTTTCGATTCCGGCAAGCCCCAAACGTGAAAGCCGGTCTTCAACCATGCCGGGCAGATCAAACATTGCATGATCAAGGCGACTGGCCGGTCTGAAAAATTCAACCGATTCAGGATCGCTTTCATAAAACCGCTCGACAAATTCCGCCCCCACCTCATAATTGGCCTGTGAAATAGTTGGCCCGATGGCAGCTTTTATATTTTGCGGCTGTGAACCAAGCTTGACCATGGCCGCAACAACTGCTTCGAGCACCCCGCCAATAGTACCCTGCCAGCCTGAATGCGCCACTCCTATCACTCCAGCGTTAATATCAGCAAAAATGATCGGCGTGCAATCAGCCGTATTCACCCCGATTGCCAACCCCTTTTGTCTTGTCACCAGCCCGTCAGCTTTTGGCGGTGATTGCCAGTCCCAAGGCTCGTCCACCACCACCACCACATCAGAATGATACTGATATGGCGTCAGCAACTGCCGGGCACCCAGAGCATCTGCCACTATCTTCCGGTTTGCAAGAACCGTTTCATTATCATCATCAGCCCCAAGCCCGGTATTGAGACTGGCATAAATACCGGTTGAATGACCGCCTTTGCGGGTAAAGAACCCATGTGAAACTCCGGCAATTTCCGCAATATTTTCAGCCTTGATCATGCGTTGGGATCTCCAAATGGATGCGGTTTGCCAAGTCCGTGGCTGGTAACCGCCAGCACCTTGAACAGCAACCCCATCTGCTTGTCACTAACCAGCCTTGCGGCCTGCCTTGACAGGTTGATGCGAACTCTGGCCGGTGCTTTTTTCTTTAACATGGCCTCACGTTCACGCAACCCCATGGCTATGAGAAATTCCCCTTGTGATTTGGGCCCGTGTATTTCAGCCCCACCAGCAACCAGATCTTTGCCCAGTTGCTCAAAATCCACATGTGCTGTCACATCACAACTACCGGGCATCTGTAGAACATCAACAAATTTGTGCTTGCTTACCGCCTGAAATGTATCACCGGCAACCGATTTTTCATGCCCGTAATCAATAATCAGCCCCGCCCCGCCATTTGCCGCAACATGTTCAGCTATCATGCTTGCCGCCCTCTGCCGCGCCGGGGAAACCTCAATAATATCACCATCATTGCCATCACCGGCCCATTCGGGTGGCTCGACAATATCACCTGCAGCAAAAGCCAGTTCGCCATTCTCAAACCCTATCATCCGCTCGCGCCACACATCGCCTGTCTTTATCAACTGGCGAATTGGCAGGGCATCGAAAAACTCATTGGCCACAAATAAAGACGGATTGGCCGGGATGCTGGCAAAACTGTCATGGAAACAAACAGTGACCCCAAACTCCTCCAGCTTTTGTTTTTGCATGTCACGAAGCTTGTAGCTTGTCTCGACCAGATGCAGCTGAAGCGTTTCAGTCAGCCCCGGCAAAATTTTCACCGTGCGCAGAATATCGGCCATCAAAGTGCCACGCCCTGGTCCCAGCTCCACCAGATTGCACTTTTTCGGTGACCCCAGCATCTGCCATGCAGTTGCCATCCACACTCCAATTGCCTCGCCAAACATCTGGCTGACTTCCGGGGCGGTTATATAATCACCACTGCGCCCGAATGGTTCGCTGCCACCATAATAGGCATCAACACATAGCTGCATATAACGCTCCAGCGTTACCGGGCCGTCATTTTCGATCATGGCAATTATCTTGTTTGCCGTTTTAGATATAGATGTATTCATGTCTGCCTGTTAGCACGTATCCATAACCATATGCCAACCCCAATCAGGGGTAGTGAATAAATCATTCCCAATGTCGCCCAGCCACCGATAAATCCGATATGGGCATCAGGCTCCCTGGCAAATTCAATAACAATCCGCGATAATCCATAGCCAATAGCAAAAATTGCCGATGCCATGCCCGGCTTGCTCAAGACCCTGAAATGATGAGTGGCAATTCGCACCGCAATGAACAGCACCAGCCCTTCCAGCGCAAATTCATATAGCTGGCTTGGATGGCGCGGTTGCGGCCCGCCATCAGGAAATACCATAGCCCATGGCACATCGCTGACCCGGCCAAACAGTTCACCGCGAACAAAATTGGCCAATCTGCCAAGCCCCAGCCCTACCGGCACTGATGCGGCACCCAGATCGAGCAATTTATCCAGCCCGATACCATGTTTGCGGCCAAAGATCAGCAGCGCCACCACCACCCCCAGAAACCCGCCATGAAACGACATGCCGCCATTCCACAACTGAAAAATCTGTAATGGATTGGCCATGAACCTTACCGGATCATAAAACAGCACATAGCCCAGTCGCCCGCCGCCAATTACCCCAAGCGTTGCCCATAAGAGCATATCATCTATCTGCGCAGGCGTGGCGGTTGGCTTTTTGCCATCCCACAAGCTGGCATTGCTTACCAGTCTTTTTGAGTACCAGATGGCAAAAATAATGCCGACAATATAGGCTATCGAATACCAGCGAATATCCAGCGGTCCGATAGAAAAGGCAACCGGATCAATATTGGGAAAAGGAATGGCAAGAATATTTATCATTTCGTCAAAATGGGAGTGTTCGCCAAATCGGTCAAGTGCAAAACATCCGGTTTACAATTATGACTTGCTTTCCAGATCAATTGTGGCCAGCGCTTCGGCAAACTCGTCCAGCGCCTCAACACCTTTGGGAGTTATCTGGTAAACACCGCGTTCCACCCGTTCAAACCAGCCATAATGATTACTTTGCAATATCCCGCCAGCCCGTTCCACCCCGGTTGCCTGACGAATATCTGCCAGTTTTGCCGGACCGGACTTTGACAGATAGTAAAGACAGCGCAACCCATCCTGACGATAGGCGGTAATGATGGTCCGGCGCGTTATTCCGCCCTGATTGGGATCGCCAATGCGTTGCCCAAATTCCCGCAGCAACCTGCCAGCCCGTTTCCTGTTCTTTCGCGGCACATAGGTTTTGGGATCAAGATGTACTTCGACAAACCCCTCATGCACCCCGTCCAGCCGCACACTTATCAGCCCCAGACCCAGCCTTCGCAACATTTTCAAAATCGGCTTGCGATGCCGGCGCCACAGACTATTGCCAGCCCCACCGGACTTTCTGGCATCAATGCCAAAGGCCAGATAGACCTTGTCACTGACCCCCAGTCGATCAACACCCTGCAAGACAAGCGGCAAGGTAAAGCCGGTCTTCAATTCAATGATAACCGGCTCCTCATTTTCGCGAACACCAACCACATCACAGCTACAGATTTCTGACTTGACCTCAAACCCTTGAGCTTCAAGAAAGGCCTTTATCGCCGGATATAGATCAGTTTCGCGCAATGCACTTTCTGCTTATTTTTTACCAAACCACATGCGGCCCATAATACCATCCTTGAGAAAGATGACATGATAAAAACTTCCTGCAAGATGTAGCAGAATCAACCCGATCATCACCTTGCCTGATAATCCATGCACATAGCGCGGCAGATAATCGAAATAATCTGCAGGCAAAGAACCACTACCGAAAAACACCACATTCAAAGTACCAGAGAAAAATGCCAGCCCAACACCACTAATCGCAATCAGCAGCGCTGTCAGGTTGAGCAGATAAGGCATTGCAGTGCCCATAATATCAAACAGCTTATTGCCGGTTTTCAACTCTTCTGGCTGCGGAGTTTTCTTGCGCCAGACAATCCGCACCAGTGTCAACAACAGGGCAATGCCCCCCAAGATCATGTGAATACGAAGATTATCAACCTTGCCAGGTACAGTATTTTCAATTTTTGACAATACCAGTGAACCGGTAGTCAGCAAGAAGATTATCAATGCCGCAGTTACCCAGTGCAACGCTATCTGTATATGATTATATTTGCCAGGATTCATTTTTTTATTTCCTATTTCACAATAAAGCGGGAGACAGCCTTACACTGTCTCCCGCTGATTTTTCCAGTACATAAATGCCACATATGGCACTGTTTACACTTACAGGCCCAGCTTGTCAGCTACAAAGTCGGCATCCTTGTCACCACGACCAGACAGATTGACCAATATTGTCTTGTCAGAACCCATCTTTGCCGCTTCACTCATGGCAAAAGCTACTGCATGAGCACTTTCAAGGGCTGGAATAATACCTTCAACCTGCGACAGGGTCATGAACGCATCAAGGCATCCGGCATCATCAACACTTTCATATCTGACACGTTTCATATCTTTCAGATAGCAGTGCTGGGGACCGACACCTGGATAATCAAGCCCGGAAGCAATTGAATAGACCGGCAGTGGTTCACCATCCTTGTCCTGCAAATTATAGCATTTGAAGCCGTGAATTGCACCCTTTACACCAAGCGTCAAAGTGGCGGCATGATCAGGTGTATCAAGCCCCTTGCCTGCCGGTTCAACCCCGACCATTTCCACATCCTCATCATCCATGAACGCAGTAAACAGGCCAATGGCATTGGAGCCACCGCCAACACAGGCAGTTACCATATCAGGCAGTTTGCCTTCCATTTCCTGAAACTGGATTCTGGCTTCATAACCAACCACCATCTGGAAGTCGCGCACCATTTTCGGGAATGGATGCGGGCCGACAACAGACCCGATTGCATAAAATGAATTTACCGGATCCTTGAGATATTCTTCAAACGCACTGTCCACGGCATCCTTCAAGGTTCGGGTTCCACGCCCGACAGGCACCAGCTTTGCGCCCAGAATTTTCATCTTGGTGACATTGGGGTGTTCTTTTTCAATATCAATTTCACCCATGTGGATTTCGCATTCAATACCCACCAGCGCACAAGCCGTTGCCAGCGCCACACCATGCTGTCCGGCACCGGTTTCGGCCAGAACCTTGGTCTTGCCCATATGTTTGGCCAGCAATGCTTCACCCAGGCAATGGTTGATCTTGTGGGCACCAGTATGGTTCAGGTCTTCGCGTTTCAGGTAAATCCGGGCACCGCCAATTTTGTCACTCAGCCTTTTTGAGTAAAAAATCGGGCTTGGGCGACCGACATAATGCACCAGCAGGTCATTCAGCTCATCCTGAAAGGCACTGGTGGCGGACACTTCATCATAGGCATCATTGATCTGGTTCATGATCTCGATTAGTGGCGGTGGAATAATCTGTCCGCCATATTCACCAAAGAAACCATCCTTGCCCGGCATTGCGCCCAATTGTACCATTTTCTTCATCTCCCGATTTTATTTTGAAATCTTTGAAAAACTAACACCCTTTTCAACACCATCAAATGACTCTAATCAACCAAAACCCGCAATCAGTCTTGAAAAAATGTCCATAACCATGATACTCAACAGACCCTAACTGATCAACATACCTTCCAAGCCAAATGTCAGGAAACAGCAATGACCTCTGCCTCAACCCGTGTCTTTGATGAAATAGCCAAACTCATGTCAGGTGCTGCCGGTGCCGCACAAGGTGTGCGCCGCGAAATCGACACTCTGGTACAAACCCAGATTGAAAGGGCCTTGGGTGACATGCAGATTGTCCAGCGCGACGAATTTGAAGTGGTCAGGGAAATGGCATCAAAGGCACGCGAGGAAAACGAGGAACTGCAATCAAAAATTGCCAAACTGGAAGCAACGATAAAGAAACTTCGTTCTACCAGATAGTTTCACTGAAAACCGCTTGTGGATGAAACGGCTTTCATCCTTGCGGTAAGGTCATTCCTCCTGCAACCATAGCCTATAAGTAATTGGTTGATTCGAAACAGAATCTTGACAGGCTATTTGCGACAGGAAACAGGAATGCCAGCTGCCCTACTATTAAAAGAGGACAACACCAACCCGCTCGATCTGGTTGAAACCCTTGCCGCATCCAGAGACTGGTTTGTAGATCGTGCCAGCGATGACGAAGTAAACATGATCGTTGCCGGCACATGGTGCGACCTGCATTTGTCACTGAACTGGCGCCCTGATCTTGAAGGGCTGCATCTTGCCTGCACCTTTGACCAGAAGGTTCCAGATGGCCGCATCCAGGAAGTATCCAGCGCCCTGTCCATCATCAATGAGCAATTATTCTTTGGCCATTTTGATCTGTGGCGCCCGCAAGGCACACTGCTGTTTCGCCATTCAATCCTGCTGACCGGCGGTGCCAGCGTATCCCCCCAGCAATGCGAGGGCCTGATATCGCTTGGACTTTCATCGGCTGAGCGCTATTATCCGGTTTTTCAGTTTATTATCTGGGGCGGTAAATCGGCACACGATGCCATCCAGGCATCAATGCTGGAAACCGTAGGCGAAGCATGAACAAACACACAAATATTCCCCTTGATGGCAAGCTGGTCCTGCTGGGAGCTGGCAAAATGGGCGGCGCCATGCTTCAAGGCTGGCTTGAGGCCGGTATTTCAGCCAGCAATATCGTAATTTATGACCCTGCCCCGTCAGATGAAATTGCCAGACTGATTGATGATCAGAAAATTTCACTCAATCCTGATGTTGCATCACTGGAAAATGTCGAGATCATCCTGGCCGCGGTCAAACCGCAGATCATGGAAAGCGCACTTGCAACCATTCTCCCGCTTAAAAGCCATCACCCGCTGATCCTGTCAATTGCAGCTGGCAAGACCATAGCCGGTTTTGAGGCTGCTTTCGGCAAGGATGCAGCTATAATCCGCTCAATCCCCAATACCCCGTCTGCAATCGGTCAGGGCATTACCGCCATTTCTGCCAATGCCAATGTATCTGATGATCAGATGCAACTTGCTTCTGCCCTGCTATCGTCAATCGGGGAAGTGGTGACAGTGGCCGATGAAAGCCAGATTGATGCAGTAACCGGCCTTTCCGGTTCCGGCCCGGCTTACGTATTCTACCTCACCGAATGTCTGGCCAAAGCCGGCATTGATCAAGGACTTGACCCTGACCTTGCCATGTCGCTAGCCCGGGCCACCATATCAGGCGCCGGGGCATTGATGAAGCAAACCGGGATTGATGCAGCCACCTTGCGAAAGAACGTCACCTCACCCAATGGCACCACCTTTGCCGGTCTGAATGTGCTGATGGCTGATGATGGACTGCAACCCCTTGTCAGCAAAACCGTAAAAGCTGCCACAGAGCGCTCGCGCGAACTGGCAAGTTAGGCCAGATTTGCTATAATGGGGCAAATCTGAAACAGGAGCACCATCATGGCTGCAAGAAAAACCCCGCAACAAAAAATCCTCACCGCTGCAATGAAACTGGCCGCAGACAAAAGCTGGGACCGGATTTCCATGCGCGACATTGCCGAAAAAGCCAAACTTGACCTTGCCGATGTCAGTAAAGTCGTCAGTTGCAAGGCTGACATACTGACCCTGCTGGCCCGTTCAGTCGATGAGGCAATGCTGAAATCACTTGATGATGACCCCGTAGAGGGCGACCCGCATGACCGTCTGTTCGAAGTCATCATGCGCCGGCTTGAGGCCATGGGCGAATATGACAAGCAGGCACTGGCCAATATAATCGACAATCCGGTCAACAACCCGGCAGATGCAATCCGTCTGGCATTTACCGCCCATGACTCCATCAACTGGATGCTGACCGCAGCACAAATCGATGATTCCACCAAACCTGACATGCCCAAAAGGGCCGGTCTGGCACTGGTTATGGCCAGAACTGTCAGGGTGTGGCTGCAAGATGATGATGAAGGATTGTCAACCACCATGGCTTCACTGGACAAGTCACTGCGCGATGGCGCCAAATGGCTAAGGCGCATTGAAGGCCCGCTTGCCCTTGCAGGCGCCTTCAGGGGACTGGCCAGAGGCATCTGCAAATCAGCAATAAATGGTCGCGGCATATCCAAAACCAGACAGCAAAAGGCAACCACATGAGTTCTGAACAAATAAGCTTTGATGACTTTTTGAAAGTTGATATTCGCGTCGGTATAGTCATCAGGGCCGAAAATTATCCCGAAGCCCGCAAACCGGCACTCAAGCTATGGATCGATTTTGGCGATGAGATCGGCGAGAAAAAAACCTCCGCCCAGATTACCGATCATTATGTACCCGGCAAGCTGATCGGCAGACAGGTGATGGCAGTAGTAAATTTCCCGCCCCGCCAGATTGGCAAATTCATGTCTGAAGTGCTGGTTCTCGGCTTTGCCGACGCACAAGGCGCAATAGTGCTTGCCGGTCCCGACCAGCCTGTACCCATCGGGACACGCATGTCATGATAACAGAAAGGAATATTACCAGGTTTGCAGCCACCATGAAATGGCGCGCATAGTGTATTTCCTGCTTTAAGGCGTGAGCGCATGTTGCATTTGAATGGATTCAAGCATTCACTTGCAGATATGAGGCGGGTCTTGCAAAGCAAGGCCGTTCATATCAGCAAAGTGAATTCAGCTTAACGCGACATGCGCTAGCGGAAACACCAACTTAAGTGACTGATAATAAAGTGTTTCAGAACTGACACTTTTTATTGAGTAATTCAAGATCAGTTTCACTCAAACCGGTATTTCAATCACCACTTTCAGCCCACCCATTTCCTTGCTGTCTTCAAGGCGGATATTGCCTCCATGGCTGTGTACAATATCCTGGGCGATTGCCAGGCCAAGACCGGTTCCTGCCTCATCCTGATTGCGACTATTATCCAGTCTGACAAACGGGCGAAATGCTGCTTCACGATCTTTAACATCAATCCCCGGTCCGTCATCTTCAATAATGATGGTCAGATAATCATCGCTGATTTCAGCACTGATCGTGATATTCTGGCTCATGCGTACAGAGTTTGAAACAATATTATCCAGCAATCGGCGAAAGGCATTGGGCTTGACTGTGCATTGCAGATTTTCCGGACTGTCCACCAGTATTTTGTGCCCTGCCCGCTGCTGGGACTTTTGCACAATGCGCAGCAAAGCCGAAATATTGGTTGTCTCAACCACTTCCCCGCCATCACCGCGAACAAATGACAGATAAGCTTCAATCATCTGGCGCATTTCTTCCACATCAGCTTCCAGATCCCTGGTCTTGTTGCTGTCACCAAACATTGCCAGTTGCAACTTGAAGCGGGTCAATATCGTTCTTAGATCATGTGAAACCCCGGCCAGCATCAAGGTGCGCTGTTCAACCTGCCGCGTGATACGGTGCTTCATGGATATGAATGACTGGGCAGCAATCTGCACTTCTCTTGCCCCGGAGGGGTGAAAATCATCAATATCACGCCCCATGCCAAAACTCTTGGCCGCCCTTGCCAGATTGAGAATTGGCTTGATCTGCTTGCGCAGGAACATGATCGCCACAATGATCAGCATCAGCGATGAACCAACCAGCATCCCTAAAAACATCCCCGACTGGGTGGCATAGGTTCGATCTGGCTGCACCAGAAACTGGAACACCAGATTCTTGTCCACCTGAATACGAATATCGATAAAATTCGGATTGCTGATCGTATCAATCCAGAAAGGTTTCTTCACTCGCCAGACAATATATCTGGACAATTTCTTGTCAACCAGCGAGAAGAACGGTTTGGGTTTCGGCGGTGGCAAGGTCTGGTTTTTCTGAATTCTCATTCCCAGTGACAAATGCGAATTCACCCGGCGTTGCAATTCTTCCAGTCCGGCATTCTTGTCAGCCAGGCTTTCATAATCAGCAACAATATAGGCAATATCACTTACCACCGCCCGCGACAATCGTTTGGTGACCACACTCCAGTGCTGTTCCAAAATCACATAGATCATGAATGACTGCAAAAGCACCATCGGCGCAACCACGATGATCAGCGAGCGAGGATAAAGCCCGCGCGGCAGATGGCGTTCCAGAAACCGGTTGAAATGCCAGTAAAGGGAATGTTTTTGATTATCTTTCCCGGTTTTCTCATGGTTTAACGGCATCAAGCTTCACTCAGGATCAGACCCTATCAATTATGCTTGTTCTGTTTGATCAGCAGGTCTCAGATATTAAAATAACAGCACAAGATAAGGCTTTATGCCTTTTCGGACATGTTTTGTCTACAGATGGCCTACCTGAACAAACCCGCATGGCAAGACTGTTTTGGCTCCTGAAAGTATCAGAAAAGCTTGAAAGTCGCTAATCAACAAACAGAACATATCCGCGTCCGCGAACAGTCTGCAAGTAAACCGGCATTGAGGGATCATCTTCTATCTTGGAGCGCAGGCGGTTAACCTGCACATCCACCCCGCGAGTATTCTCATTGCTGCCAGGCGCAGCCAGATCAGCCCGGCTGACTGTATTGCCGGCACTTCTGGCAAGGATTTTCAACATATCACTTTCTCTGGTGGTCAGCCTGACAGGCTTATCATCACGGGTCAGTTCACCTCTTGCCGGATTAAACACAAACGGGCCAAAACTGACAGTTTGTGACAGATTGCTGTCATTGCCCCGCCGTTTCAGCAGATTATTGATCCTCAACAGCAATTCACGCGGTTCAAACGGTTTGGCCAGATAATCATCACCACCGCTTGCCAGTCCCTCAATCCTGTCATCACTTTCTGCCAGCGCTGACAAAAACAGGATTGGTACTTCAATTCTTGCAGCCCGCAATTGCCTTGTCAGTTCAATTCCGCTGATACCCGGCATCATTACATCCAGCACAACCAGATCGAAAATGATCGACTTCATCCGCTTGATTGCGGTTTCTGCATCTGCTGCCGATGATACCAGAAACCCGTTTTCCTGCAGGAACGATACCAGTAATTGCCGAATGCGCGTATCATCATCCACCACCAGCAAGTGCATTTCATTACCTTGAATATGCTGATCTGCAGAACTCACGTCGCTGGTTTCTCCTGTTCACAATTGAGCGAAGCATTCTCCAGCAAATGCTTCACATGGGCTTGATCATCCCTATTTATAAGATAATACATCATGTCGCGATGTCCACCTTCAATGCCAAGGTCACTTGCGGCAAGCGCTGCCTTGAACCGTGAAATCTGTGGAGCCATAAGCTGGCGATGCAATTCACAACCCTGCTCTGTCAGATATAACAAACGCCGCCGCCTGTCAGTCTCACCCTCAACCTGATAGACAAAGCCGGTATCAATCAGTTCTTTCAGAACCCGCCCCAGGCTCTGTTTGGTAATCCGCAAAATATCCAGCAGTTCAGCCACCCTGATCCCGGAATGGCGCCCAACAAAATGCAACACCCGATGATGCGCCCGGCCAAAACCATACTCAAGCAGAATTTCATCAGGGTCTGAGATAAAATCACGATACGCGAAAAACATCAGCTCCATAAGCTCTACTATTTTCTCATCTTTCGCATTTTCACTCATACCTGCTCCCACTTGTCGCATTTAAAATAGGTAAGTCTTATTGACATATTTTCCAACTTGACCAATATTGGCTTGTCTATAGCAGTATAACTGACCTGTTTTCCAGTTTTTGGTTCAAGGAGCTTAAACATTATGGCTGGCATACCTTTTGATCAACGTGAAGGTGAAATATGGATGAACGGTGAGTTCGTTCCGTGGGAAAATGCCAGACTGCATGTGCTCTCGCATGGGCTGCATTATGGCTCGGGTGTATTTGAAGGTGAGCGCGCCTATGGCGGCAAGATTTTCAAAATGCACGAACATAATGAACGCCTGATCCGTTCTGGCGAAATTCTGGGCATGGAGATTCCCTATACTATTGATGAAATCAATGAAGCCTGTGTCAGCGCGCTGGAAAAACAGGGCTTTGAAGACGCCTATGTCCGCCCGATCGCCTGGCGCGGTTCAGAAATGATGGCAATCTCGGCCCAGGCAACAACCATAAATCTGGCAATCGCCATCTGGCAGTGGCCTTCATATTTCGACCCGGCAGAAAAGCTGAAAGGCATCCGTCTGGATATTGCCGAATGGCGCCGCCCTGATCCGGCAACCGCTCCTTCTGCTGCCAAGGCCACCGGCCTTTACATGATCTGCACCATGTCCAAGCACAAGGCCGAGGCCAAAGGCTACACCGATGCGATGATGCTGGACTGGCGCGGACAGGTTGCCGAAGCCACTGGTGCCAATGTGTTTTTCGTTAAAGATGGTGAGTTGCACACCCCAACACCAGACTGCTTCCTTAATGGCATTACCCGCCAGACGGTCATAGGACTGGCTGAAACCCGACAGATAAAAGTCAATGAACGGGCTATCATGCCAGATGAAATGCAGGATTTTGAGCAATGTTTCCTGGTCGGCACCGCTGCTGAAGTAACACCGGTATCAGAAATCGGTCCATATAATTTCGAAGTTGGCGAGATAACCAAAACCCTCATGAGCGATTATGAGAAAGAAGTCAGGCTGTAAGAATTTGATTCACTTGTGACCTCAAGTCATATATGCTCTGGCAATGAATCTAAAATGCTGGAGAATACCATGACTGGATTTGTCAAACTGATTGCAGGCACCTTTTTATGTTCACTGCTGATGCTGACGCCGGCTTATTCGGCAAAAAATGAATCTGTCGGCACCGCCATTGAACAGATCATCACATCTGGCCACTTGAATCTTGGCAACAGCGCCGATGACCAGCGGCTGTTTCAGATATTCACCTTTTATCAGGACCGCAACTACAAACCCGTCTGGACCAGGGATACCGGCATTAAAGGCAAGGGCAAGGCATTGTTCAAGGCTCTGAAAAACGCCCATGAACATGGCCTGAACCCGGAATTTTATGACACAGACGCCATTGCCGAGCGCATGGACGCCACCAACCCGGAAGTTCTGGCCGAACTGGACTTCCTGTTGTCCATGGCATTTGCTGATTTTGCCAGCGACCTGACCACTGGCCATCTCAAACCATCACGCGTAAACAGCGAATTGCACCTCAACCCGCATGGCCCCGGTCCTTTAAGCCTTATTGATGGTGCCGAAGAAGCCGACAAGCTTGACGCATATATCTACTCACTGGCTGAGAAAAATCCCCGCTACGGACGACTGAAACAGAAACTGGCAGAATATCGCGAACTTGCATCGCTTGGTGAGCTGCCAAAAATCCCGGCTGGCAAGGCCCTGAAACCGGGAATGGACGACCCGCGGGTTCCAGCTATCCGCAAATTACTGTTAAGCTATGGCGATCTTGCAAATAATGAGAATGCCGCCAGCACAACCTATGATGACGAACTGGTAACAGCTGTGAAACATTTTCAGCAACGCCATGGCCGCACGCAAGACGGGGTTATTGGCCCCTCAACCCTGAAAGCCATGAATGTGCCGATCTCCTATCGCATTAAACAGATGAAGATAAATCTGGAACGTCGCCGCTGGATGAGCAAAAACCTTGGCAAACGCTATGTATTTGTCAATCAGGCCGACCAGATTCTGAAAGTCGTTGATACGTTGCCAGACAGGGAAAAAACCCGTCTAGTTGCTCGCATAGTGGTTGGCAAGCCGTTCCACAGAACCCCGGTATTCAGTGACAAAATGGAATATCTGGTTATCAACCCATACTGGAACGTACCGCCATCTATTGCCAACAAGGAATATTTGCCAAAACTGCGGCGTGATCCCGGTTATCTGCAACGCCAGAATATTCGCATTTTGAGCTCCAGTGGTGAAGTAAATCCGTATTCGGTCAACTGGAATTCAATAAGCCGGATTCCATACCGACTGCGTCAGGATTCAGGAGGCCGCAATGCACTTGGCCGTTTGAAATTCATCTTCCCCAACAAATATAATGTTTATATTCACGACACCCCGTCAAAAAGCCTGTTCAACCGGGATACACGTTATTTCAGCCATGGCTGCATGCGGGTGCAATATCCGGTAAAACTGGCCGCTGTTCTGCTAAAACCCCAGGGCTGGAGCGAACAGCGCATCCGCAACCAGATTGCCTCCGGCAAGCGTCGTATAGTCAGGCTTAAAACCAAGATACCGGTGCATGTCACCTATCTGACCAGTTGGGTCAACAAGGATGGCACCGTAAATTTCCGCAAGGATGTTTATGGGCGCGACAAACGCCTGATGAAAGCGTTGCTGAAATAGGTCAGGACCTATAGCTGAAAACAACCGGGGCGGTATTTCTGTACCGCCCCGTATTGTATCTGATATTGAAAGTGCGCTAACCACCAGTTACCGGTGGAAAAAACGCTACTTCATATGCGCCTTTAATCGGGGCATCAAAATCAGTGTGCTCCTGATTGACCGCCACCCTTATGCTACGCAAATCAGCAAAGGCATTTTCAAACTCTTCACCGCGTGTCTTTAGCCAGTCAATCAACTGGCCAACATTTGTAACTCCTGATGGAACCTCAACAGTTTCCTCAGACACACCGGTTTTCTGCCGCACCCAGGCAAAATACAAAATCTTCATTTTCGTGAATTCCTACTCATCTTCTGCCAGGTGAATAATCCCGGCCCGGAAATAGTCATATCCTGTATATAGCGTAATCATCGCAGCAACCCACAAACCAAACAGACCGATTTCGGTATTGCCATATAAAACCTTGTCGCCTGCAGGTCCGGCAATCAGGAAGCCAAAGGCAACCATCTGCAAGGCGGTTTTCCATTTTGCCAGCTGCGTTACCGGCACAGAAACCTGCAATTCAGCCAGAAACTCCCTCAATCCCGACACCAGAATTTCCCGTGATATGATGATAATGGCCGCCCATATATGATATGAATGCACCGTTCCATCATAACACAGCACCAATAATATGGCTGCCACTACCAGCTTGTCGGCAATCGGGTCCAGCATTTGGCCCAGACGTGATTGTTGCGACCACAAACGGGCCAGATAACCATCAAAGAAATCTGATATGGCAACAAACACAAAAACCCCAAGCGCCACCCAGCGCGCCGTATCACCACCATAAAGCAGCATGGCGGATACCACCGGCACCCCGGCTATGCGACCATAGGTGATTATATTCGGCCAGTTCAGAGCAACTGCCAACAGCCTTTGCCGTTTGATATCCATATCATCCATTGTGTGGCCCATTAGCCTTGCCCGTTAAAATGATCCCAGATTACTTGTGCCATAGACTGGCTGATACCTTCAACCTTTTCCAGATCATTTTTACTGGCCCGTGACACTTCGCGGGCCGAGCCAAAAGCTCTGAGCAGTGATTTCTTGCGACCAGGGCCAATTCCGGCAATTTCATCCAGCGGATTGGCCGCCATGGTTTTCTTGCGCCGCGCCCGGTGCGTACCGATGGCAAACCGGTGCGCCTCATCACGCAGTCTTTGAATATAGTACAAAACCGGGTCACGTTTTTCCAGCATAAACGGCTTTCGCCCGTGCAAATAAATGTGTTCACGCCCCGCATCACGATCTGGCCCCTTGGCCACCCCGGCCACCAGCACATCTTCAATTCCCAGCTCCGCCAAACATTCACGCACCACTGACAATTGCCCACGCCCTCCATCGATCAGCACCAGATCCGGCCAGTATGGCATTGCATCTGCCTGTTCGCTCCCGCGATCATCATCATGTTCTTTCAATAGCCGCGAGAACCGGCGGGTAAGAACTTCACGCATCATTGCATAATCATCGCCCGTATCAGTTTCCTTCCACTTGATATTGAACTTGCGATAATGCGGTTTGGAAAAGCCTTCAGCCCCGGCAACAATCATCCCGCCGACTGCATTTGTGCCCTGAATATGTGAATTGTCATAAACCTCTATCCGCCGTGGTCGCCGCTCCAGCCCAAAGACCTTCATTACCCCATCCAGCAATTTGCCCTGCGATTGCGAATTTGCCAGCCGCCGCCCCAGTGCTTCGCGTGCATTAACAGCGGCATGTTCAACCAGCGCCCGCTTCTCCCCGCGTTTTGGAACATCCACATGCACCCGGCGCCCGGCCCTGGTGGTAAAGGCATTTTCCAGCAACTCACGCTCGGCCACATCCTCAGATAACAGCACCAGCTTTGGTATCGGGCGATCATCATAAAACTGTGAAAGAAATGCCGCCAGTACCTGCGATGAACTGAACGACTTGTCAGCACGGGGAAAATAAGCCTTGTTGCCCCAGTTCTGCCCGGCCCTGAAGAAAAACACCTGTATCGAGGTCTGACCGCCCTCCTGATACAGCGCAAAAACATCAGCTTCCTTGAGAGTATGCGGATTGATACCCTGATTGGCCGATACATGACTAAGCGCCGATATCCGGTCACGATAAACCGCAGCCTGCTCAAAATCCAGATTGTCCGATGCACTTTCCATGGATTTGACAAGATCAGCCCGGATTGAACTTGATTTGCCTTGCAAAAAAGCCGTTGCTGATGCAACCAGCTTTTCATATTCTGTTTGTGAAACCTCACCTGTACACGGCCCGGCACAGCGCTTTATCTGAAACAACAGACATGGCCGGGTGCGATTATCATAGACACTGTCGGAACATGTTCTGAGCAAAAAAGCCTTCTGCATGGCATTGATTGTCCGGTTCACCGCCCCGGCAGAGGCAAACGGGCCGAAATACTCACCCTTTCTTGATCTGGCGCCGCGATGTTTGGTGATCTGTGCAGCAGCATGATCACGCGCAATCAGAATATAGGGAAAAGACTTGTCATCGCGCATCACCACATTGAAATGCGGTTTCAGCTTCTTTATCAGATTGGCTTCCAGCAGCAATGCTTCTGCTTCACTGGCCGTGGTGACAAATTCCATCGATGAGGTAGCCGCAATCATCGCCGCAATACGGTTGGTATGCCCGCCAGCCCTGGTATAGCTCGACACCCGGTTTTTTAATGAACGTGCCTTGCCGACATATAAAACATCCCCGGCCTTGTTCAACATCCGGTAAACCCCCGGCTTGCCGGGAAGCAGTTTGACAAATGCCGCTATTACCTCAGGGCCGGATTGTTCATTCGCTAAATCGTTCAATCTCCACACCAACCGAGCCGGCTTCTGGGATAATATCCGGCTTTTCTATTCGCACTCTCACCGCTTTGGTCCACGGATTGGCAAGACATTCTTCTGCAATCATCTCTGCCAGCGTCTCGACCAGATGCACATGTCCCTGATCGATAATCCCCTTAACATGGTTCACCACCTTTTCATAAGAGACAACATTGTGAATGTCATCATCCAATGGCTCACCGCGTTCGGTTACTGACAGATCCACGTTGATTATCACCCGCTGTGGCTCCAGCTTTTCATGATCATACACTCCAAGCGTCGCCCGCAATTGCAGATCACGTACAAATACATGCCTTATGCCTTTGGACGCACTGGCTATGCCTTCAACAACTGTGTTTTTATTTCTTGTCATTATTCAGTTACCTCAACCACATCAGGGGTTTGCCATGCCAGATGCTGACCACCATCAAGCGCTATCATCTGTCCTGTCATTGCCGGGGACGACAATATAAACCGCAAGGCCGACGAAATCTCCTCTGGCGAGGTTCCAACTCCCAGAGGCGTCAGACGGCACTGCTTTTCAAATTCTTTCATATCCATCCGCGATGATGGCAAAGCCGGTCCCGGCCCGATCGCATTCACCCTTATTTGCGGTGCCAGAGCTTGCGCCATGGTCCGGGTCATGTCCCACAAAGCTGCCTTTGATACTGTATAGGAAAAGAACTCGGGATTTAACCGCCACACCCGCTGGTCAATCAGGTTGATAATGTTGCCTGACACATTCTCAGGCAATTGATCTGCAAATTTCTGCGCCAGAAACGCCGGGGCACGAAGGTTGATATCCATATGCAAATCCCACCCGGCAATCGTCATGTCCTTGACATCATCACGCTCAAAGCGTGAAGCATTATTGACCAGCAAGGACAATGGACCGATAAGTTTTATCGCCCTGTTCACCAGGTTTTCGACCACCCCGGCATTGGCCAGATCACCAGCCAGACTGTAAGCGGTTCCACCATTTGCGGTAATTTCGCCAACCAACTCGTCAGCCCCTTCTTCCGACCCGGCATAATGAACAATAACCGCCCAGCCATCCCCGGCAAGATCAAGTGCAATCTGGCGGCCAATTCTCATGGCAGCGCCGGTTACAAGTGCAGTTTTGATATTTTCAGCCTTGTTCATAATAGTCAAAAATACATTCAGTATTTACACCAGCAATTGTGAAATTCTTCTCCCGGCTTCATTTCTGCAAAAGCCGCAATGAAAATTACAATCATCAGCCAGACTATGCGCTGCTTCCATTGACAAACGCAACCCCGCCAGTTGCAATCTCACTTATGTTTTGTGGTTTTGGCCTGGTAATTTCCGGCAGACGGTCTGATCCTTCAAACGCCATTGATTGCAACCAGACAACACCCGGCCCGGTCAGTCTGGCAAAGGCTGGAGTCTTGCGGCTGGCGCTCACACCACCAGAGCAAATATCATCAACCGGATCAAAATCAATAGTTGCTGTCATGGCAGCAATTGAATGCGCCCTGACCTGCATCGACTGGCCAGCCAGTATCCTGTATTCAATCACATCACCTGATGAACGCAAAAATGCCCAGCCCTGCCCCTCAACAATCACCATATCCAGTCCCTGCTTGCGGAACTTGGCATAGAACCCGGCACTGACCCCTGGGCCATTGGCCATCAGTGCAGAAACCGGGCATAACAGCCTGCCTTGATATTCCCCCAGCATGAAGCCACCGGCATAACCGACAAACCCGGTCGACAGTGTCACTGACAATTCACCTTTGGTTTCACCATTGAGCACCAAAAGCCGGTCACCATTAAGTCCCGGCCAGGCCTTGATTGAAATATTGCTGTCATGTCGCAAAATAGTGTCAGCTGCGCAAATAATGCCTTCACCCGGTTTCAGTTCCACTTCCAGACACGGAACCACCCGGCCCTGCACCGCAAAGCTTAAATCATGCGCCACATGATCAGCGCGATTATGCACATAGCCATTTTCTATAGCTTCGAAAAGAAAACCCATTGCTGACACCCCGGAAATATTTGTATCGGGGCGATTCTACAACAATGGAGTCCCATAACAAAACACCATGTTAATATATGCTTAACCAGTTGCTTAACGCTTTTGTAGCTTCGGGCTGGCAAGATGTTTGCGCATGATTTTGACCAGTGCCGCATCAGACTGAACCCGCATATCAGTTGCTCTTGCCGGATCATCACCATTAGGCCATGTCTCGTTCCACCAGTTAAAACCAATCAGCTTTGACCAGCGCCCGCTTAAAATCATGCTTATGGCCGCATCGGCCCATTTGGCAGCATTTTGCCTCCGGTTTCTTACATCCGTTCCCATTTCAGCAATGATAACCGGTTTTGAAGGTGCCATTTTGGCAAAACGTCGCATCACTTGCGGCAGTGACTTTGTAAAATCCGTCAGCCATTTGTCAAACGGTGACTGGGCCGAATAGATTGATACTCCCAGCCAATCAATATAATCATCACCTGGGTAATATCTTTCAAACCGGTTCCAGCTCCTGACCGGATCATCTTCATTATTGACATGGAAAACCCAGACAATATTACTGGCACCAGCCCTTCTGGTCATATCAATTATATGCCGGTAGGTTTTGGCAAACATTGCTGCCCCGCGCTTGCGCCCGTTCCAGTGAGCATTCCACGGGAACCATCTGCCATTCATTTCCGTGCCGAACTCGGCTATCACCGGAGAGGCAAATCTTGCCACCTGCCTGCCCCATTTTTTCAGATCAGCATCAAAATCACCCCTCACAATGGCTTTAAGGCTGAACAGTTTCTCGCTGTGATCTTCCTCAGTATCTGAACGCAGCATCAAGCGCACATAAGGCACAGCCCCGGTTTTTCTTATCCAGTCAGCAGTGCTGGTCGGGAAATTCCGATCAGAAAACCAGTTATTGCTGAACATGACCCAGTCAACACGCCGCCCGACAGTTTTTTCATAATCAGCAACCTGCTCAAGGGTAATATCATCCTCATCACCGCTATAGCCACCTGGAAACACCCCGTGCAAGATTTTGCCGGCATCCGGCATTATCCGGGCAACAGCATCTGCATGGCTGACCGGTTCGGCTGCGACCATCCCCGAAGCCGATACCAGCATAGCCAAAATCATCAGTGCTCTGAGCATTTGTTCAATCCAGACTGGCCAGTCCCATATCATCCAGAATAGTATAAAACGCCGGTACGATAAACAGCACCAGTACCGTTGCCGACAACAGGCCAAAAGCCAGGCTTGCCACCAGTGGTATCAGGATTTGCGCCTGCAGAGAGGTTTCAAACAGCATTGGCATCAAACCGACAATTGTGGTCAGGGATGTAAGTAATATTGCCCTGAATCTGGCTTTGGTCGCCATGGGTGCAGCTTCTGCAACCGATGATGTTTCCCCATGATGGTGCTTGATGAAATTCACCAGCAAAATGGAATCATTGACCACCACACCTGCCAGCGCCACAAATCCCAGCATTGACGGCATGGTAAATTCCAGCCCCATGAGGATGTGCCCCCATGCAGCCCCGATAAAGGCAAAAGGAATAATTATCATGACAATGACCGGTTCAACATAGGAACGAAACTGAAATGACAATAACAGATACACCCCGATCAACCCCAGTATAAAACCGGAAATCATCGATTTTTGCGTCTTTTTGGCATCATTATTAGCCCCTTGCAGTGAAAGAAAAATACCTGGATGTCGCTTTTTCAAATCTGCAAACAGTTTCTTTTCAGTATCCTTTAAGATAGCCCCGGCATTGCCAAATCTGGAATCCACATCGCCCTGCACCGACACTGTCCGCAAACCGTTTACCCGGTTAATGCGCGAATAACCCCGGTCATTTTCAATATTGGCAACCACACTCAAGGGCACCTTGGTTCCCTTGCCGGTGGTAATGGTGAAATAATCAAGATCAGCCAGCGAATTGCGATCCCCAAGATCCAGCCTGACATCTATCTCGTAAGATTCCCCGCCGCGCTGGATTTCAGAAACCGTGGTGCCAAACAGGGCTGTGCGCAACTGATCAGCAATCATGCTGGCATCAACCCCAAGGGTGGAAGCCCCATCCTTGAGATGAATTTTTATCTCCGGCTTTCCCGGGCGCAGATCATCCATGATGTTCATCACCCCGTCATAGCGTTTCAACCAGTTTTGCAATTCAACCGAAGCTGATTTCAACTCGGCCAGATCATTACCGGAAAGTCGCAAGTCAATATCCAGACCACCCGGTCCTATAACTGTTTCAGTAAATTTGATGGCTATCACATCACTGATCGACCCGGTTTGCTTTCTCCACGCGGCCAGCACATCATTCATGCGTATATTGCGCTTGTCTGATGATAACAGATCAGCCGTTATGGTGGCCACATGCGGGCCGGTTTCATGGGAATCAGTATTCTGGTTAAATTTCACCGTAACTTTTTCAACCAGCCTTGCCTTGCCCGGCTGTCTGGCTGAAAGCTCATCATCAATTTTTTTCAAGGCTGCATTGACCCTGGCAACCACTTCTTCAGTGCGTTTCAGCGGCGTTCCCTGAGGCAGCAATATCCGTGCCTCCATCACATCACCTTCAAGCTCAGGAAATGGTGAAAATTTCAATATGCCCCCGGCTATGGTGCTGAAAGTTATTATCAGGCTCATAATGGCAAGCCCGGCAGTAAAATAGCGCCAGCGAACCGCGAACCGCGCTGCTGGCCCGATCACATGATCGCGCACCCAGCCGATGATCCAGTTAACATAATGCTGCACCACCCCCACCTTGTCGCCGCCATGTTTCATTGAATGCGACAAATGCTTGGGCAATATATAAAAGGCTTCAATCAGTGATACCACCAGCACCAGCAGCATGACGATTGGCACCACTTTCAAAATCTGGCCAATATCCCCCTTGATAAAGGCAAGCGATCCGAAAATACAGGTCGTGGTGGCAAAGGAAGCAAACACACTGGGCGATACCTGCATGGTTCCATCAATGGCTGCCTGCAATGCCGATTTGCCCTTTTCGCGCTGGGCGGCAACATTTTCGGCAATAACAATGGCATCATCCATCAACAGGCCAACCACGATCAGCAACCCGACCATTGAAAGCATATTGATCGTCAGTCCAAGCCCGCTCATTATCGCCAGCGCACCCAGAAACGAAACCGGCAGACCGGCAGCCACCCAGAATGAATAGCGAAAACCAAAGAACAGCCACAATACAAAGAATACCAGCGCCAGCCCCATGGCTCCATTGCTCAAAACCAGTCGCAGCCGGTCACGTACAATCGAGGACACATCATTGGACACCACCATTGAGACACCAGGCGCTGCAATCAGGCGTTCGGCTTTCAAAAACTCATTGACCCGGTCAATGACATTGAGCGTATCATCCTTTGGAGTCTTGGTGATATTTAAAATTGCAGCCGGTTTGCCATTGAATATCACCTTGGTCTCATCCAGTTCAAACCTGTCAGTAACCCGTGCCACATCGCCAAGCCGTATCTGCCCGCCACCGCTGGCCGATACAACCACCAGATCACGAATATCATCGACCCGCTTGCGCTCATCGGCAAACCGCACCAGCAGATCACGTTCAGGGGTCAAAATCGTACCAGATGGCAGATCAATATTCTGCCGCCTGATCGTATTGGCAATGTCAGACACACTCAAACCATACTGGCGCAACGCCAGATCAGATATTTCTATTCTTATCTGCCGGTCGGAAAATCCGGTTACATCAACTTTTGGAATACCGCCATAGCGCAGCATTTTATCTTTCACATTTTCAGCCAGTGCCTTCAACTGGGTTCTGTCGCTGGGTCCAGACACTACCACCGAGGCGACAAAATCAGTGCGCCCCAATTGTGAAATGACCGGTTTTTCCACCTTGTCGGGAAAATCGGTAATCGCTTCGATTTCAGTTTTTACATCTGAGGTAAACTGATCAAGATCGCTGCCTTCACGCATCTCGATAATTGCCTTGGCCAGCCCCTCATTGGCCTCACAGATGATCTCGTCAACATCTGAAATCCGGTCAATCGCATCTTCTATCCTCTGACAAAGTGCCTCTTCCACCTCTTCAGGCCGGGCACCGGGATAAACCGCCATCACCTGCACCCTGCTGGGCGCCACCCGTGGAAAAGTTTCGCGCTGCAAGGTGGGAGCTGCCACCAGACCTATTGCCACCAGCCCAATCATGATCAGATTGGCAGCGGTTGGGTGAGAAGCAAAAAAACGTATCATTGAACAGCTTCCCCATTACCGGCCTGCTGGCTTAATTGCGCCGATAGCTGTTTATCATCGGTTATTTTCAGCAACATATCATTTATCGCCGGGGTCAAGTCAGACACTACCACCTTGTCACCAGCTTCAAGACCGGTTTTGATAATGGCAAACCCGTCCTGCACCAGACCGGTTTCAACAGTCCTTATCTCCAGACGGTTCTTGGCATTGGCCACATAAAGCCTGCCATTATGGATGCTGGAGCGTGGTACAATCAGATGCTTGCCCAGTGCCCGTGCAGTCATTTCAACTTCCACAAACAAGCCTCTGGCAAGAGGTGGCCGCTTGCCGGCAATCGCCTTGTCATAGGCCCCGTCAACTGCTGCAATAATGCCAACAGTTCGGGTTTTTGGATCGATAGTATCGCTGATTCTGGCAAACCGCCCATCCCAGCTGGCAGCGCCCGAACCGGTTTTAAGATGCACCTTGACGCCAAACTTCAATCTGGCCGCCATTTCACTCAATGAGTGAACATCAACCCCGGTCATTCGTTCCGTGCCGGCTGCTGCTGCCAGAAACTGTAAAAACCTGTCCAGTGCTATTTGTGCTTCTATTTCTGCCGTTGCTATCCCGTCGACCGCGGCCAGTTTCTGCCCCGGCTGGGCAAATTGCGCCACTTCAACATCCACTTTGGAGACCCTGCCACCAAATGGCATTTTTATCCTTGTACGGGCCAGATTGAGTTCAGCCGATTTCAATTGCGCCTTGTAAACCTCAACCTGTTCCTTTTGCACCTCAAGCTGGGTAGGGATTAGCCGCAAGGCGTTTTCCAGATCCTGAACCTTTTTGCGCTGTACAAAACTGTCTCGCATCGCCCGGTCAACCGCTGAACGGGCAACGGTTTTCTTGGCCAGAAGGTCTTTTTGCCGTTTAAGTTCACGTTCCCGGATTACCAAAGACTGCTTTTCAATTTCCAGCAGTTCACGGGTGTTTTTTTCACTAACCGCCAGTTCCTTTATCCGGGCTTCACTGGAGCGGATATTCGCCCTTGCCTGGGCAATGGCCAGTTCATAATCAGCCGGTGAAATCCTGATGATTTCGGTGCCGGCATCAAGTATTGAACCATTCTTCAGCTTTGGATGCACATAGACAATTTCACCGGAAACCTGAGCCGTTGCCGACCATTGCTTGTCCGGCTCCACCGCCCCAAACCCGTGTATCCTTGGCACAACCTTGACCGGTGTCACCTCAATCACCCTGACATGTCGGGCCTGTTCTGCCGGAGGATTAAATTGCGGAGGCTTCTTTTGATTGACGAAATACATCAACACCAGCACACCCAGAATTATCGGTGGCACAAACAGCAGTTTTTTCAAAAATTTCACTTGGGAACATCCATCATCAAATATAATTACCACACGATGAAACGGATACGACTTAACAATCCGTCGGGCAAATAAAAAATAATATGATCATGGCAATCACCTGACAGCAACCGCAGACAATCAGCTTTTATCAAAATATCTTTAGGCGAAAGCTTAAGTTTTAACATCCATTGCACAAAGGACAGTAATTCAAATGGACGATAAAATCCGTTCTGAACTATCCATGACATAAAAACTCATGTAACTGTTTCAGCAACTATCAAAAGACAGATATCAGACAATGAAATCAGCACAAGGGCGCCTCTATCCCCATCCATATGTCATGCTAACACTGGCACCCTTGATATGGGGCGGCAATTCCGTTGCCGGCAAGCTGGCTGTTGGTCATATATCGCCTGCCTTGCTGACTTCATTTCGCTGGCTGGGTGCCATGCTGATCGTTTTGCCCTTTGCCCTGCCGCATCTCAAACGCCAGTGGTCTGATCTGAAACCGCATTTGCCCTTGCTGCTGGCTTTGGGGGTGATAGGTTTTTCCGCCTTTAACAACATCATGTATCTGGCTCTAAACCATACCAGTGCCATCAATGTCGGCATTGAACAGGCCGCTATCCCGATGCTGGTATTTATAATCAATTACCTTTTCTTTCGCCTGCGCACCACAAGGCGCCAGATGATCGGCTTCGGGCTAACCCTGCTGGGAGTGGTGATCGTGGTAACCAATGGCAATCCGCTCGGGGTTCTTGACCAGAGCCTTAATTATGGTGACCTGATAATGATGATCGCCGTATTGTTATATGCTGTTTACAGCGCCTTTCTGATAAAGGTGCCGCAAATCCACTGGCTTAATTTCATGGCCATTTTGGGTTTTTCCGCATTTGTCACCTCTGCTGCTTTTGCGATATTTGACTGGCATCAGGGCAATCAGATTGCCCCGGACTTACAGGCCATGGCTGTAGTGGTCTATATAGCCATTTTCCCGTCAATCATCGGCCAGATAATGTGGATGCGCGGGCTTGAACGGCTCGGCTCAAACCGTGGCGGTGTATTCATCAATCTGGTCCCGGTATTCAGTTCCCTGTTTGCCATCCTGCTGCTTGGCGAAAGTTTTGAGCTGTTTCATGCCATATCCCTGTTGCTGGTGCTGCTCGGCATCGGCCTTGCCCAAAGCACAGCCAAAACCCGCTAGGCCCGCCCGGGCGCTATAACCAGCCCGCGCATTTCCTGCATGGCACCTGCCTCCAGTTCCAGATATAACAATCTTGCATAGTCAACCGGCCCCGGGAAAACAATCTTGCCGACTGGCACCTGTCTAAACCCGGCTCTGGCGTAATAGGGTGCATCACCAACCAGCAGTATCAGCCTGTGTCCATTATTGCGGACTCTGGAAATGCCATATTGCATCAGCGCCTTTCCCAGCCCTTCACCCTGATGATCTGGCGCAACCGCCAGCGGGCCAAGCAGCACAGCTTCACAATGTTGATCACCGATCAGGATTTTCCAGAAACTGATACAGCCGGTAATCTCGCCATTATTGTCTTTTGTTACAAAAGCCAGCCCGTCAAGCGGCTGTTCACCCTCGCGCAACCGATACGAGGCTTTAGTCTGGCGGTCCATACCAAAGGCTTCATCAAGCAGGGTTTCAACAGCAGCGTGATCGTCAGCCGTTTGCCGACAGATATTGATTGGGTTTTGGGTATTCATCGTGGCAGTGCCTTGTAAAATGTCTTGTAGGTTGCAAGGCTTTTACTGTCAGGATTTCAAGAGGTTTTGTCAGTT